>CAZRAG010000007.1:0-32499 GCA_964598125.1 uncultured Pseudomonadales bacterium
CTCATCAACCCTATTGAGCATGGTGATGCCTTTCTCTGTGACGATGGAACCGAAGCCGACATGGACCTGGGCACGTACGAAAAACACCTTCACCAGAATCTCGGCCGTCATAACTTTGTCACCATGGGGCAAATCTATAAGTCAGTGATTGACCGCGAACGAGCCTTTGGTTACAACGGAGAAGATGTTGAGGCTGTTCCCCACATCACCGATGAAATTATCAAACGAATTAATGAAGCTGGCCAGGCTGATAATGCTGAGATCATCATTGTGGAACTCGGGGGAACGGCTGGCGAATATCAAAATGCTTTGTACTACGAGGCTTCACGTATTCTGGATTACACCCACGAACAAAAGGTTGTTCACGTTCATGTCAGCTACCTGCCAACACCACCTCACATTGGAGAACCAAAAACCAAGCCTACGCAACTTTCCGTTCGCAATTTGAACTACATGGGCATTCAGCCAGATTTTATTGTGGCTCGCGCCGAGAAGCCAATGGATGAACGACGAAGAGAGCGCTTTGCTCTGTTTTGCCATGTCAAACATGATTATGTCATTGATAGCCCCGACGTTTCTGACGTTTATGAGATCCCACTTATTTTTGCTGAACAGGGTTTTGACGAAAAGCTCCTGCATGAACTTGGTTTGCCAGTTAAAAAACAAAACCTCCAACAATGGACATCTCTTGTGGAGAAAATCAAGGAACCACGAAAGAATAGCTTACAAATTGGCATTATTGGCAAATATTTTGCCACCGGTGAATATGAACTCCGGGATAGCTATGCTGCACTTTTAGATGCCCTCAACCATGCTGGTATTGCCACAGACTGCGAACCAGAAATTGTCTGGATTAACAGTGAAGCTCTCGAAAAAAGTGATAACCCTGATCAAATGTTAAGCAACTTACAGGCAATCATTGTGCCAATTGGATGGGGAGAAAGAGGAGTGGAAGGAAAGATAAAAGGTATTCAGTATGCTCGCGAGCACAAAATCCCATACTTAGGTTTGTGCTATGGCATGCAGTTAGCCGTTGTGGAGTACGCTCGTCATGTCCTTGGTTGGTCAGATGCGCACACAACTGAAGTCAATCCTCAATCAAAGCATCCTGTTATTCATATTATTCCCGAACAAGAAAGAAACCTTGAATCTCGAGCTTATGGAGGCACCATGCGCCTGGGCAGTTGGGAATGCAAACTCCATCCCCACACCCAGATCTATGACATTTACGCCAAATCAACGCACCTTCTTGATAAGAAAAAACACATTATTGCCGAAAGACATCGTCACCGCTACGAGTTCAACGATGAGTATGCCCAAGAGCTCGAACAAGCTGGCCTTGTGATTGCCGGACGATCGGTCCAAGAAAATCTTGTTGAATTTATTGAATTACCAAAAACGGTGCACCCTTTCTTTGTGGCTACACAAGGTCATCCGGAATATAAGTCCAGACCACTTGACCCACATCCACTCTTTGTTGCCTTCTTTAAAGCGGCACTCAACAACCAATAAAGATCAGGGTCCTACATTCGCCGCCATTTTACAAAGCGATCTGGTATAATCACTCATCTATGGCACAGCATTTATCAGTGAATGGAACTAAATTCTCGGTCGGTGATACCGTCCGTGTCCACCAAAAGATTCAAGAAGGTGAAAAGACCCGTACCCAGATTTTTGAGGGACTGGTCATTTCTATTAAGAATCGTGAAAGTGGCAAATCCTTTGTGGTTCGTAAAGTGGCAACTGGTGGTATTGGTGTTGAGCGTATCTTCCCTCTACACACCCCAGCCATTGAAAAAATTGAGCGCACACAACTTGGAAATGTCCGACGGGCAAAACTTTATTACCTTCGCGACCGCATCGGTAAGGCAGCCATGACCATTCGCAAAAAGGTTGGTGCCAAAGCTCAAAAAGCTCAGTAATTTTTCGGCATTCTTTTGGTTATCTGTTAGATTTTTGTTTGGATTGATTGCCATCATGCAGTCATGACAACAAAAAATTCTTTTCAAGAACGGGGCTTTCAGGCCGAATCCATCGCGAGTGAGTATTTGATTGCTCACGGCTACACCATTCTCAAAAGAAATTTGCATACCCGTTATGGAGAAATCGATATTCTCGCCATAAAAGATGGAGAATACATCGGGGCAGAGGTGAAATCTCGTTCTCAACCATCTTTTCTCCCACCAGAACTCAATATCACTCCACACAAATACAGTAAAATGGTCCGGTCACTCCTTAGTCTGGCTGATCTGCAGAACAAACCTACGCGCATTGATGTCATTACGGTTGAGGGTAAAAAAGTAAGGCGCCACTTTAAGGCCGTGGAGTATCCAGCAAGTCTTTTGTAGCGGCTACAATATGCTGGACAGATAAGCCATAGTGGGTGAGCAGTTTCTCAGGTTCACCAGATTGACCAAACTGATCACGTACTCCTAGTATTTTCATGGGAACAGGTTTATTTTGGACAATCCATTCAGCCAATGCGCTGCCTAACCCACCAGCTACTTGGTGTTCCTCAATGCTCAGGACATGGCCCGTTTTTGCAATACTTTGGGCAATGAGTGATGTATCAAGAGGTTTCACGGTGGTTACATTGATGACTTCGGCTTGTATCGAAAAAAAGATATCGAGAATGTGTGCGGCTTGTATGGCCTTATCGACCATAATACCGGTTGTTACCAAGGAAACATCGCGGCCCTCACGCAGAAGATTCGCCTTGCCAATTTGATACGTTGAATTTACCGAAAGAGTACGTGTGTTAATTCGAGACAATCGAATGTAAATCGGACCCTTTATGGCGGCAGCAGCGAGTGTCAGATCATAGGCACTCTGGTAATCGCTTGGTACAACAACGGTCATATTTGGCAATACTCTCATGAGGGCTATATCTTCGAGTGCTTGGTGAGTCGCGCCGTCCGCACCAACAGTCAGACCGGCATGACCCCCAATGATTTTTACATTTTCATTGCTATAACAAACTGAAACTCTGATCTGATCGTGGGTTCTCCCTGGTGAAAAAACCGCATAGCTGCCAACAAAAGCAATCAGATCTTCGTGCGCCAAGCCAGCCGCCACGCCAATGGCATTTTGCTCCGCCACCCCAACTTCAAAAAACCGTTCAGGATACTTCTGCGCAAATGCCTCCATGCGAATGGAATTGCGTAAATCGGCACAAACCCCCACAACTTTTTTGTTGCTCGCCCCCAAATCAAGCAGTGCCTGACCAAATCCTTCGCGAAGGGATTGTTGAGGAGCTTGGAGAAATGATTGGTAGCTAATCATATTGAGTGCCGAGCCGTCCGTGTAAGCTGTTCAGTTGTTGGAGAGCTATTTGGGCCTCCTTAGGCGATGGAGGAGAGCCATGCCAAGAATATTTGCTCTCCATAAAATCAACACCTCTTCCAGGTTCGGTATAGGCAATGATGACCGAAGGTTTTTTGTCATCACGTGCCTGGATAAGCGTTTGAGCAAGCAACTGGTGGTCGTGACCATCAACTTCGAAAACTTCCCATCCAAAGCTTGCAATTTTTTGCGGGAGAGACTCCAACGGCATAACCTGCTCGGTAACACCAGATATCTGAATAAAATTCCGGTCAACAATAACCGTAACATTATCAAGACTATATTTTGCCCCAGTAAGGTAGGCCTCCCAGGTTTGTCCCTCTTGGTGCTCACCATCACTTGTCACAACAAAGTAGTGATGCTTTTGGTCCTTAAGACGAGCTGCTAAGGCTCGACCCATAACAACCGAAATGCCTTGACCCAAAGGACCTGAGGTGTTTTCAATACCTAATTCAATATTTTGATGAGGATGCCCCTGTAGAGGGGAACTAAACTGGCGAAGTGACAAAAGATCTCCCTCCGGGAAATAACCATGGAGTGCTAACGTTGCATACAGCACAGGACAAACGTGTCCGTTGGAGAGGAGAAGTCGATCACGTCCTTTCCAGGTTGGTTGGTGAGAATCATGACGAAGAACGTCCCTATACAAAACCGCAAAAACATCGGCTAAGCCGAGAGCACCCCCAGCATGCCCAGACTCTGCCGCCTCAAGCATACGAATAATAGACCGCCGAATACGCAAAGCGTCGTGGAGAGATTGGGCAGACATGTGAGAGTAGCGTATCGTACTCCACGGTGCCTGCCAAGCTTGGACTCCCGTTTCCTGATAGAGCTACTGGCTTACTTCTTTGGCCTTAAGAGTGGTTGAGATGCTCGGATTGTGTTCGTGCACAATACGTAATTCACCACCAAATAACTGCATCATTTGCCGTTTAGCCTCCAAGTAGGGGGTATGACTCGAGACAGCCAAAATGTGGGGTCGAAGAACACTGATGAGGGCTCGGTGGTGTTCCGGTCGATCAAAAGCTTCAGGGAGAATTTCTACATCGTCAACAATACCGGTTGCGATGATGTCTTGAACTCTCCTATCTTGAGCATAAATCGGCCTTTCTGGTCCCTTCATGGCTCTTACTCGAAAATCTGATTCCACGCCAACCAGTAAATAGTTTCCAGCATTCCGCGCTTTTCTCAGAAAATTGATGTGCTCCTCATGGAGTAAATCAAAAACACCAGTCACCAAAACAACAATTCTTAATTCGTCTTTAGCCTGTTGAACTCGTTTGGTCACTTGCAACCAAGCACTTATTTCTTGAGGTGTCCAATCTGATGGAAACTGATAGTGTGCCAGTGTCTTGGCTTTACGAGTGACCATATATTACTTTTTGTAACTTGGAGACTATTCTCTCATACTCAGCTTCCACTTTGTCTTCTCGATTCTGAGGGTGAAAAAATGCCTGGGATTTGTTAACCCGTTCATTTTTCTGCCTTGGTTGCATATACCACCTTTGCAAAACATATGCCAAGGAATTTATCTGTTTCCAAATAAGATCGGCTAATTGCATACTTGGAAATACCAACCACAACAATGGTGGGCGGGGGAAAAGCCAACGTGCTCTTTGTAAGGCCGTCACCCATCCCCGAAAAGAATATTGTTTCACCCACTGATTTGCCGCAATAAATTGTTCAGCTTTTCCTGATGATTGTTGATACACCGGCCAGGCTTGCATGAGTTCCCTTGCGCTATACAGTGAGTGAGATTCACTCAAGTCTAAAGCTGATTCTTCTAACCAAAGGTTACAGCACCACTGGTCTTTTACTTGATTTGCCGGATGAGAATGGAGCCGAATCTTATGTTGCACCAATCCAAGAAAGACAATTAAAGGTCGGGTGATCCAGAGCCGATTATTACGAGTAATGATCAAAAAATCGATATCATCCGAATCTTTAATGTTGCCTACCGCTAAACTACCAGTGATCCAGATACTTGTTACCCAGGGAATAAGGCGAAACCAGGAAACCGCCCGTTGTGCATTTTGCCATTTGTTCCACCTTAAGGAAGCACCACCCCTACTTTGTTCTTTCTTTGAAACAATACTCTCGACGTTTTCATTTCTCTTCATTGCTTGCCATTGCCTGTCAATCTCTTCACGCAAAAAGAATTTCGGTGAAAGAAGATACGACCGCAGCTGCCAAAGAGAAAGAGGAGCATGAAAAACTTGCGAATAGGCGAAGGTTCGAACAATTGCCTGATGAAGCTCGTCGTTTCTCACGCCAATAGTCTACACCCCATATCGATTGGCTTAGCGAGCAGATACACCGTACTTTTGTAAAACAGATTTAATTCCTGGTGCAACAGATTCGAGAGCTTGGGAGGCCTTACCCTCCTTATTCATCATGTTTACGGCGTCCTGGTAGTACGTAATGATTTGATCGTTTATGCCCTCATCATGCGTGCGTGAAGACATATACCAACTTTTGGCATAAAGGGCATCTTCCAGATAAGGTGCCAAAGTTTGATCTTGAGCCAGTTCCGAAGCCATTTCTACCCGTGGATACAGTTCACCAAATCCGCGATATTTGCTGGCTTCAGCGTAGAGTTGACGAAGTTGCTCTGGTTGAGAAAGCCAAGTTATAAAATCCCATGCTTCTTTAGCATGAGCTGATTTCTTATTGACACCTTCTGCCCAATAGGTGGCCCAGGCAATGCGTTGTTCACTCAGTTGAGGCACGGGGGCAACACCAAATCGCAGGTTTGGAT
Organism: uncultured Pseudomonadales bacterium; assembly: GCA_964598125.1. Lineage (GTDB taxonomy): Bacteria > Patescibacteriota > Microgenomatia > UBA1400 > UBA1396 > UBA1396. The sequence continues at coordinate 6,101 of CAZRAG010000007.1, forward strand.
TTAAATCTCGAATCTCATGTATCCTCCATGAGGGCACAAAGATCATGGCCACTTGTTCATTCGCAAAAGCGAGCGTTGATTGCCTCATCGTGGTATCCCAATCTCCGTCAACTCGAGTAAAAAGAGTATAAAACTCCAGAGCTGTCTGCGAGTTTTCACTGGTTGGATCGACTAAGGGAGCATTGTTTTGCAACATTAAAAGGCCCAAAATATCTGAGAAATTATCGACATTTTCCGCTGTGCCAAGTGCCACACCACCTCTTTCTAAGCGTGGGTCGTTACGAATTGTTAAGGAAGCCGCAATTTCCCTGAGGCTTTTCCAGTCTCGAGGTGGAAGGGCATTTGCCGTTTCGAGCATTGATTCGTTATAGACCAATGCCAACCCGTCATACATTAATGGGACACCGTATACTTGATTTCCAGAAGACAAGTCTTCGGATACTACTGGATAGAATTTCGTCTTCAGTTCCTGGGCAGTAATTGCAGTACTGGGAGAAGTTGCCAAATCATCCTTGAGCATTGGTACCCAGGTGTTGTGGAAACGGAAAATATCTGGTCCTTTTCCTTGTCGGATATCGGCCTGCAAACGACTGCGGTATTGTCGATGATTTTGGTATTGGTACTCAATCTTTATTTCCGGATGCAAACCCTCATATTTGGCAATAAGGGGAGCAATTATCTCGTCGTCCTCCCATAATCCCCAGTAGGTAAGGGTAATCTTTGAACCCGGTACTGGTTGATTAGCTGAATCTCCACTTTTTCCCATTCCCTGAAACAAAAACCAACCAGCAACACCAACAATGAGAACAAAAAGGAGCGCAACAGCCGCCCCTATTTTTTTCTTTCCAAAGCCAGAAAATGAAAAACGAGATTGTTGAGGTAATTGTGCGGCTGGCCCAAGTTTTTCACTTTCTCTGGGGGGCTTGCTGCTCACGGGCCCACCTAAACTGGCTGACTCTCGAATGGGAGTATTTTCATACGCTTCACTTCCTTCACCAGGTAGAGTGGTCGAGATCGTGGTAGGGGAGTTGCCTTGAGCAGATACATCAATGGAACCCCGTTCTACTTGTGGCGTGGCTGGCATCTGGAAAGGCGTACTCTGCATTTGTTGGAGACCCTCAATAATTGGACTCCGAAAAATGGGCATTTCCTCCTGCTGGGCCGAACTAGACGAAAATGATTGTGAAACCGGTTCTGTTGGTGGAGGTGGTGTTCCCATGGGCGAAACACTTGGTTGGGAAACAGGTGGCATTGCCCCTTGGGGAACCTGAGGTGTGGTGTTATCCGGTGGAAGAGTCGGTCGGGGCAGCTGAGAGTTATCCATAGTCATAACGTATTCTCCCAGTATAATGAGGAAATTCGATGAAAACAATGCAAAATTACCAAGAAGTTATTGCAGGCCTAAGCGGGTTCCTTTTTACGATCCTGCTTATGATTGCCAGTGGAATAGCTATTACTTGGTTTTTTGTTGATCCCAATCAAGTAGTGTCTGGAGTGCAAATTGCCAATATGGATGTTTCCGGCATGACACAACAGGAAATTACCCAAAAACTTCAAGCAGAAGTTCCACCGGGCGAAGCTTTTACCCTAACAATTCAAAAAGACGATCGACATTGGGCCTCTTCTTCGGCCCAACTGCATTGGCAACCAAATACCGACAAAGCAGTCGAACTGGCCTTGCATATTGGGAGAACCGGTAATTTTCTGGAGCAAACGAGTAAAAGACTTCTTCTCCTTTGGAAACCTCACCACATTCCCCTGGAATACCAATTTGACCAACAAAAAGTGCGAAGCTGGGTGGCGGAAATCGCACAAGAGGTTGATCAGCCAGGTAAACCGCCGCAAATCGTAAGTACTCCTTATAACTATACAATTGAGCGTGGCGAAAAAGGTGAGGTTGTTAATCAGGAAAAGATGATTGAGATGCTCATGAGCCAGCAATCATCAGCAACCATCCCCCTGGCGATCATGTCCATTCATCAGCCACTTACCAATGAAGAAGTAATCCTGAGTGAGCAGCGACTGAAACAGTTGTGGGGCAAAAAAATAATAGTTCTTTCTTCAGACTCAGAACCACAACTCGAGTTGTCAGCAACACAATTTTTCCCATGGATACAGCTACCGACTGGCTATGATCAGTCTTCGCTGCAAAAAGAACTTGATAAACTTCATTCCCAATACTCTCGTCAACCACAAAACGCCAAGCTTGAAATTGATGACAAGAATAATGTCACGGCATTTCAAGCTCCGCTTGAGGGAAGATCACTCAACATGGAACAGACCAAGAGCAACATGACGAAAACACTGGAACAACTCGAAACAACCAATGAGAAGAATGGACAAATTCAACTCGTTTTTGACGTTGTTTCCCCAGATGTTTCCCTTGAAGAAACAAATAATCTTGGAATCAAAGAAAGAATTGGTCTGGGAACATCAACCTTTTTTCATTCTATAGCTAATCGTGTGTATAACGTGAACCTCACCAGTCAGAGAATTAACAATACACTCGTTGCACCTGGTGAAGACTTTTCTTTCAATGCTCAAGTGGGAGAGATTTCTAGTCGAACTGGATATAAAGCTGCTTATGTCATTCGCAATGGACGAACCGAGCTTGGTGACGGAGGGGGTGTTTGTCAGGTCAGCACGACCGTCTTCCGGGCTGCTCTCAACGCTGGATTACCCATACCTTCCTGGAAGGCTCATAGTTATCGAGTAGGGTATTACGAACAAAATAGTCAACCTGGTTTCGATGCAACCGTGTATGCTCCCTCACCAGACTTCAAGTTCACGAACAATACCGGACATCATATCCTCATTACTACCAGCATTGATTTAGAGAATTATTTCCTCCGAATAGAACTTTGGGGAACATCTGATGGTCGGAAAAGTACCATTTCTGACTACTCGTTTGGAAATGTTCGAGCTGCACCTGCTCCTTTATATCAGGTTGATCCATCTTTGGCCCCAGGAGCAAGAAAACAAATCGATTGGGCAGCACCAGGTGGGACAGCTCGTTTCCATTACTCAGTCAAAGATGCTCAAGGCAATGAGATGTATCAACGGAACTTTACCAGTGTCTATAAACCATGGCAGGCAGTGTACCTTGTCGGCCCAACACAGTAGAATAGTAAAAGCCTATGTCACTTGTTCTTGGTCTCCTCATATTCTCATTTTGTTTTACCAGTGCACTTATCGTTCCCTTCATTAACTTTTTGTATCAACTCAAGTTTCAACGTCAAAAGCAAGTCACCATGGATGCTTTTGGTATTCGCACCAAAATCTTTGATCACTTTCATGCCCATAAGGCAGGCGTTCCGGTAGGTGGGGGCATACTCCTCATCGCGGTCATATCCTTTGTCTTTGCTGCTATTTTCCCCGTTCTTCGAGCAACGGGAATAACCATTACGAACGTTTATCCCATCATTCCGGAAATCACGATTCTCTTTTTTTCACTGCTCTCATTTGGGGCAATTGGGTTGTATGACGATGTCAAAAAATTCTTTGGCATTAAAAAGAGTAAATTCTTTGGTTTACGTCTTCGCCATAAACTACTATTGCAACTTATCAGTGGAGCCATTATTGGTCTCATGATGTACTTCTGGCTGGGTATTAACTTTATCAATATTCCGTTTCTGGGACAGATTCATTTGGGACCGCTGTTTGCACTTTACGCATCATTCGTCGTAGTCGCTTTCGCTAATGCCGTAAATATCACAGACGGTCTCGACGGTCTTGCATCTGGTCTTTTGTTGTTTTGCTTATTTGGCTTGTGGGTTCTCTCGGCATCTATTCTCGATACAACGCTTTCTATTTTTGTCGCACTTCTCATTGGATCCTTGATTGCCTTTTTGTATTTCAATATTTATCCGGCCCGTATCTTTATGGGTGACGTGGGCGCTTTAGCTTTTGGCGCCACTCTAGCTGTAATGGGCCTCCTACTTGGGAAGACCGTTGCCTTGGTGGTCATTGGCGGAATTTTTGTGGCGGAAATCTTATCGAGTCTTTTGCAACTGCTTTCAAAAAAGTTCTTAAAAAGAAAACTTCTCCCTGTCGCCCCGCTACATTTATGGTTCCAAATGATTGGTTGGGAAGAACCAAAAATTGTCATGCGTGCCTGGATGACCGGAATTATTCTGACAGCCATCGGTGTATGGCTTGCTCTCTTATAAATTTGAATATGTCATCTCCCTCAGATCTTCACCTTCAAGCGGCTCAACTGCGTGAACAAGGAAAATTCCTGGAAGCACTCGCTCTCTATGAAAAATCCCTTTTTTCTTACCTTCAGGAACAAAACACTGAGTTTTTAATAAATGTTGTCTTGGAAAAAAATCTGGCACTCAAAAGGCTTTGGATAAAAACACAGCAGACAGAATATATCGACATTGCCAAACAAAATATTGCTTTGGGAAAAATATGGCAAACTCGATTCTCCTTTTCTATCGAACAAAAAGCCCTTCTGTTATTTGGTGAAGCAGAAATTACCTTTTTGAGCCAAGATCTTACATCTTCCTTGCTTGCGTACACGCAAGCTCTTGCCGTTTTACCTCAAGATCATCCCTTTGTTGGACAGTTTCAGTATCATTTGGGATTTGTGCAAGTTCTCCAAAATCTGACCGAACTTGGTTTCAGAAACCTTCGGGAAGGAAGAGAAGTAATTGAAAAACGCTTAGACTTAGATCCGTACACGCAACAAGTCTGGTTGTCTGGAGCTTGGCTAAAAACGGCCCTGGCCTACCTCATAATCAAACAGTCTACAGAAGCTCAAGAGGCACTTGACCAGGCAAAAACTATCATCAACTCCCACTCCCAACTCTTTCTCCGGGCCGAAGATCTAAAAAGAGTCCAAGATTGCTTAACAAGAGGAAGCTGGGATCTTCAAGATCTCCTCTAGACACATCTAGTCGCAACATCAGTTGCCATGTAGGATAGGTCTATGCAGTATTGGCAGCAGTTTTCTCAAGACTACAAGAATAAAAAGGTATTGATTTTTGGTTTAGGCCTTCAGGGTGGTGGAGTAGAGGTAGCCAATACTTTTGCACTGGCAGGTGCTCAAGTGAGGGTCAGCGATCAGAAGTCAGCATCCGATTTACAATCAAGTTTAGATGCCCTCCAACCAGGGATCGAAGTTGCCGTTGGTGGCCACCAGGAAACCGATATTGATTGGGCCGACTGCATTATTAAAAATCCTGCCGTTGCGTACAACCATCCGCATATTGCTCGGGCACTTTCCCAGCACAAACCAGTTCTTGGCGAAATGGCCCTTGCCCTTACCTACGTTCGTGACCACAGTATCGCGATTACTGGGACTCGAGGAAAAACAACCACAACCTCATTAATTGCTCATTTACTTTCAGCAGCCGGAATACCGGTTATTCTGGCAGGAAATATTCCAGGAAAACCATTGCTTGCTCAGTTGAGAGATGCTCAAGATGACACCTGGTTTGTCATCGAAATTCCTTCTTTTCAAATTGAATCGTTTCCGTACACCAAGCAGTCTGCTCATATTGCGGTCATTACCACTTTGTATCCCGATCATCTTAACCGTTACGCCACCTGGGACAGCTATGTTCAGTCTAAAACTGATCTCTTTACCTATCAAAAAGCGGGTGATATTGCGGTCTATCAAGCAGATAAACCCTGGAGTGATATCGTGGCCGCCGCCATTCAACCCCAAGTTGAATCTCTGCCAGTTGGTTCGGCCAATGTTGAAAACACGAAAAACCATTTCCGCACTTCATTGCAGGGACAGCATAATCTTGAAAACATCGCAGTGGCAGTAGCCGTGGCAAAAATCTTTGCAATTGAACAGTCGATTCTTACTTTGGCAGTTGAACATTTTTCTGGTGTTGCCTTTCGCCAAGAAAATCTAGGAACAGTCAATGGCATTACCTTTATTAACGACACAACCTCAACCACACCGGTTGCTCTCGAAATTGCTCTTGATACTTTTAAAAATAAACACTTTATTCTTATCACGGGTGGAGCAACCAAAAACCTCCCTTTAAGCAAGGAACTCTTACAAAAGTTGGCACAAACTCCACAAGCAACGTTTGTTCTTGCTGGCAGTGGAGCAAAAGAACTGAACACTGCCATGGAAAAAGAAAATATCCGTTGGGAGCATCAACTTTGCCAGAGTTTACCTGAAGCATTTCAGGCAGCTGTAAGTGCTGCCGAACAGCGACAGGCAGATACGGTTCTGTTTTCACCAGGATTCGCTTCTTTTGAAATGTTCAATAATGAATTTGAACGTGGTGAAGCCTTTAACGCACTCATTAAGGCATATCAAGAATCATGAAACCTTCTCCTGCCCATCCTTCGCCGTTCGCCTGGTTTCAAACACCTTGGCATTTTTCTTTATTTATTCTTTTCTTCTCACTCTTTGGTTTACTCTTCATTTTTGATGCCTCGGTTCCTGATAGCTTGCAAAACTTTGGAACCCCCTGGCATTATGCTTCTCGGCATTTTGTTTGGATCCTTCTTGGATTCTCGGCTTTTTTAGGACTGAGTTTTATTCCCTCCTCAACTTGGAAAAAAATCGCTCCTTTTGCTTTTGGCCTGGCAGTTATACTCCTCATTGCTGTTCTTATCCCTGGAATTGGTAGCCGGTTGCAGGGTGCTCAGAGGTGGATTCTCCTGGGTCCTGTCCCCATTCAACCATCAGAAATTACCAAACTCTCGCTGATTCTCTTTTTTTCAACTTGGCTAGCAAAACATCAACGATTTGCCCCATTTCTCTTTTTTACTACCCTTATTGCCTTATTGGTGATGCTCCAGCCCAACATGAGTACCGCCGTTATCTTAAGCCTGCTCAGTACAATTCTGTATTTTTTAGCTGGGGGAAAGTTAAAACCACTCTTTTTATTTGGTGGAGTGGCCACACTCTTGGCAGCCATACTTATATTGGCAGCACCATACCGCCGAGAGCGACTGATGACTTTTATTAATCCAGAAAGTGATCCTCTGGGAAAGTCATACCATATCCGTCAAATTACCTTGGCGCTGGGAAGGGGAGGGGTCTTCGGGCAGGGAATCGGCCTCTCCAAACAAAAACAACACTATATTCCTGAAGCCGCAAACGACTCGATCTTTGCTATCTTTGCCGAAGAGACTGGTTTTGTAGGTTCCGTCTTTCTCATCGCTTTGTACGGTATTCTTATAAAGACTGGTCTTCAGATTACCGCTGCCCAAACTGAAAGAGAGCAGTACCTCGTTGCTGCTGGTGTAACCACTTGGTTTGCCTTACAAATTCTCTTTAACTTAGCAGCCATGGTCGCTTTGGTGCCCTTGACTGGTGTGCCACTCCCTTTACTTTCCTATGGAGGTTCCGCCTATCTTTCAAATATGGCTGGACTAGGATTGTTGCTACGCTTGTTGAAAGAATAGCAACCGCAGGCTATCCAGAAGATTTCCCTTAAACAACGACGAAGTGTAAAAGTTTTACGGAAAAGTTAATTGATTTGCCAGAATGCTTCTAGTGGCATTCGAAATGAACGGCTGCGATTGATTGAACTTGTTCCTCCTTCTAAAACCCGCTAGAATGGTTTGAGCGTATGCATACCTGGCGATATATAGTCAGTGGTCTTTTCCTCTCACTGGCACCAGTGGTGCTTTTTGGACTCATGAGTTGGAGTGCTCTGAGACTGAGAACCGTTCATCTTGAGCCACAGTCTAGCGATCAGGCGGCGATCGCCACTTCTAACGGTCTGGCACCTATTCCCGTGAGCGATACCGGTATTAAAAGTGCTATTCAGGTGGCCGACGCCCGCGCTATGATCGTTGCCAATTTCCTTGAACGGCATGATTCACCCTTAACTCCATATGATTACTACGGAAATGCTTTGGTAGAAATTGCCGATCGGTATAACCTCGATTACCGACTGCTTCCCGCTATCATGATGCAAGAAAGTAACTTGTGTAAATCTATCCCTGCTGGCTCAAATAACTGTCTGGGGTTTGGTATCCATGCTCGAGGGACACTGGGCTTTGATACCTATGAGGCTGGTTTTGACCGAGCTGCCCGTGAAATAAAAGAAAATTATATTGACATTGGCCTTACCACCCCAGAAGCCATTATGACCAAATACACTCCTTCCAGTAATGGATCATGGGCCTTCTCGGTTAACCAGTGGATAGTGGAAATGGAATACAATGATCGAGAAAGAGCACGTGAAGACCGAAAAAATAACGATCTGCTGGAATACACTTCCTTAGCCCAGAGATAGGGACGGTCAGACTCCCTAAGAATAGAGAATGCTCCTGGCTTTTTCTCTTTTCACGCCAGATGATACAATACGTCCCGTGAGGCAGATCCGGACAATACTCATTGTAATATTCGTACTTTTCATGGTATCTGCTGGCTCATTTGTTCAGGCAGAAGATGAACCCGAAATGGGAAGTGCCTTTGATTATTGCAGCCAAATTCCCACCGATCAGCGCCCAGCCTGTGTACAGTGCATGGGAACTCGCACCGTCACTGACGACGAGATTCGCTACGCGAATGAAGGAAAGAAAATCTTTACAGCCGTTGGATGTGTCAGTGTTACTGGCGAAGAGTTGGCCGCTGACCTCATTCGATTACTCTTGGGAATGGCGGGCGGAGCAACCTTACTCTCCATTTTAGGTGCTTCTTTTATACTGAGTACTTCTCGAGGTGAAACGGCCAAAGTCAAACAGGCAAAAGAACTTATTACTGCATCAGTGAGTGGCGTACTCTTTTTGATATTTTCAGTAATCATTCTCCAATTTATCGGGGTAAGCATTCTGCAAATACCAGGCCTTGGATAGAAAAGGAACTCCTAATACCTACAAAAAAGGATTGAACGTGTTTTGGAACGCCTCTGGCTTTAGCCAGCGTGCCGTAGTGGAAAAACACGTTTAATCCTTTTGTGCCCAAGAGGGTATCCCAGATTACTTCGTATCTGGATACATTTCTCGTGTTCCTTCGGAACTCGAAGTGCAGACTTTCACCTACGGTTCAAGCCTATTTGAACTATTTCTTGTCTGTCACTATTGTGACAGAACAAGAAATGTGCCCAAGAGAGGACTTGAACCTCCAAGGATTGCTCCACACGGTTCTAAGCCGTGCGCGTATACCAATTCCGCCACTTGGGCCAGATGATTCGCCCTTTCTGGGCAATCAGCATGAGTTGCGTTTCTCTATTATAAACGGCATACTGAGAAACATATGTCGAAGTCTGCCCCGACAGAAATTCTGTGGTTCAAAGATATTAACCATACCAACCTGGCTCAGGTTGGTGGGAAAGGTGCCAACCTGGGTGAAATGGTCCAGGCTGGATTTCCTGTACCTGATGGCTTTGTCGTAACGGCCCAAGCATATTTCCGATTCATCAAAGAAAATAATATTGAACAAAAAATACGCGAAATTCTGAAACCATTAGATGTCAACAAAAGCCAGGACCTGCAAAAAGCGGCGAAGCAAGTTCAGCAAGTTATTCTTAAAGCAAAAATGCCAGCGGATTTGGCAAGTCAAATCGAAACAGCCTACAGCAAACTCGGAAAAAATGTTGATGTCGCCGTACGCTCCTCAGCCACAGCTGAAGATCTTCCTGATGCCTCTTTTGCCGGTCAACAAGCAACATTCCTCAACATTAAACACGGCAAAAACGTTATTAAATTCACACAGGCTGCCTGGGCATCTTTGTTTGAAGCCCGCGCCATCTTCTATCGAACCAATCAAGGTTATGACCACTTTAAAGTTGGAATTGCAGTGCCAATTCAGCGCATGGTTCAGTCAGATGTCAGTGGCATCATGTTTTCGATTAATCCAGTAAATAACGATGCCTCTCGCGTGGTCATTGAAGCTATTTGGGGACTTGGTGAAAACATTGTGCAAGGAACGCTCACACCTGATCATTATGAAGTCGTTAAAAACACCTGGGCGGTTGAAAATGTCCTCAAGGTGAAACAAACCATTGAAATGGTCCGCAAACTTGGTCGAACACGTAACTATCGCGTACCCTCATCTCGACAAGAAAAGCGAAAAATGTCAGATGAACAAATCGTCGCGCTGGCAAAAATTGCTGTAAAACTGCAAGAACATTACCAGCATCCTCAAGACAGTGAATGGGCAATCGAGAATGGCCGAATCTATATCGTGCAGACTCGCCCAATCACTACCATCAATGCCGTAGCGGACAAGAAAACCGTTAATAAGCAAGTCGAAGCTCTGTTAAAGAAAATGCCTCTCATTCTCAAGGGAGAGCCGGCTGCTCCGGGATTTGTTTCAGGCAAGGTAAAACATATTCCTTCACCGAGTGAAATTCACAAATTAGAGCCAGGAGAAATTATGGTCACCAGTATGACCACGCCTGACTTTGTGCCAGCTATGAAAAAGGCCGGTGGTCTCATCACTGATAAAGGCGGGCAAACTTCACACGCTGCTATTGTTTCCCGTGAACTTGGCTTGCCTTGTATTGTGGGGACGGGAACCGCTACAAAAGTTCTCAAAAACAAACAGACAGTCACCTTGAACGGTCAAACCGGCGAGGTGTTCTCTGGCGAACTCTCCAGCGATGTTCTGGCCTCTGTTGACGCAGCCGAGGCACAAGCACGAGGAGGGGAGAGAATTGCCACAAAAACACGTGTGTATGTCAACTTGGCAGAACCAGAACTTGCCGCTGAAGTTGCCGCTCAACACGTTGACGGCTTAGGCTTGCTACGAGCTGAATTTATTATTGCCCAATTAGGCTATCACCCGAGAGCGCTCATGCAACGTAACAAAGAAAAGGTCTTCATTAAAGAGCTCGCTGCTGGTATTTCCCAGTTTTGCGAGGCTTTTGGTGAGCGACCGGTGGTGTACCGCGCCACTGACTTTAAGACAAACGAGTACCGTAACTTGGTAGGTGGAGAAGAGTTCGAGCCTCATGAAGAAAATCCGCTCATTGGTTACCGAGGCTGTTTCCGGTATGTTCATGACCCGAAAGTCTTTAATCTTGAGCTTGAGGCGATTAAAGAGGTGCGCAAGAAACACAAAAACCTCTGGATGATGATCCCCTTCATCCGCAGCGTCCAGGAATTCGAAGCTGTGAAGCACATTATTTATCAGTCAGGATTGCGTCGCAGTGCCACCTTCAAAATTTGGATGATGGCGGAGATTCCGGAAAATGCCCTGATGATTGAGGACTACATTCGCAGCGGAGTTGATGGCATTTCGGTGGGCACGAATGACTTAACCATGCTTATTCTTGGTACTGATCGCGACAATGAAAATGTGGCGTCTGATTACGATGAGACACATCCTGCCGTGCAGTGGGCCCTGGAAAGGCTGGTGCGTAAAGCTCGTCAACATGGAGTCTCGATCTCTGTTTGTGGCCAAGCGCCAACCACCCATCACACTCTATTAGAAAAACTGGTAGAGTGGGGAGTAACCTCGGTTTCGGTTACCCCTGATGCCATTTACACCGCCCGAGAAATCATCGCCAATACAGAAAAAAGATTGAAAAAATAATCGACAGCCATGCCCACCATTAGCTCTATTACCGCCCGTCAAATACTCGATTCCAGAGGTCGCCCCACGGTTGAGGCCACGGTGAGCTTGTCTGATGGCACTGTTGCCACTTCATCGGTGCCCAGTGGTTCTGTCTCGAATGAACAGAATGAAGCACTCGAACTCCGAGACCACAACTCCGCCGAATATTTTGGTTACGGTGTCTCCAAAGCTGTGGAATTAATTAACACTGAGATTAACCAAAAACTTGCCGGTCTTGATCCGCTGTACCAGACAAAAATAGACCAAACGCTGGTAGATCTTGATGGAACAAAAAATAAATCTCGATTGGGTGCGAATTCTATCCTTGCTGTCTCTCAGGCAGTTATGAAGGCCGCGGCTGCTTCACTTCATCTTCCATTGTTTGTTTACGTCAAGGAAAAATATCAGCTCATTGAGGCGTATCGCATTCCCACTCCCATTTTTAACTTGATCAACGGTGGTCGTCATGGTGGTGGAACGCTGGATTTTCAGGAGTTTCAGCTGGTCCCGGCAAGTCATTTGCCCTATGAGCAGGCCCTTAAAATTGGAACGGAAATGTTCATGGCGGTTGGCCAAGTCTTGGAACAAAAAGGTGCCCTCACCAGCGTTGGCCTTGAAGGTGGTTATGCCCCTAATCTCGCTTCAAATTCGGATGCCCTTGAAATATTTAATGAAGCTGCCAAGGTAAGTTCATACACTATTTCTAAAGATGCTTTTTTGGGAATCGACCTTGGACCCCAAAACTTCTACAAGAGTGGCAAATACACCATTAAAGATAAATCACAACCCATGTCGGGTAAGGATTTCGTGAAGTACCTTAAAGGTCTTCACGAACAGTATCGTGTATTTGCTCTCGAGGATCCTCTTGTAGCAGATGCCTGGGGTGACTGGAAATTTATTACCGCCGAACTGGGTCAAACTGCCATGATTTTGGCTGATGATCTTGTCGCTACCAATAAAACACTTCTCATGAAAGCCATTGAGGAAAAAGCCTGTAACGCCCTGGTGATCAAACCAAATCGGGTTGGCACCATCACTGAGACTATCGAAATTGCCAGTATTGCCAAAAAGGCGGGTTGGCATACTGTCATGTCTCATCGATCGAGCGAGACCACCGATGATGTCCTGGCAGATGTGGCCGTAGGCATTGGCACAGATTATGTAAAATTTGGCGCTCCCTCTCGAGGAGAAAGGGTCGTCAAGTATAACCGCTTATTACGAATCGAAGAAATTCTTCGGGCTTCGAGCGGTCAAACCACAAACACTCCAGAGAGGACAACTATGTCTCCCACACAAACGTCGGCTCCTCAGCCAGCAGTCACCCCTGAACCGGCCCAAACCATACCAACCGTCGCTCCAACTCCTCAACCAACTCCTGCAGTACCACCTATGGTCACACCAGCACCGGCGCCAATGGCACCGGCAACACCACCAGCTCCTTTCACAACACCATCGGCTCCACCGTTCCCACAACAACCTGTCTCACCCCCAGTAAGCATCCCTCCTATGGCGGTTACACCACCTGTGCCAACTATGGCAGATTCCCAAGAAGTAGGGGCACCAGCAGTTCATCTTGCTCCAGTGTCGCCAAGTACCCCAATAACGGATCAAAACCTGTCCGTCATGAGTTCAGGTACTCCTACAGGAATTGCCACACCAACGCCTCTTGCTCACCAACCATCAACCGTACCAGTGGCGGAGCAACCGGCCGAACCAACTCTCGAACTCAACGTATCTGTTCCCACGCAAACACCTCAAGCCAGTGTGGCTCCAGCTGAAGTTTTTGCACCAGAACCACCCTCGACACTTCCCCAATCTCCTCAGTCAGAGGGAAGTCTCGAACCAGAAACGAATGAAGAAGGAATCCAAGACAGCTTGAATGAGCTCGTTCAAATGGTTGATAGCGTTCCTCTTGAGGAACAAACAACTACTCCAGCTTCCGCAGAGCAAACAACGCCTCCAGCAACCGTCGCATTGAACGATTTCCCCGCAGAACCAACCACCGCCCCAGTGTATTCTGGAACCGCCATACCAGCTGAACCAAGCCAACCCGTTCTCTCCCCGACTGCAGCCCCCCCAAGTGTTAGTCCGCCCACGATCCAAGCCATGCCAGAGCCGGCCCTGACCATGTCTCAGCCCACTTTTTCAGGTCTCCCCAAGCCAACTCCACCAAGTTTTTCCCAGGTTGCCTCACCAACCATTCCAACTGAGCCAGCCCCCACTCAGGAGAACGGCACGGATCAATCGAGTGGTTTACAACCGCCCATTCGACCATAAAAGCATCACACTTAAGATTATTGCTCGAAATTATCGCTGATATTCCAGCATGTAATAGTGGATTTTCTTAATTACTTGACGGATATCATGCTCGTTATAAATAGAGTAGCGTTCTTCGCGACTGCCTTGTTCATTGGGGAAAATCAAATCAAAAATAACGAGAGGATGATATCGCTCTTTGTGACGGCGAAACTCATAAATAATATCTCTGTTTTGTAAGTAGCTTTCGGTCCGTCGGTTAACATTGGCAAAAACAAAATCGGTCTTATTTTGATAGCGAAGCCGCAACTCATCGTCGTAAATGAGTTTCTCGTACAGTTCTTTCGTCCAGGAGTTTTCCCGATCCTCTTGAGAATGACGCCAATAGAGAACAATTAAACGACGAAGGTTGTTGGTTTGGACAGCCATAAGCGTGATTATACCCTTGAGAATTGCTATAATCCAAAGAATGGAATTCGATCGCCTCGTTGTAGGTTTTTTAGTTGATGAAGTCGTTGGTGGATTTTTTATCTCTGTCCCGCCAGGGCACATTGCGTGCGTCTATGATCGGGGTCGAGGAGTTCTGAATCGTGTCTGGGGACCAGGCTTGCACCTCAAGTTTCCATTTTGGCAGGTGGCCAAATTGTTCAATGCCCAGATCCTCGAGTATGCTATTCGCCATGGATTTGACTCTACTCGTCGCAGTGAAGATTTAGGCGACGAACCTATTGTCACCCAAACGGGAGATAACCAGACCATTTCTATTGAAGGATCAGTCCTCTTTCGCATTGATAAACAAAATGCTCCTGAGCTTTGGGAGAATATTGGTGAGAACTTTGTGTCTAAGGTGGTTCGCCCTGTTTCCCGCTCTCGAATTTCTGCCGCCTTTTCCCAGTTCAGCGTCCAAGAGATTACCTCTCACCGCAACGAGATTGAGCAAACCGTTCGGGCAGATCTTGATCGCTACTTTGAAGATAAGGGAATTAACTGTGAAGGCTTCCTGCTCTCTGAAGTCAGAGTGGTCAATCCCAAAGGGAAGGACCAAGTGCTGGTTCAGGAAGAAACAAGTATTCAAAGTGCCCCATCTCCTTATCGTCAATCCATGGAAGTTTTCACGCAGCCAATGCGCCAAGATGAATCAGAGAAAAGCAACTTGTAAGAACGGATTTCCTCCGTGAAAACAATGAGGTCTCACTTCACGAGTAATCTCATACCAAATATTAACATTTCTCTAACGATTATAGGTTGCCTACCCGATATCCTACCTATAGAATGATCTGGTGTAAGGAGGCAGGAATATGGCTGACACAAAACGAACAGTAGACTTCTACAAACAGCATCTCTATAAAATTGGGAAGCGCATTCGTGACGCTCGCCAAGCCAAGGGTTTGACCCAAAGTGAACTGGCTGAACTTATCGGCATTTCTGATAAAAGTGTTTCGGCTCTTGAAGTGGGGCGAGTAGAGCCCTCAATCACCCAGATGCAAGCTATTTCGCACGCTCTCAAGAAGCCTCTTGGGTCCTTTACCGGTGAAAAGGCCAGTATGGTCGAGGCTAAGTTTGAAACCCTCATGAAAGAATTTGAGGAAATTAAAAACGCCTTTGACTACGAAGGCCATTAGATCTTTTTCCACTCCATTCTCATAGCGGCATTTCTCTCGAGTCTAGTATAATGATCAAGTTACCAGGGGAGGTGTCGCATAGTGGTCAATTGCACACGCCTGGAAAGCGTGAGCCTTCGGGCTCCGTGGGTTCGAATCCCACCACCTCCGCATACTAAAAAAGACGCATATATGCGTCTTTTTTATATCTATGAAGGTGTAAAGGAGCAAAGCCTGTTCCGCATCAAGTGCGAACGAATGTGAGCACCTGAAAGTACTTGAGGCCAACAGCCGAAAGTGGAATCCCACCACCTCATGCTCATCAGGCTATAATCACCACATGCCCCAAATCATATCCTCAGTGAAAGCTCTGCTCCAACACCAAGGCAAATTTCTCATCTTGCGCGAAGATCTCCACAAGGGGAGTATCTGGGACCTTCCTGGTGGCAAAATTGAGTATGGCGAGTCCCCAGAGGACGCTCTCCACCGGGAAGTGAAAGAAGAGCTTGATCTTACCATCAACATTCTTCGCTCGGTTGGGGTGTGGTACTTTTTTTCCCAAAATCACAAACATCAAGTTATCTGTCATACCTTTGTATGTGAGCCGGTTGGAGAACTTACAATTGACACTTCCAAAAATCCTGCTGATGAGCATTTTTCTCAACTGTTATGGCTTACTCTTGATGAAATCCTAACAAACCAAGAAATTGAGATTACTCCTAGCCTGCGAAAGCTGCTCCTAGAAATAAATCGCGTATAATGATTTTAGGTTAGACAAATATATGGGATATCTGCAAAAAAAATCATCCAAAAAAAGAGAAAAACACCTTGCTTCTGGCTCGGCTACGGCTGATTCACCAGAAGCAAAATCTGGCAAAACCGTCAATCAAAATTTTTCTCAACCAAAATCTTTTTTTGGCCGCCGATCAGGGACCCGCTAGGCTTTTCCTTTTCTAAATATGGACACTGCCAAAAAGTATTCAGTTGGCCTCATAGTTGGCCGGTTTCAGCCGTTTCACCTAGGACATTTATATCTTCTTAAAGAAGCCCTTACCTACGCCGAAACGATCGTTGTGGCGATTGGCTCAATCGAGAAGCATGATGCACAAAATCCTCTTTCATTTGAGGTACGAGAGCACCTTCTGCGTCAAGTCTTAAAAAAAGAAGGTCTCGAGCAACGTGTCCGCCAAATTGTTCCTATCCAAGATTATCCCAGTGACGAACAATGGGTGCGCGAACTCGAAAAAGTTGTTGGACCTTTTCAAGCCGTCTATGGAAACAATGATTGGACCAACCGAGTGCTCCAAGACGCAGGGTATGACGCTGTTGTTATTCCCGATGTACAACGTGATCAATATCAGGGAACAGTGATCCGCCAAGCGGCTAAGCGGGCAGAGAAGTGGCAAGAGAGCGTTCCGAGTTACCTAGTTGATGAAATCAGCACGCATTTGTAGTCATTTGTTGTCTTCCATTGCTTTAATAATATTAATTATGATATAATATAGGATGTTCGTGAGCAGTTTTTTTGTCAACCTTCTATGAGGAGCTGAACATGCAGTACTTGAAGGATGTTGTAAAGTTTTTCGTTGAACTGATCTTTGGCGATGACGCCGAGATCTTGACGCCCAAGCAGATCGTTGATCTCAAGCATGAAGCCCAGAAGACCGCACTTCAAGGCCAGGATGCAACCCGTAACCGGGACATTCAAATGGCTGAAGAAAGCGCGGCTCAGGTTGCCCAGCGCGACGTCCTTGAAGCCATCGACGCAGCGTTGATGCTGACAGGTAGCGATCTGTCCGTTGATGCGCTGTTTGGCAAGATCTTCGAAAAGGCTCAGGCCGTTCAAGGCGAAATTCGTGAACTGCGCATCCAGGCCGAAGAAATCGAGAACCAGATCCAAGCCAAGACCTCGAAGCTGGACGAACACGAGGCTTTGCTGGCGAAGCTGAAGTAAGACACTTCAGCCTTCGCACCGAACATTGCCAATTCGGCAACAACCCGTGGGGGAGCCACCCGGCTCCCCACACACCCCACTTTTCCCCATTTCAACACTTTTTTACCTACTTTTTCGTGAGTTGCTTAACTTCCTGTGCTACACTAATCAACCATGAGGAAACTTCTTATTCTTTTTCTTGCAACCCTATTTATTTCAGGCTGCAGCCTTACAAAGCCCCAAACAAGCCCCCAAACGGCTTCTCCCTCACCTGTATCCCAAGAAAACTCAACAGAAGTTGTTAGTGACCCAACCCAAATTACTAATCCCAGTCTAGAAATTACTGTCACCAGCCAGCAGGCAGGAGTAACTGTCCAGGAAATGCTTGATGCCATGGGCACAGTCGAGTATGTAGATTACGGCGAGGCCGGAAAATTTGTCCAAAGTATTAATGGAGTTGCGGCCAATAATGAGCACTACTGGGCCTTCTACATTAACGATGAATACAGCCAAAAAGGAGTAAGTGATACTACTGTTCAAGAAGGGGATATCGTCAAGTTCGTGTATGAAACCATTGATCCAGACAAGCTCTAAGTTGCCAAAGATTCTTGGACAGGTATTAGCTGCCTTCAACGTTTTTCTGTCTCGCTTGCACCTTTTACCGGCGAACATTTCACCACTGGGGAGTTATGGTTTTTTTGGAAATCCTTGGCTGTATGTTGCGAGTATTATAATTTTTGACCGTTTTGTAGGTGGCCTGTATTCTGGCAATTGGTTTACCTATCTTGGATTCATGATGTATCCACTGTTAGGAAAATTTGCCAAAAATAAGGTCAAAAAACAGATGCTTTTGCTCCCTTTGGCTTCCTTTTTATTCTTCCTCATTTCCAATGCCGGAGTCTGGTGGTACTGGTATGACCGTACCCCTGCTGATCTTTTGCTGTGCTATAGCCTAGCTGTACCTTTCTATGCACGAACTCTGCTGGGAGATATGGTGTTTGGCTATGGGTTCATTGCCCTACGTACTTACCAGATTCAGATAAGAACAATCCTCCAAACACTCAAGAAAAACTCTGTTTTGCCTGCTTGAAAACAAAAGTATTCCGATAAACAATAGAGGTATGTTAAAACATAACAAGTTCTGTCAAAGCTGTGGAATGCCTATGAAGATGGATCCCCAACTCGGGGGGACTGAAAAAGACGGCCAAAAATCTACGAAATACTGTAGTTACTGTTATCAAAAAGGGAAATTTACTCAAGTAGACATCTCTGTTCAAGAAATGCAGGCGCAATGCATCAAGTATATGCAAGAAAAAGGCACACCCCATATCTTTGCCTGGTTACTGACTCGTGGTTTACCCCGCCTTGAAAGATGGCAACACTCCAAATAGTTTTGCTTGTTACCATTTATTTACTGTCTTCTTACTTGTCTGTTGTGTTCTATAAGCATACTCGGAAAAAGGGGATTTCGTGGTCGAGCCATCTTTAACTGGAATAGCGCTTCATCAACAGCTTAAACAACTTCATCAGGATTGGTATGTTCATTCGCTTCCACCAGAACATCTTATCCGAACATTTACTTTTGAAAACTTTCAGCAAGCACTCGATTTTGTAAATACGGTTGGGACACTGGCAGAACAGCACAACCATCATCCGAACATCAAACTCTACGACTATAAGAAAGTTGATGTTCAACTGAGCACCCATGATGCCAGTGGCATTACCCTAAAAGATGTTGAACTAGCAGCTTTAATTGAAAAGCTCGTTTAGACTTTGACAGTGTATAATTTCCTAAAAATGGGGGATTATGCCAAATTTTGATTCTGCAGCCGGAAGAATGTACTACGATATGCTTATGCGGATGAAATCATCATCCAGAGGTTCGGAAGATGACCAACCAGGTCTTGATGCCGAAAGTCTCACGGCAGAAGAGTTTGCCAATCAGTCCCTTTTGGAAATGCTCGTACACGCCATTCGCCCAACCAACGGTCGGAAAAAAGGTTCAAATCATCACTCCACTCGTTAATCATGCCAAATCTGCTGCCCGCCAAAGCAGTCGTTCAAGAACGACTGCAAGAGTTTCATCTTGTACCCAACCAAAATCTTGGGCAACACTTTTTGATCGATGATGAACTCCTCCGGCTTATTGCCTATCAGGCTGACACCCAAAGTACGATTATTGAAATTGGTCCTGGTATTGGGCAGCTCACCGAACGGCTTGCGCAGAAATCAAAAAGTGTGGTGGCCATCGAAATTGACCGTCGTTTTGAACCGGTGCTGCAAGCTCTTCAAAAAAAACATCGCAATCTCCAAATTATCTTTGGTGATGCCTTAAGAGTAGACTTGCTGCAAATAGTCAAAGCGGCGACAAAGAAACACGTAACTTCCCAAATAGTTGCAAACTTACCGTACCAAATTACGGAACCATTTCTTAATCGGGTGAGCCAATTACCACTTACCAACCTCGTGCTTTTGGTTGGCCGTAACTTTGCTCGGAGTGCTTTAGCCGTTACTCCTGATGACCCTTTCTACTCTTCGTTGTCTTTGCTAACCCAATCCTTTTTTTTGGTTGAGCACCTTGCCGATGTGCCTAAGAATGCCTTTATGCCAGAACCACGGACTTCCTCGGACGTACTTAAACTTACACCCAGAGCCTCACTGACTGATACTCCCAGCCGAACTCACTTTGTAGGCCAGCAACTTTTTACCACCCAATCGAAAGGGGCACTCTTAAAAAATGTCATTAAAGAAAGTCTGATTTCCTTTGGCAAGCAATACCAACAGAGTGACAGCAACCAGGCAGTAATAACCCAAAATCAGGCTCGAGCAGTAATGCGTCTTTTGTCCATCCCTGAACCAATCCTGAGTAAACCATTTTCACAACTCAACAATACCGAAATCAAAATACTGACTCAACAATTGCAATTACTCTAAATTCATTGAAATTTCCACAAATAAACGGTAAACTCAGGGTGCGATCGTCCAACTGAAGAGTTGGTACAGAAATACACAAAAAACATGAAACTACCGAGTTCTACGAGCGGCTTGTCTGTCTCAGGAATAGAGTTGAATGACGAAGAGGAACTCAAGCGTGCATTCGACTTTGAGGGAGCGGTGGTTGATGATTCCCTAAAAGATGCCTCTAAGCTTGCTTTTCAACCAAACCACTTTAAGGTTTCTGGCGATGGTGTGTTTTATACCGTTCAAGGTGAAGGACCCACCATGGGCCTGCCAACCGTTTTTCTGCGCCTCCATGTTTGCAACCTCAAGTGTGTTTGGTGTGATGCATGGTACACTTGGAATCCAAACACTCCAGAGTTTTGGCAGGAAAGCCAGAACTGGTCAATAGCCGAGACCAAAGCCAAAATTGAGAAAAGCTGGAGTTGTGAAAACCCCTTGGTTCCCAAAAGACTGGTCATCACCGGTGGTGAACCACTTCTTCAGCGGGACCGAATTGATCTCCTGCTTGACGCACTTCCTGATTGGAAAGTGGAAATAGAGACCAACGGCACTATTATGCCAACTCCCAAGATGCTGGCCACAGTGCAATTTAATTGTTCGCCCAAACTGCGCAACTCGAAAAACCCAGAAAGTGCCAGAATTCGCCCAGAAGTCCTTAAAGCTCTCAATCAAGCCAACACTGCTTTTAAATTTGTCATCATGAATGAAGAAGATCTGGAAGAAATTGAAAAAGATTTTATTGAACCCTATCAACTGAATATTGAAAAAATTATTGTCATGCCTCAAGGTGTGACGTCTAAAGAAGTTGCCAACAATGCTCGTCGTTTAGTTGAGGCTGTGAAGAAAAAAGGCTATCGCCTTTTAGGCCGTTTACAATGTGAGATCTGGGGGGCAAGAAGAAAAGTCTAGATATGGGAGGAAGCGTGGCCAAAAAAACTCAACAGCAAAAAGCGTTATGTGTTTTAAGTGGTGGCCTCGATAGTGGTGTGTGTTTAGGTATTGCGTGCGATGAGTATGCAGATGTCAGTGTCATTTTTTTTAACTATGGCCAAAAAACCTACCAGCGCGAAAAGAAATGCGTTGAGCAATTGGTGCGTCATTACCAAATCTCTGACTTTCAAGAAATTCAGCTCCCTTGGCTGAAGGACTTTGGCGTTTCCGCCTTATTTGATTCCTCGGTCACCCTCACGGAGGAAAACCAAACGTTTGAGTATGTCCCTTTCCGTAACTCTATTTTGTTGAGTATTGCGACCGCCTATGCCGAATCAAAGGAAATGTCCGCCATTTTTATTGGTTCAACCGGTGGCGATCATATTTGCCCTGATAATAGTCCAAGTTATATTGATGCTTTTCAACATCTGATCGAGCAGGGAACCATGATCAAAAAAGATATCCAACTACGTGCACCGTTACTCCAGGGTGATAAAAAAACAGCCATTGAGATTGCCCAAAAGCTCAAAGTTCCTCTGCAATACACCTGGTCTTGCCACAACAATATTGATGAGGCTTGCGGCACCTGCAGTAACTGCCGTGCTCGTTTAGAGGCATTTGCCTCGCTCGGCCAAAAAGATCCGATACAATACGCACAATAAAAAAAGTTTAAAGGTAAAAATATGAAAGCACCTACCGTTCTGGAGCAAGATGTTCGCACACTCATGGCGGATCTTGATCTTGATCTCACTGAGGAAGGCCTCCAGGAGACCCCACGCCGGGTGGCGAAAATGTATCAGGAGCTTCTCGAGGGATATCAGCATTCTGCAAAGGATCTATTTAAGGTCTTTAGTAAAGATAACTATGAGGGACTGATTGTGGTGGCCAATATCCAATTCCACAGTCTGTGTGAACACCACCTCATTCCTTTTTATGGAAAAGCTCATATTGGTTATGTTCCTGGTGAAAAGATACTTGGTCTCTCCAAATTTGCCCGATTGGTAGAGATGTACTCACGCCGTTTACAGGTCCAGGAGCGTATGACTGAGCAAATTGCCAGAGATATTGAGACATATCTTGAGCCCAAAGGGGTCATTGTGGCACTCGAAGCGGAGCACCTCTGTATGAGTATGCGCGGTATTAAAAAACCTGGTTCAATCACCAAAACTATCTCTACCAAAGGTATTTGTTCCGAAAACCAGAATTACACGGACTTGTTTTTCCAACAAATCTCAAAGGAACACTAACTATGATCATTACCAAACGTATCGAGTGGGACATGGGACACCGTATCCCGAATCACAAATCAGTCTGTCGCAACCTTCATGGCCACCGATATGTTGTTGAGGTCTCTTTACAGGGTGAAATCCAGAACTCAACCGGAAAATCAGACGAGGGCATGGTGATGGACTTTGGTGACATTAAACGCCTCTTAATGGAGTGCGTTCATGAACCTTGTGATCACAGTTTTATGTATGCCAAAAGTGACTCTGTCATGGTCGAATTTTTCAGGCAGAACCCAAACTTTAAATGCATTGCCGTCGAGTTCGTGCCCACGGCTGAAAATATTGCTCAATGGATCTTTGACCAACTGACTCCTCAGTTTGCAAAAGCCTATGGCAAACAACTGCGACTCTTGTCGGTACGCGTCTGGGAAACTCCCAGTAGCAGCGCTATCATATCGTTAAACGAATGACGCAACTTTCTTCACATATATCTGGGCCACTGATAATCACGCTGCTAGACGTAGATTACTTGCCAAAGCTCGTGGTGATGTATCACTCGTTGCGCCAGTTCTGGCCGGAAACGCACCTTGTAGTGTATTGTTTTGATGAGCTCACTTTTACTACTTTGTCAGCATTGCAATTGCCATTTCTCACACCCATCGCTTTGCGAGAATTCGAAACAACAGAGCACCGCCAAGCTCTAAAAAAAATGACTCGCCTGTATGAATACTACTGGGCGATGAAACCCCACCTCCTTTTAGAAACATGGCGGCATTACCCCAGCGTTGAAAATATTCTCTACCTCGATTGTGACACCATGTTTTTTTCTCATCCTGGCTCAATGCTTTTGCCTTCAGGCAACAGCCTTGTTCTTTTGCAACCCAACAACTTTTCCGCCCAAGAGATGGATCAGTTTGTCCCGATTGGTTACTACTGCGCGGGGTTTGTGAGTATTCGGAATACAGAAAAGGTGGAGGCAATTTTTGAGTGGTGGAATGAGCGATGTTTGGAGTGGTGCTACGCTAAGGTTGAGGATGGTAAGTTTGGCGATCAAAAATATCTCGATGATTGGCGAATGCGCTTTGAAGGGGTAGAGGAGATCGTTAGCATTGGCGCTGGTCTGGCTCCTTGGAATATCCAAAAATATGATGTTACTCATGGGGTAAGTGGGCCAGAAGTAAATGGTCAACCTGTGGTGTACTACCACTACCATAGTCTTGCCATGAATTACCAAACTTTTGAATACCAACTTACTGGGGACCGTGAGAATACGTATACTCTCCAACCAGAGGCAGTGAAAATTTTGTATGAGCCCTATCTCACGGCGCTCCAACAGACGGTAAAAGAATTGTCACAGATTGCCGATTACCAGAAATATATTCAGCAGTATCCTCGAGGGACTTCAAAGTTCCTTTCGGAAAATCATGAATATTTTTCTTTTCGATTAAACTGAGACATTCAGATCGCTTTCCAAAAACATCCCTTACCAGTACAATATCTTTCTGGCCTGATATTCAGGCGTGGAGGGGTCGCATAGTGGTCGAGTGCAGCGGTTTACTAAACCGCCGTGTCGCAAGATACCGCGGGTTCGAATCCCGCCCCCTCCGCCAAGTGCGCGGCAAAGCAAGCACCTGGCGGGTACCCGAGCGGAGCGAGTGGTGCTCCGCACCTTATTTTCTTATCGTTCCGCTATCTGATCGCGCACATCATCCATTTTGGCCTCAAAATCTTCTCCCCACTGTTCCAGTTTGCTCTCGGTGGCGTCGGCCATATCTTCAAATTCTTCTCGCAAATCACTCATTTGCATCTCGATTTCTTCATTGGCTCTTTCAAGCTTCATTTCCGCTACCTTTTTCTCCCAATCTGCCTGGAGCTTTTCCCACTGCGCTTGCGCCTTTTGATAATAGGGATTTTTCATCATTTTCATAACAACCTTTCCTGTATTTTGTAATTACTCTTCATCTTTCACCCAATCACCAGAATCGTTCTTGTGATAGGAGTTTTTTACGGCCGACCAAGCAACTTGGTGAGCCCGCTGTTCCCGTTCTTCTCCCTTGAGATCGTACTCATCATAAGCACTATTGAAGGCCGCCTGGTATATCTCTTGAGCATGCCGCGGGAGATTATCCCTTACGGAGTCTGGTAACTCCTGTATCGACCGGTAGGGCATACGCACCTCCTTTCACGTCGTTTTTAAAAAACCAGTGTCCACAAAAGATAGAGTACGAGTAACGTAATGATGGTACCCGCAATTCCTCGGGGAATAGGGACCAGTGACAAGACGATATTTGCTAAAAGAAAAAAGATGATCAGCCCGATAATAAGTTCGATGATTCCCATGTTAGTCCTCTCTGATATTTCCTTAAGAATAGGTGGTTAGCCTCAACAACCATTAATAGCGGCGTAACATTCTGGTAAGAAAAGACCAATCCCCTTGTTTTTCTCACTCTGTTGTAAATAGGAGCGTTGATATAGCATAAACCTAACAATAAAGGAGGGATACATGAAGGGTTTTCTTGAGTTTATTCGTGAACAAGGGGTCATGGGTTTGGCGGTGGGTTTCATTCTAGGAGGCGCTATCTCTAAAGTTGTTTCGTCTTTAGTCCAAGACATTGTTAACCCCTTGCTCGGAATCGTACTTGGCTTTGCTGATAATCTTTCTTCGGCAAGTTTTGGTATAGGAGAGGCGCAAATTATGTATGGAAACTTTATCAGCGTCCTGATTGATTTTGCCGTGATTGCCGGTGTCGTGTACTTTGGAATCAAGGGTCTTGGCCTGGATAAACTCGACAAGAAAAAGGAGTAGTATGCATGGATTCTTTGGACCAATTGAGCAGGACACACTGCAAAATTCAAACTTTCGCCAGGTTGTATATACCTCTAAACATTTGCAACTGGTGCTTATGACCATACCTCCAAGTGGTGAAATTGGCTTAGAAACGCACCAGGAAAA
Organism: uncultured Pseudomonadales bacterium; assembly: GCA_964598125.1. Lineage (GTDB taxonomy): Bacteria > Patescibacteriota > Microgenomatia > UBA1400 > UBA1396 > UBA1396. The sequence continues at coordinate 31,449 of CAZRAG010000007.1, forward strand.
TGATCAGTTTTTCCGTTTTGAAGCCGGAGAAGGAAGAGTCCTTATTGATGGCCATGAGTATTTGGTATCAGATGGAGACGCCATTATTGTTCCTGCTGGGGCTGAACATAACATCATCAACATTTCGGCTACACAGGAACTCAAGCTCTATACCATTTACACCCCGCCACACCACAAAGATGGAATCGTTCGAGCAACTCGCGAAGAGGCCGAAGACAACGAACAAGAGTTTGACGGGCAAACAACCGAGTAAACGACCCTTTACCATATTCTTACCGTTTGTTGGTTATCCAGTGCTACACTGCCATGGCTTATGTCAAATGCTACCGTTGCATCAGGTGTTGTGCATGAACTTCCCAGTGATATCCATGATGTTCTCCTTTCGGACGAACAACTCCTGAGTAATTGGAACAGCCTGACGCCATTGGCCCGTAATGAGTGGATTTGTTGGGTGACCATGGTTAAGACCACAGAAACACGAGAAAAACATCTTACTCGGCTCAGGGAAGAAATTCTTGAGGGAAAACGCCGACCGTGTTGCTGGCCAGGGTGCCCCCACCGTAACCCCAATGCTCAAAAGTGGTTTGCGTAGGGCAGTGATCACCTTTTTTGTGGCAGTCACTCAGGCTAGCCAACAATGACAAACTTTCGTAACGCCTCGTAAAAAGTCAGCGCCGAAGACACATCCAAAAATTCACTTTCCATGTGAATGTCTCCTCCAACCGGCTTAATCATCAAGATAGGAATAGCAAAAGCCGCAAAGTGGCGGGCATCCGAGGCACCAAAATTGGGAGCAATTTTGATAGATTGCTGAAACTCATTTTCCAGAGTTGCCAGAAAACGTTTCACAACCGGCAAACGAACATCGGTGAAGGTTGGCAAACCCGTAGAAAGTTTTTTGATCTGTAAACTGGGATCGATCTGCTGCGCGAGTTGGCGGACTTCACCCTCAATGCGCTCAAGCGTATCAGTTTCAGGGTAACGAAAATCAATCTTAAGCACCGCAGAATCACAGACCTGATTGGTGGAAATTCCACCCACGAGCTGGCCA
>CAZRAG010000008.1:0-32082 GCA_964598125.1 uncultured Pseudomonadales bacterium
TGCCGTTTCAAGATATCCGCCAGAGTCCAGAAATTGCGAGTGATGAGGCTACAACGAGTTCTTCCTCTGGCAATAACGATACATTTTGAAATCCTCAAATGAGCGAAACCTTGTTATAATCTCTTGGTTGCCGCCATAGCTCAGTTGGTAGAGCGGTGCTTTTGTAAAGCATAGGTCGAGGGTTCGAGTCCCCCTGGCGGCTCATAAAATAACTTCTTTCTCCAAAACGACACCTAAAGGTGTGAGATTTTGTCGAAAGAAGCCACTTTACTCGCAAATTTTTTCGTAAATAACAATTTTTCACCTCAAAGCAGCGTATTTTCTTGAGGAATCTGTATGTTACAATATGCTTTCTCGAAAGGATTCTATGGCTAAAGCAAAAAAAGGACCACGACAAGCGATTGCTCTTAAATCAACGGTTTCTGGTCATATTACACACTACACCACTCGTAATAAGCGTAATGAGCGTGAAAAAGGACATGGTAAGTTGGAGCTCATGAAATATGATCCCACTGCTGGTGTTCGAAAACACGTTTTGCATAAAGAAGTGGAAAAATTAAAGTAATCTCTAAACTGAAATTGAAAAGCCGCCTCGAAAGAGGCGGTTTTTTGTTATTGGCGTGCAATACTGCGAACTATGAGCTAAATGAAGAAAGCTGACCTTAAAAGATTACGCTTCAAGTCGAGCAACTGTATCTCGAATTTGGGCCGCAAGCTCAAAATTCCATTCTTTAGCGGCAATATTCATTGCCCGATTAAGTTGCTTAAGAAGCTTATCTTTATCTTGAGGAGTGAGAGCGTTTGGATCGAGTTCTTCCAAGACAACACTCATGCGTTTGTTGATCGCCACAACCGTTTTTCCTTCTCGACTGGTAAGCGTGGCATTTTTTCTTACCTTTCGAAAATCAGAAGCAATATTTCTTACACCAGGAAGATCATCTTTTTCTTCCCGTGTAATCAACTTTTCTCTCAGGGGTTTATTAATGGTGAGTGGCGTAATGTGATGAGATTCGTTGTAAGCAAGTTGGATATCTCGGCGACGATCAACCTCGGCGATGGCCTCTTTCATGGAACGCGTGGTTCGGTCGGCATAGAGAATTACTCTTCCCTCAACATGACGAGCGGCCCGACCCATAGTTTGTACTAGAGATGAAGTTGATCTCAGAAAGCCTTCCTGATCTGCATCCAAAATGGCAACTAACGTGACCTCTGGTAAATCCAGTCCTTCACGCAAAAGGTTCACTCCAATCAAGACATCATAGGCACCTGCACGCAGATCATCCAGAATATCGGTTCGTTCTAGAGTTTCAACACCAGAGTGGAGATACTGTGCTTTTGGCATTTCTGCAGCTGGTTCGTAGCCAAATTTCTTGAGAAGCTTATTCATTTTTTCGGCATCGTTAAGATATTCAGCTAAGGTTTCAGCCATTTTTTTTGTGAGGGTTGTGACCAAGGCTCTTTGTCCGAGTTTTTTACGTTCGACTATTTCATGGAGAAGATTCGGAATCTGTTTTTCGAGGGGGCGAATTTCTACAGGCGGATCAACCAGTCCAGTTGGGCGCACAATTTGTTCAACGATAGTTTCGTTGCTGGCCTCGATCTCCCAGTCAGCAGGGGTGGCAGAAACATACATAGAGAGATTTGTCCGCTCAAGGAATTCTGCAAACTGAAGTGGGCGATTATCTATTGCCGCCGGGAGTCGGAATCCATAATCAACGAGGGTATTTTTACGACTCTGATCGCCAAAGTACATCCCTCTTACTTGGGGGAGTGTCATATGGCTCTCGTCCACAATTGTCAGGAATTGGCCGCTGCCGAATTTTTCAGCGTTATAGCGGAGGTAATTGAGGAGCGTAAATGGAGCTTCACCGGGCTTACGACCATCAAAATAGCGAGAATAGTTTTCAATACCATTCACATAGCCAACTTCTCGAATCATGTCGAGGTCGTGCAATGTTCGTTGTTCAAGTCGATAGGCTTCGAGAATCTTTCCTTCGGTGCGGAGTTCTTCTAAACGTTGCTGCAAATCTGCTTGGATTTGTTCGATGGCATCAGTGCCTTGATCTTTGGCAATATTATGTTTGGCGGGATAAATGGTATGTCGCTTTGGCTCATAGGGGTTTTGAGAGGCTTGAATTGCCCAAAGTTCACCAGTGAGTGGATGGATCTTTTCAATTTTTTCAATTGATTCACCTGGCATCTTAATGTTGTACGCCCATTCTTCGTTTGCGGGCCACAACTGAACCGATTCACCTCGAAGTCGAAATGTTCCCCGTGCAAGATCGGTTGTTGTTCTCTGGTATTGCATGTCTACGAGTCGAGTAATAAGAGTCTGTCGAGAAAGAACCTCTCCCTCAACAATAGTAAAAGACAGGTTCTCAAAGTCTTCAGGTCGGCCAAGGTTGTAAATGCACGATACAGAGGAAACTACGATACAGTCAGGGCGTGAAAGGAGATTGGCTGTTGTGGCTAGACGGAGCTTATCAATTTCTTCGTTGATTTCCGCTTCTTTTTCAATGTATGTATCAGTGCTAACGAGGTAAGCTTCAGGCTGATAAAAGTCATAGTAGGAAACGAAGTAACTGACCGCATTATTTGGGAAGAAGTCGCGAAACTCCTGGTACAGTTGAGCAGCGAGCGTTTTATTGTGAGCTATCACCAGGGTGGGAGTCTTAAGCTCTCGGATGACATTCGCCATGGTATAGGTTTTTCCCGAGCCAGTGACACCCAGCAAGACTTGTTTTTCTTTTCCAGCACGGTAGTTCTGTACAAGCTTCTGGATGGCTTGTGGCTGATCGCCAGCTGGCTGATAGGGGGCTTTAAGGTCAAACATCGATCTTGTATTGTATCGCAAGATTTGTAAGAAATGTGTGACTTACCTTTCTTGGGATTGAGGTTTGATTCTTGTCTTGATTGTTAAACTCCGGGAAGGCAAGAAACACGTTATACTGAATATTGGTACGTATGAGCGGACTTCCCACACCTGAACATTCTCGTCCTTTAGCCTTACCTGAGGGCCAATCAGATCAAACATCACTCCAGCCACGAAGCATCACAAAAAAGGTGCGAATGATGCTGGGTGAAGGACCACTAGCGGCATATCCTCTTATGCGTCTCAGTTTAATGGCTGAACGGGCAAAGAGAATTATCACGGGAGGGGAACATAAATTCGCTCGTTCAATGTTTTCGCTCAAGATTTGTGAAGATCTCCTAAAGCTGGATCCTGAAACAGAAAACGTTCATGACCTTTTGGCTGGGGCATCTGGAGTCTGGTCACATGAAGCCGTTTTCGAGGAATCGCTCAGTGAGAGTTTTCTACAGTTTCAAGTCATCCGTCTTATCTTTCAGCTTGAAAAACAGCAGCAAGCACGTTTGCAGCAACTCAAAATGGCGTTTCAACAAATGCAAACTCAACCAGAAAGTTCTGGTGAGATACCACTCCATCTCAAGTTTGAAGATCGTTTTTCAATGCTGACCCCTGAAAAATGGGTAAATCTTCTTGGACGGTATAACACAAAGCCGGTTGATCTTTGCCTGCTCCCTGAGAAACAGGAATTGCGACCAAGAACTCTTGAGGAGCTGCAAACGATTCGGGTCATTTTTCGAGACAAGGAGGGAAGGGTTCGTTCGCTCTATCATCATTTTTCAGAATCGGATTCGGCTGTCAGTACATTGGCCTCGCAAGTGCTTGAACTTTGGAAATCACCAGGTGATATAGGTGAACCGGTTGAGCATCCTTTTTTTGAAATAGAGGTTGATTTAACAGATGCCTCGCAAGGAAGTGAGTCAGCAACCGACCTACTTATTCCTCATCTTGGCGCGAGAGAGGCTATTGCTAATCGAGCTTCAGTATGTCATTGCAAACTTGATCATCAACGGGTAGGTTTTTATTATCCCCATTTTTCCAACAACGAAGATCAGGGTTGGCAGTTGGCAAACAAGCTGTTGCAAACCATGCAGGCACGGCTTCGTCCTGTCGATCCATCCACGAAAGTTATTGATACGCGAATGCAGAAAACAGAAGAAGGTGAAAAACTTGCTGAACTTGAATTAGTTGCTGGCTTTACTTTTTTGCCTGAAGAAACAGCCTGGCATGCGAGCGCGTTAAAACTTTTTGAATCTCCTGGCGATTCGAATCATACTCCTAAGACAAAGCCGAGCTTTGTTCAACTTGTCGGCATGGCTCAAGGCTTTTTGACTGAGTCAACGACCTACTTGTGCGTGGCCGCCAAGAAGGCAGAATTACAACTCGCACTGCTTCCTTTTGTAGGAGATGAGTCAAGAATAATTCAATTGCTAGAGAAGCTCAGATCGATGCCAAGAATACAGGAGGCTCACCCAGACAGTCTTTTACAACTCACACTAGAAGATATCTCCAAAGTGATTGAGGAAATGAAGAAAGTAACTGCTTTTACAAACCAGGATATAACTGATTGTCAGGCAGGACATGGCTTAGTAGCGCAGCTTTATGTCTCAACCAACGAAGCTTCAAAGACCCTTTTTTCTCAGCTATTTCCGAGCATGCATGGCAAGCTTCAAAAAGGTCCAGCACAAATATCAAGCATTTTTCATAACAGTAATTGGCCGGTCGTTTTCACAACTGCTGTGGACCAGCATGCCTCCATTGGCATTGCGGTGGCGAATACTGTTTCGGGAGAGAAAAAAAGTCGCCAGCTGACCTTTCGTCTGCGCTTAGAACAAGAAGAAATTGCCGAGTTGCGAGACAAATATTCACAAGAATCAGATATAACTGCGGCTGCTCTCCGAGAGGTCGAACAACAAGCTCAGGAACTCCGTCGAACGATGATTGATCTGAGCTTGATACTGAGCTTGGCACATGCGCAATCAGACACTCAACAACAGGCCCTGGTTGCTACGTATCTTAAACTGATTGCCCTTATTCAGCCACAACCTTCATCTTCGGCAGAAACACTCATTTCCAGATCACGTGCCACAGCATCACAAGACTCATCGCGCGCTGAAGAAGGAGCTATTCCTCATTCTGAAACGCTTCCGGAATCCAAAGAGACAGCGCTTGTTGTACTTCCGCCGGTTGAGACAGCTCTGATAGTCCATCCGACACTTGGTAAGTAAACGACAATTTTTCGAATTGTGAACAGTTTTGCATTTTTTGCTGGTATGTCTCACTTTTTTATAATGAGATATTTTGATACTGAAAGATAGTCTTTACAGCGCCAGAAATTTCTGGGTATTGTATGGGTATTCGGGAAACATTCGTCCGAAAAAATAGCATAGAGGAGGCCTGCCATGGCAGTGACTTTATATCGTCGACAACGACAAATAGTTGATTTTATTGCCCAGTATATCCAGCTCAATAATTACTCGCCTACTCTCCAAGAAATTGCGGATGCTATTGGTGTTTCTTCTTTAGCAACTGTCCATGAGCATTTAGGCGCACTTGAGAAAAAGAGTGTTATTCGACGCTCAGAAGGTGCCGTTCGAGGTATTGAGTTACTTGATAGAACCTTTCTCAAAATTACGGAAGGAATCGATTTACCAATGATGGGTTATATAGCTGCAGGTCGTCCTATTGAGCCTTATGCTGATCCTAATGCTACCTTTAAAGTATCTCCTCAACTCATATCAGGTAAACGCCGAGCCTACGTTCTTCATGTTAAAGGCGATTCCATGATCGAGGACGGTATCTTTGATGGTGATTACGTTGTTATTGAAGAGCAGGATGATGTTCGTGATGGTGATATCGTTGTTGCCATGCTCGAAAACGGATTAGCAACTCTCAAACGTTACTTTAAAGAGGCGACGCGCATTCGACTTGAACCAGCAAACTCCACCATGTCACCGATCTATGCAACGAATGTCACTATTCAAGGGCGCTGTGTTGGCTTAATTCGTAAATTTGCAAATTAACGAACTGTACTTCGCACTCACCAAGTGTTCCCTGATGTGCTTTCCGCTGAATAGCTGAATATATACGCTAATATTCAAGAGTTCTGTGTTATAATGGTTATTGCCGGAAAGGAAATCTTCGAGAGCAAACTGACTCCACGAGTTCAAGGAAACCCGAGTTGGAATGTGAACCACTCTTCCTTAGTTAATAGGAAAGCTTTCCAAAAGTTGTGTATTGATCTTCAGAATCGTCAAGCCCGACCTCTTCAAACTCCAACAAGTCTTTTGCGGACAAAAACCGCACGCGAATTCCTGCAAAGATATTCATGGATTCTCTTATTGCTCCGAAGTCTTGCTCTCATCTCGCTTATTGAGCTCTACTTTCTCCTTGAGTAGCATCTCCCTGAAGGTGATGAATCCAGGTAATCTGGCGCTTGGCGTAGTCGCGCTCTTGGATGAGCCAAAGGCGTTTTGCTTCTGATAGAGAAATTTCTTTTTCAAGATACTGGCGAAGGGGGCCATATCCAGTTGCCGAAAAAGCCGGGGTGTTCCAGTGAGGATACGATTTACGCAGAAAACGAGTTTCATCAAGGGCACCAAGCTCTAGCCGCTGCTCAATTCTTGTTTTAATATTTTTTTCGATTTTGGCAAGAGAATAAGGAGTTATTTGCAAGGTATATTCGTCTGACTGAATAAGCGGTTTTGGTTTAGGGAAAGTGCTTGCTGCCAGTGCAACTTCGATGGCTCGCACGAGTCTTCGAGGATTTTTTTTATCAGAGGCATTCAATCGCTCAAAACTTGGCTGATCAGTATCTCGAAGTATGATCTGGAGGTCATGAACATCAAGGCTCGAAAGTCTTTGTCGTAGCATCAAATCTTGAGGTATGAAAAGTGAAGATGGGGGGTCAAGGAGTACCTGGGCGTAGAGCCAAGAACCACCAACAAGGATGAGTGGTTGTTGTCTCTGGCGGTGATCAGTGATTATGGAGCGGGCATATTCGTAGTAATGACGAATGGAAAAATCCTGATCTGGTAACACCAGGTCTTGGCCATAGAGAACTTGAGAAAAATCAGCTCCCGGTTTATCTTTCCCAGGCACAATGTCCATATACTTGTATACATGTCGAGAATCATATGAGAGGACGTTTCCGTGCCATTTTTTGGTAAGTTGGTAGGCTAGTGCAGATTTACCTGAAGCCGTTGTACCAAAAATAAAAGTAAAAAGTGGTGGCAAAGTCATACTTAAGAAATGATCTTTGGCCGTTGATCTTTATTTTTTTGATTAATGAGATCATCAAGAATTTTCCAGCGTTTCTTTTTTACCGCTGGTGGGACATCATCTGGATAGAGTTTCCAGGCTGTGGTTCCAGGGCGAGGTGAAAATTGAGCGACAAAAGCAACTTTCCAATCGATAAGTCGAGCAAGCTCAACTGTTTCGTTAAACTCTTCATCTGTCTCTCCAGGAAACCCAACAATAATGTCTGTACCAATAGTCACGTTCGGTACCTTGGCTTTCAATTTTTCGACAACTTCTAAATAACGTTCCCTGGTGTACCCTCTGTTCATCCGATAGAGCACGGAGTTGCTCCCAGACTGAATGGGGAGGTGAATAAAGGGATCGAGTTTCCGGTTCTGGCTCAGCTCATCGATTAAAGCGTCGGAAAAATCCCATGGGTTACTGGTCATGAAGCGAACCAGGGCAATTCCCTCAACTTGAGTCACTTTTTGCAAAAGAGTAACAAAGGGTGGCGTTCCGTCTGTTGCAAAATATTGGGAGGAATTTTCGGGAATGTCTTCTCGGCGCAAAGGCGAGTCTTTTTGCATGAGCATTTTTCGCAAACCAACACCAACTTTTTCCAGGCCCCAGGAATTCACATTCTGTCCTAAAAGTGTTATTTCTTGATAACCATCTTGTGCTAAGGAGCGAACTTCTTGCAAGATATCTTCAAGTGGCCGGGAAGCTTCGCGACCTCGTGAGTACGGAACAATGCAGTAGGTGCAAAATGAGTTGCAACCGCTGGAGATAGGCACCCAGGCATGTTTGCGACCTGTGGCAGTGTTAATATTATCTTTTCTCAGCGCAGTTTGATTAAAGCCAACCTCATTTATTGGCAAAACTTCGTCGAGATGGGGAATAAGCTGGTAGAGCTTTTCGTTTCCATGGTGAACCATACAGCCCGTAAGAATTATTTTTGGGCGAGGAAGCTTTTCCTTTTCAAAATACTCCACTGCATTAAGAATGAAACCTTTTGCTCGGTCTTCGGCGCGCTGGCGAATGGCACAGGTGTTAACAACAAGTTCGTCACATTCCATCCAGGTGCTTGCCTCATGGTAGCCTCTGGCTTCGTAATCACCAGCGATTCGTTCGCTGTCTGATTTATTGGATTGACATCCAAATGTGTAAATAAAATAGGTTGACATATGTTTTCTATTTACCAGCAGAGTCAATGATGATCTGGTATCCAGCTCCGTACTGGGATTGTATTGTAACCTGCAACTGACGAAGTTTCTTTCGTAAACGCTGAATAAGAACATGAATACGACCATCATTTGGTTCACAACCGATTTGCCAGTAAAGGTCATACAACTGACTTTTAGAGAGAAAACCCTGGGCACTGTGGATAAACGCCATCATAAGATCACTTTCACGACTGGTAAGCAGAATATTGGTGGCATTCCGACTCAAAAAATGAGTTTCCTGGTTTAAAGTAAGATCTCGATATATAACCTCATCACCCAGATGAAGTCGACCTCTTTTTTGCAAAGCAAAAACTTGCGCTTTAAGGTGCTGCAGCGATAAGGGTTTGCACAGATACACATCAGCTCCTTTTTCAAACCCGCGCAGGCACTCTGATAACTTGTCCTGCTGACTCAATACACAAAGATGTGTATTTGGCGAGTTTTTTTGCAGGTAGGCAAGGATTTCCAGACCATCACCATCAGGGAGAACTCGATCAATAATCGCCACTTGGAAATCAATGTTCTGTTCCAAAAGTGCGTATGATTGCTGTAATGTTGTGGCCTGATATATGTGAAAGTATGAGCGAAGCAGAGCTCGTATAGCCTGGTTGAGTGGGATACTATCTTCTAGTATCAGAAGATTTTTCTTTTTCAAATCCCTCCTAGTTTGCCTTACGCAATGACTATAGGGAGCAATTCTAACATAAATCTATCAAAGCCTGAGGTGCCTAGCTCTTGACCTTTGTATCACTATTGGGGGATTTGAATAATGACTTCACCTGGTTTTTGGAGATGGAGTTCTTCGCGGACACGGCGTTCAAGTTCGTAACTTGATGTTGCCTGTTGAACGTTTTGATGAAGTACATCTACCTCTTGTTGGAGTTGCTCAATTTCGAGTTGTTGTTTCAGAACGGCTTCTTTGGCAAGGTGAGCTAACCATACACTTCGAAAAAGAGAGAAAAGCAAAAGAAACAAGATTCCTATCCAGAGAAAGAGTTGCAGTTTTTTGTTTACCATATACAATATACACTTGATAAATTATTATCGGACGTTAAAATACGCATAGGCTCTACACACTGTAATACATAATATGATTAAACAACTACAAGAAGACTATCTCCATTCCCTGCAACAATCTGGGAAGGCTCAGGCTACCATTATTGCTTATAGCAAGGATGTTGAGCAGTTTGTTGAATTTTTGCTCAAAAGAAACAAAACCGATCCAAAGCAAGTTCAATCTGATGATTTTAATGACTATAAAGATGAGCTTCGTTCTTTGCGCTATTCAGAAAAATCAATTTCTCGAAAACTTAATTCACTTAAATCCTTTTTCCGGTTTCTCAAACAGCATGATGTCATTGTTGAGAATCCCGTAGCTCAGGTTACTCATCCGAAATATAGTGTTACTCCTCCTCGAGTTTTGAATCCTATGGAATACCGAGCTTTGCGTGATGCTGTTAAAAAAGATCGACGTATGCATGCCATCATCGAACTTTTATTACAAACTGGTATGCGCATTAGTGAGTTAGCGGCCTTGAAAATGGACGAAATCTCTCTTCCTAAGAAGCAAATCTATATTGCCGCTCAAGGATCTCACGAGAGTCGAGTCATTCCCCTCAATAACGCCGCCATCAATGCCATCAAAGATTACTCTCAGGTCCGTCCTCGTAGTAAAGAAAAGACCTTTTTCTTGACCAAGAGCTGTCGTCCATTTCTGGTTCGTAACATCCGCAGTGCCATTGACCGCTATTTCAAGATTTCCAGCATTAAAGATGCCAAGGTCAATGATTTACGCCATACTTTTATTGTTGAGCAACTGGGAGCAGGTGTTCCCCTGGTAAATGTGAGTCAAATTGTTGGACACAAACGACTTTCCACCACCGAACGCTATTTACAGTTCATCGACCCTGCTAAAATGCACCAAGACGTGCAAATTCGCGAACTGTAATATGACTTCACTACCTGGCATAAAAGAATCAACTTCCTTTGAAACATTTCTGAATCTTGATATTCGGGTCGGTACGATTGTCGAAGCCACTCTCCCTGACTGGTCAGAAAAGCTTATAGAACTTCATGTTCATTTTGGCGAGGCTATCGGCCAAAAGACCATTTTTGCTGGTTTGAGGAAGTGGTTTACTCCTGCTGATTTTATTGGGAAGCAATCTATTTTTCTTGTTAATCTTCCCCCGCGAAAGATGGGACCAGGTGTGAGCGAAGGAATGATTTTGGCAGCAGATGGAGATGACAATCAGCCACCTTCTGTGTTACTCTTCGAAAGCCTTGCACCAGATGGTGCTTGTTTGCATTAAACGTAATATCATCGAGACCAGTGCGTTCTTAATGATGAGATCAAAATTAAGAGGATAGATATGGCCACTAAGACACCAAAAAAGACACAATCAACACCTCAACTCCCAATCCCAGGTAAGCGTTTTGAGGTCAACATGAAGTTGAGTCCCCGCCGGGCATTGATTTGGTTATTTGTTTTTCTGTTGTTTATTCCTTTTTTGGCTAACCTTTTTTTTGGTGCTGATGATAATTCCGTTCCCATTACCACACTTTTGAACGATATTCGCCTTGAAAAAGTCCAGACGGTGTCAATTGAGGGTAATGAAGTCAATGTCAAGTATGATGACGGAACCCAACGTGTTTCCCGGATGGAGCCACAACAAAATTTTGTGGAGTTACTCACTCAAGTCAATGTTGATCCAACATCCATAGAGGTTGAGGTTAAGGATCTGACCGCATCGGCCATGATCTGGGATGTGGTGGTGAACTTTGTTCCACTCGTACTCATGGTCATTTTCTTTTTATTCTTGTTCCGTCAAGCTCGAGGTTCTCAGGGCGATATGCTGGGTTTTGGTAAAAGTAAGGCAAAGTTCTTTGTAAAAGGCAAGCAAGACGTCAAGTTCAAGGATGTTGGTGGTGTGAAGGAAGCCAAACAAGAGCTAGAAGAAATTGTTGATTTTCTCAAGCACCCTGAAAAATATCGCAAACTCGGTGCCCGAACACCAAAAGGAGCTCTCCTTGTTGGCCCATCGGGGACCGGTAAAACTCTCTTGGCTCGAGCCGTTGCCGGTGAGGCAGAAGTGCCGTTCTTATCGATTGCTGGTTCGGAGTTTATGGAGATGCTGGTCGGGGTTGGAGCGGCGCGCGCACGTGATCTTTTTGACACAGCCAAAAAAATGGCACCAGCAATCATATTCATTGATGAAATTGATGCTATTGGTCGAATGCGCGGGAGTGGTAGTGGAATGGGAGGCCATGATGAACGCGAGCAAACGCTCAACCAAATCTTGGTGGAGATGGATGGTTTTGCTCCAACAGATAGTGTAATTGTGTTAGCTGCCACCAACCGTGGTGATATGCTGGATCCCGCTCTTACCCGGCCTGGACGCTTTGATCGCCGAGTCACGGTGACGTTGCCAGATATTGAGGAACGCAAGCGTATTCTTAAAATTCATGCGGCCAACAAGCCAATCAATGGCGAGGTAGACTGGGAAAAAATCGCCCGACGTACAGTTGGCTTTTCAGGTGCTGATTTAGAGAACATGCTTAATGAAGCAGCCATTCTCATTGCTCGTGAAGATCGAACTGAGGTTCTGCCACGAGATCTGGAAGAAGCAGCTCTTAAGGTAAAAATGGGACCATCAAAAAAACGCCTGCAAAATGAGTATGAACGAAAGATGACGGCATATCATGAAGCAGGACATGCGCTTGTTTCACACCTTTTACCACATGCCGATGCCGTCCACCGAATTTCCATTGTTTCGCGCGGTCAAGCGCTTGGTTTTACTCTCACTCCTCCAGAGCAAGACAAGTACCAGCACACCTACTCCGAATTAATGGCACAGATGGCTGTCCTCTTGGGTGGTCGAGTTGCCGAAGATCACTTTTTTGGTGAACTCACTGGTGGAGCGGCGAGTGACATTGATCGTGTTACCAGAATTGCTCGTGCCATGGTTCTTGACTATGGTATGAGTAAGCTTGGCCCTCTCAACTTTGGACCACAACAAGAAATGAGCGATTATGGTCGAGCCATGCTTGAACCCTATCGAATCTCTGACAAGTTGCAGGCTCAAGTTGATGCTGAAATGCAACGCTTAGTGGCCGAGTCTGAAAAGGTGGCTAAAGAACTCATTGTGAAAAATGCCAAAAAAATGGACGCTATTGTGGAAAAACTTCTCGAAGTTGAGACCCTTGAGGCAGAAGAATTCATTGACGTGATCGGTTCACCAAAGTCCAAGATTGAACTGAAGCAACTCAAACGTCGGTCATAATTCCTGTAAGATAGTGCTATGTCACGACCTTTACAGAAACAACTTTTTGCGCAACGGATTTTTCGTCAGGTGCTTTTTGGCCTGATTATCATGTCCTTTGTTTTGGGAATTCTTGTTGCCCCTCTTGAAAATGGAGTTGGTAATATTTCCTCCCTTTGGGACGGCTTGTGGTGGTCAACCACTACCGTTACTGGTGTGGGTTATGGGGATGTGTATCCAGTGACGCCGCTTGGACGGTTGATCGGTGTCGTCCTTGAAATCATGGGGGTTCTTTCTTTTGGTTTAGTGGTCGGTTTAATTGCCAACGCCTTGCATCGTCGTGAAGATGATGTTCACCACGCTCGGGAATCGGAGCGTTTTAATGATATTTCACAGCGTTTAGACAGAATCGAAAAAAAGATTGAGTTTATGGTGAAGGATAATCATGAATCGACCGGTGAGTCCAACCCCAACCATTGAGGACGTCGATGTTGTCATCCTCGATGCGTATTCATTGCTTTTCCGGGCATACCATTCCTTTCCTTTAAGTTTGACCTCACCAAGTGGGGAAATTACGAATGCTGTCTATGGCTTTACCCGAATGTTATTGCGTGTCCTTGAAATTATTCGGCCGAAGTATCTGGTTACGGCTACTGATATGGGAGAGCCAACCTTTCGTCACACTGCTTATGAGCAATACAAGGCGAATCGTGAAGAAGCCGATATTGAACTCAAGCTCCAATTTCCCATGATGCATGAAGTTTTGCGAGTCTTAAACATTCCAACTTTTGGAGTGAATGGTTTTGAAGCTGACGATGTTATAGGCACTTTGAGTGAGAAGCTCTCGCATGAAAATGCTCAACTAGAAGTTGCTATTTTTACTTCAGATCGAGACATTTTCCAACTTGTTCACGATAATGTTTTTGTCCTTTGGCCTGAGCGTGATGGCAGTGGAGATCTTTCCCTTATTGGGCAGACAGAAGTAGTGGAAAAAATGCAGGTTTTTCCTGATCAAATTGTTGACTATAAGGCTCTCTGTGGAGATGCATCTGATAATATTCCTGGTATTCGGGGAATTGGCCCCAAGACGGCAGCTCATTTGTTGCAGGTGTTTGGCAATCTCCATGATCTCTACCTGGCTTTAGAACAATCGGGTAAAGGTGGCCCAATTCAGCAGGAGCATAGGAAAGTCAGCGTTGTATCCGAATCTGCAATGGCCAAGGCAATCGAGGAAATTCAAAAACTCCGACCTCATGTAGTGCAGAAACTTGTGGAAGGACAAGCCAACGCTTGGCTTTCTCAATCTTTGGCTCGAATTGATACGAACGTGACGGTCGATTTTTCTCTCCAAGCTGCTGAGCTCTGTGATTACGACAAGGCTCAGGCGCTTCAGCTTTTTACTGACTATGGATTCGAATCCCTGAAAAAAAAGCTTCCTAAAGACGAATTTGAGAGCGCTGTCCAGGCCAGCTTGTTTGGCTAATTTTGGCAATTTTTTGTCATAAGAAAAGAGAAGAATTCTCTTACTGACAATCACCTTTCCAATTGATACGCTACCCGCACTGAGCAAGGGTTTTCTCATTACATTTTTTCATCTGTAAAAAGTAAAGGTTTTTTCTCAAAAGCAAAGCAATTCGATGAATCGATGTTCCCTAGGCAACAGTTCGATTTTGAGTATATAAAAAGCCTGAGGAGGGTGTGCCTAGGCATGATAGAAGGGAGGAGCATGGCTCATTCTCGAAGAACTGCAGTTGATCAAGGACGGTATCCTTCCGTTGATGACCCGGGGAACTTGTCGGTGCCAGAAGTAAATCAGGAGATTTCTTATTTTCATCGGGAGTTGAAGCGGCTAGCTGGCCAGTTGATGCGAACGCGTGATGAGGCTCAGCAAAATGAAATCAAACGGCAGATTCAAAAAATTTGGTTGCAGTTAAATGAAATGAAACACACACTCTTTGCTTTTGATATTGAGATTCAAGGCTTGATGGAATTTTGTGAGCTCAAAGCAGGGGAACCTGAAGATGATCTCCAGCCGAGCCTTCGGTAAGGGCAAGGCAATGCTTTCATTGCTTTTCCTGCCTCGAGTTCTCTGATAGGATGACTCCATGCAAGTTGTTGTTATCGGAACTGGTTTTGTTGGCGTTGTAACGGCATCTGTTCTCGCTTCCTTTGGAAATCAAGTTACCGGATTAGATATTGAACCCAAAAAAGTTGCCAGTTTGCAAAATGGCCAGGTTCCTTTTCATGAACCTCAGCTCACGGAAATGCTCCAGGCGCAACTGAGTACAGGGAATCTTCGCTTTACTACGTCCTATGAGGAAGCTATTCCTTCTGCTGATGTCATTATGGTAGCCGTAGGAACTCCCTCAGCACCTGATGGTAATGCCGATCTTACCTATGTAGAAAAAGCCTGTGAATCCTTGGCTCCTCATATCAAGCCAGGAGCGGTGATTTGTATTAAAAGTACGGTTCCGCCTGGATCTTTTCAGAATTTTGAATCGCGTATTAAAGGAAAAACTCAGACACCTTTTGTTTTAGCCTCACTTCCCGAATTTTTGCGAGAAGGTTCAGCCGTGTCTGACACTCTTCATCCTGACAGGGTAGTCATTGGGTGTGATGATCCAGAAGGTTTAAGGGTGTTACGAGAGCTACATCAACCGTTTGAGGCACCAATTATCGAAGTTAAAGCCGAAAGTGCCCAAATGGGCAAATACTCAGCCAATGCCTACTTAGCCCAAAGGATAACCTTTATTAACCAAATTGCTAACCTCTGTGAAGAAAATGGAGCTGACGTGCAAGAAGTCATCGAAATTATCGGGCATGATAAACGCATTGGCAGCCATTATTGGTATCCAGGTCTTGGGTACGGTGGATCTTGCTTCCCGAAGGATGTTCGCGAATTGGCGGCATATTCTCGATCCGTTAATCAGGGAGATAACCTGTTTAACAAAATCAATGAACTCAACGAAAACCGGATGTATAAAAAACTCAATGATTTCTCTCAAGAAGTTGGTGGCTGGTTTGGAAAGACAGTGGCCGTTCTTGGCCTTTCTTTTAAACCACATACGGATGATTTACGAGAGGCGCCAAGTACAAAGATTATCCCTCAGCTTCTTCATGATGGGGCAAAGGTAGTTGCGTATGATCCTATGGCTATTCCCGTTTACAAGCAATGGTATGGCGAGCCAGAGAATGTTGTTTTTGCCGATTCGCTCGAGCAAGCCTGTTCTCAGGCAGAAGTTATTCTGCTTCTTATCGAGTGGCCAGAAATTGTCAACTTTGAATATTCTCAACTTTCGCCGTTGTCATCACAAAAAAGGCGTTGGTTCATTGATACTCGAAATCAACTTTCTCCAGAGGAATTCTCTTCTGATTTGTGGCACTATATCAGTATAGGTCGATAATATGTTGGAAAAAAATGACGCGATTCTCATTACTGGGGCAGAAGGGTTTGTTGGTACCCATGTGGTGGCCCAGCTCCAAAAATCGGGCTTTACCAATATTCATGGTACGGGCTTTCGCGACGTCTCTCGATTAGCTGAAAAACTGGGTCAAGATCATGCTTGGAAGATTGACTTAGAAGATCAGGAATCGGTGAATAATTTGCTTAAGCAGCTTCAACCTAAAGCCATTTTTCATTTTGCGGCTCGTCCCTCGGTAAACGAAAGCTACGAAAAAGCCTGGATGGTCATCCAGACAAACGCGCATTTGCAACTTGTTATGCTCGAGGCCGTTCGGCAATTTTCTCCACGGAGTCGAGTTCTGGCTATTGGATCAGCGGCAGCGTACGGTCGGATTGCGCTGGAAAAGGGTGAGCAACCAATTCCCGAGTCCACGGCTTTTAAACCGGAGAATCCCTATGCCGTTTCTAAGATTACTCAAGAATTTCTTTCGCTTGTCTATTTTTATAGTTATGGACTTGATGTGGTTATGGTCAGACCTTTTAACATGATTGGTCCGGGTCAAAGTAGTGAATTTGCCATTCCCTCCTTCGCACACCAAGTTGCCAAAATCGAACGGGGACAGCAAGAAACATTGTTGGTGGGAAATCTTGAAGCAACTCGCGATTTTACGGATGTGCGTGATGCCGCTGTGGCCTTTGAGGTGCTCATGCAATCAGCTGTTAAGGGTGAAGTGTATAACCTTGGTTCGGGGACTGGTAACAAGATGCAGGTGATAGTCGATACCTATCAGGAGCTGTCAACTGCCAAGGTCCCTGTTGCGGTGGATCCTCAGCGACTCCGCCCATCGGATGTACCTTACTTTGTAGCTGATAATTCCAAACTACGAGATCTTGGCTGGAAGCCTACCCATACGCTTCGTGAAACGTTGCAAGATGTTCTGAACTTTGAACGAGAAAAATTAAAGGAGAACGCATGAAAAAAGCATTTATTACCGGTGTTACTGGACAGGATGGTTCCTATCTTGCTGAACTATTACTCGAAAAAGGGTATGAAGTGTACGGTTTAACCCGTCGAACCAGCACGCAAAATTATTACCGTTTGGAAAATATTATTGATAACCCCAATTTGCATTTGATCTCTGGTGACTTGATCGATCAGCACTCAATTACACAAGCACTCAAAGATATTAATCCTGATGAAGTTTACAACCTCGCTGCCCAATCTTTTGTACAAACCAGCTGGGAACAGCCAGTTTTAACGGGTGAGTTCACGGCCATTGGCGTAACCCGTGTCCTCGAAGCCGTTCGTTTGGCTTGTCCACAGGCCCGTTTCTACCAGGCATCATCATCGGAAATGTTTGGCAAGGTGCAAGAAGTACCCCAAAAGGAAAGCACCCCCTTTTATCCTCGCTCTCCCTATGGTGTTGCCAAGGTATATGGACACTGGATTACCGTCAATTACCGTGAATCTTATGACATGTTTGCCGTTTCAGGTATTTTGTTTAACCATGAGTCACCTCGACGTGGTTTGGAATTTGTTACCCGGAAAATCAGCTATAACGTTGCCAGAATTAAGCATGGTTTACAGGACAAGATTCATTTAGGTAATCTCGACTCCAAACGCGACTGGGGTTTTGCCAAGGATTATGTTGAAGCCATGTGGCTTATGCTCCAGCAAGATCAACCCAGTGATTATGTGATCTCGACAGGAGAGACGCACTCAGTTCAAGAATTCTTGCAAAAGGCGTGTGAAGTTGCTGGTATTGCCGACTGGGAATCCGTTGTGGAAATTGACCCTAAATTTATTCGACCTGCTGAAGTAGATTTACTTGTTGGGGATGCCACAAAAGCGCAACAGCAGCTTGGTTGGAAACCAAAGACATCATTTGAAGAGCTTGTTCGAATCATGGTCGAAGCTGATTTAGAAATAGTCTCAAAAGAATAAGGATTCTATGCCCAAAGCGACAAAGCCCATTGCTGTAATTATTACTCCCACGTATAACGAGCGTCCCAATATCCAGAAACTCATTCCGGCAATTGATCGGGTAATTCGCAAAATTCAAAATTGGGACATAAAACTCTTGGTAGTTGATGATTCCTCCCCAGATGGTACAGCGGATGAGGTTCGAAATTTACAAAAAAAATACAATTTTCTCGAGCTGTTGGTGAACGAAAAGAAATCTGGTTTAGGAGGTGCTTACCTCAAAGGCATGGCTCAAGCTGTTGATGTGTTAAAGGCTGATGTTGTTTTTGAGATGGACGCCGATTTGTCACACGATCCCAAAAAAGTACCGGCCTTTTTGACTGCAATTGAAAACGGATCGGACATGGTTCTTGGTTCCCGATATATTAAGGGAGGATCAATTCCCTCTAACTGGGGTTTTCATCGAAAATTTTTGAGTGTGGTGGGGAATTGGTTTATTTCTTTTGTTCTTGCTTCAACGGCAGTTCGTGACTGGACTGGAGGATATCGAGCGATCAAACGAGAGGTCTATGAGGATGTCAAAGGTGGATTATCCTCCGAACGATTTTCGGGATATACCTTCCAAATTGGATTTCTTTTACAAGCCCTCAGAGCCGGGTACACTATTACTGAGGTACCATTTCACTTTATCGATCGAACCGAGGGAGAATCAAAAATGGGAACGGAGTACATTGTGAATACATTGCGCTACATTTTAATTGCTCGCTTTAAGGAAATCCTGGCGAGTCGCATTTTCAAATTTCTCATGGTGGGTGGTATTGGTTTTCTTATTAATCTGGTCTTCTACCACCTCTTCAACACGCTCAAACTGTGGTCCACAGTTTCCCAACTCACTGGAACCGTCGGGAATAGTGGCCTGCTTGGTTCATTCTTTTCGGACGAGAGTTTGGCTGTGTTTTTATCTGCTGAGGTTGCTATCTTTTCCAATTATTTATGGAGTAATTTCTGGACTTTCAAAGACCGAAAAATTCGTGGACTGAAAAAGCACATTTCAAAATTTGTCACTTTTAATGTGAGTTCGTTTGGATCTGTCATCATTCAGTACATTACCATGCAAACGGCCGTTCGACTTCTTGGAATATTCAGCATTGTTTCTTTGGCGGGTCTAACCATTGCCAGTGATAACCTCTACCTTATAGTTGGCGTTTTACTTGGTATGATTTGGAACTTTACTATGTATAGCAAAGTGATTTGGAGAAAGAAATAAGGCGTGCAGTCACTTCTTGTTCATATGTGGGGACGATATTGCTCCTGGTGGCGTCAACTTTCTTCCCTCAAAAAATGGCAAATTCTTGGGATTGGAATAGCCACGATTATTGGAGGGGCCTATCGGCTAGCTTACCTACCAGAGAGCCTGCAATTTTTGGCAGACCAGGGGCGTGACGCCATCATCGCTAACGGCATTCTGCATGGTGATATTGCTTTCGTTGGGCCTTCAACCAGCGTAGGAAACATGTACTTGGGGCCACTCTATTACTATTTCATGGCTCCTTGGTTGTTGCTGAGTGGTTACAGTCCTTTAGGACCAGCGTATGCTGTCGCTTTTTTGGGCATCCTTACTCTTCCACTCATGTATATTGTTGGAAAACGCCTGATTGGTCCCACAGCCGCTTTCATAGCGGTACTTTTATATACTTTCGCCCCCTATGTTTTGGTCTATACGCGCTTTTCCTGGAATCCTAACCCGGCTCCAATTGTAACTTTAGGAATGCTGTACGCTGGCTGGAGAGCATGGAAGGGCTCCGCCTGGTGGTGGGTAGGAGTAGCTGTAGGTTGGCTCATAATGATTCAACTCCATTATGTGGCGCTTTTATCAGCTGCACCATTTGGTCTGCTATGGATGGTTGATTTAGTCAGGAGCTATCGTCGGACAGACAAACAACGCCTGTTTATTCTAGCTAAGACTTTATTTGCTTCTTTGGGTCTTTTTCTTATCTCAATTCTTCCCCTCGTGGTATTCGATTTCCGGTTTGATCATGTTATCTATAAAGGCTTTGTTGATTACTTTAATGGTGATACTTCTACAGCTCAACCGCAACTACTGGCACGAGTATCTTCATTCATTCGAGAACATCATGGTCGGAGTATGCATGTACTTTTTGAGATTTGGGGTGCAGAGTGGACGCAGTGGTATCGACAACTGAATACCTTCCTGTTGTGGATATATATCCTTTTGCTTGTGCTTGCTTGGCCATGGTATCGGAGGAGTAAGTATCATGCGGGATACTGGATAGTCATCTTATTTTTGGTAACCAGTATTTCTGGTCTAGCTGCCTTTAAGGGAACATTACATCATCATTATTTGACGTATCTTTATCCGATTTCCTATTACATTTCTGGTATGGTTATTTATTCTCTGGTCAAGAATTTACGCTGGTTTGGAGTTGTTATTGGTTCAATTGTATGTATCTACATAAGCTGGCTCCAGGTAAGACCAGCGCAGATGTCCTACCTAAACAAATTGGGTTGGACCATTGATGATATGCAAAACGTGGCAAATACTATTTTGCAGGAGATTCCACCGGAAACGACGTATGCCTTAACAACACTTTCGGAAGTGAAAGATTATCGAGGCTTGAACTATCGGTATTTTCTAGTGGCTTCTGATCATCCTCCCGTTCCACTTGAAGATTTTGGATCGAGTGACGTTCTGGTGATTATTGCTGAGAATCCCACAGCTCCTCATGATGTCTTAGGATCACCCGTTTATGAGATTGTTACTTTTCCCAAAGATTCATACCGAACGGTTTCCATTGAGGGCGGCCCTGTTATCTACATTGTGGACAGACAACCTATGCTTTGAAATGATAGAGTACAACAGTATGTCCAAGACCTTCCTTTCCGTTGTGATTCCTTCCTATAATGAGAAGAAGAACTTTGGGAGAGGTGTCTTGGAAAAACTCATTGACTACCTCAGTTCACAGCCTTATACCTGGGAAGTTATTTTGACAGATGACGGTTCAACTGACGGCACACAAGAAATTCTCAAAGAGTTTGCCCAGAAAAATAGAGGAGTAACATTCTTACCGAACATCCACGGTGGAAAGGGACCAACGGTAGCTGCGGGAATGCTTGCCGCTCAAGGTGAGTATCGTCTGTATACAGATTTTGATCAATCCACTCCCATTTCTGACATCGAAAAGATGTGGCCATACATTGAAGATGGAGAAGACATTGTAATTGGTTCCAGAGCAGTTCAAGGTGCGCGCCGCGATGATGAGCCATGGTATCGCCACATTATGGGAAAAGGCTTCAATATGGTGGTGCAATTTTTTGCTCTACCTGGTATTTATGATACCCAGTGTGGTTTTAAGCTTTTTTCCGCCCAAGCTACGGAAGATCTCTTCCCACGACTTGTTGTTTACGCCCGAAAAGAACGACAGGATGCCTTTACCGGTGCCTTTGATGTTGAACTGCTCTATTTGGCAAAAAAAAGAAAATACTCTATTTCAGAAGTGCCAGTCTTGTGGATTCATAATGAGTCCGATAGGGTCAGTCCGGTTAAGGATTCTATTCGAATGTTCATTGACATTCTCAAGATTCGCTGGGTGGATATAAATGGACACTATCGTGAACAAAAGTGATCACTTTTGGCTTCGCGTTGCTTTGTATGCTGTGAGCTTGAGTCTCCTTATCTGGTCATATGCTCTCGTTGACCCAAATTTTGTTCTTTTACCTTGGCGTTGGACCGTTCAGTTGCAGCAGTGGTTTTGGAATTGGGGGGCACAGAGACAGCTGCTCGCTTTTCTGTATGTCAGCATTACCCTTTCCTGGTTGGGAATTTGGGCACTATTTTGGAGATTTTCAAAGAAAGCCACAACAAGTTGGCGGCACTGGGTAGGGCTTTTAGCCCCAATCGTTTTCATTTTCCTTTTAGGTTATAACGCGCTTTCTCACGACATTTTTAATTATTTGTTTAACGCCAAAATGGTGCTTTTCTTTCATGTCAACCCTCATGAGAAAGTTGCCCTCGACTTTGCTTATGATCCCTGGGTTCGATTTATGCATAACATCCATACGCCTGCACCCTATGGATATGGATGGACCGGAATCTCGTTAGTTCCCTATGTGCTAGGACTTGGGAAATTTTTGCCTTCATACCTGTTTATGAAACTCTGGATGGCTTTAGGTTTAACTTTTTATTTCAGTATTGTTTGGTGGATTTTGCAGAAAGAAAACTTACCTGGCAAAAATCGAAGTTGGGTGTTATTTGCATTGAACCCCTTAATTCTCATTGAAACCGTTCTGAATGGTCATAATGATGTTTGGATGATGTTTCCAGCCTTGTTAGCACTTGGTTTTGCCAAGCACCGTACCAAAAGTTGGCAGACGCTTTTGCTTGTTGTCCTCCTTTGGATTTTTTCAATTTCTATGAAATGGGCGACCATTATTGTTTTCCCCATCTTGGTTGGCCTTTGGTTGGAACCGCTTTTAGTAAATCTGATTCAACATCCAAAGTGGAAAGCAATGATTCGATGGTTTGGAACTACTTGGTCAGATTGGTCCGGAATTCTTTTACTCCTTCCTCTTTTTACCAGTCGCTCACAATGGTTTCATCCTTGGTATCTTATTTGGTCTTTGTCCTTTTTACCTTTCATGCATTGGAAATGGCTGAAAGCCGTCCTTCTTGGCCTGAGTGTCACCAGTATGTGGAGATATGTTCCTTGGATGCTGAATAACCTTGAATACACACCACTTGTTCAACAACAGATGCGGTGGGTTACTTGGAGTGGTGCCCTTATAGGTCTGTTCTTTTGGATTCTTGTTGAAGCTAGAAGACGTCGGAGTTTTTTTAGAGGGCGATTGCGTCAAGG
Source organism: uncultured Pseudomonadales bacterium (assembly GCA_964598125.1). GTDB lineage: Bacteria > Patescibacteriota > Microgenomatia > UBA1400 > UBA1396 > UBA1396. Next base: position 22,789 of record CAZRAG010000008.1, read on the forward strand.
ACGTAAATAATTACCATTACTGATACTCCCCATACAACCGCCGTTCCCAAGAGTGGCTTGTCATTGAGGAGCACCCTTTCTGGAGATTCACCTTGATTACTCTCATACACCAGTTGTAAGTAACGCATAACACCATAAATAACCAGAGGAACGGTGAGCATAAGCCATTTTTGAGCGGTAAAAGCTCGAGGAATATAGGCAAGCAGAGTTGGGATGTTTCCACTGCTTATCGTACTATCGTGTTGAAAGGCAAAGAGTGAGTACGTGAGCCAAGTGGCGTTGGCAAACATGCCCGTGTAGATATCGAGGAGTCGAACACTGTATTTATCAAGAGATTTTCGGGTTGAAAATCCTTTCGCGTCTGGTGCAGATGAGAGCAGTGTCCGTTCACTTTGGCGCTTTCCCACTGCCAAAAAGAGGGATGCCGAAATGACGGTTAACAGGAACCAAACACTCATATGAAGGTTTACCACCACTGCTCCTGCATAAACCCGAAGGATAAATCCCGCGGCGATGGACAAGACATCCAAGATAGCAATGTGTTTGAGTTGGAAACTATAGGCAACTTGGAGAACAAAGTAGAGCCCCATAATGCCGAGTAGAAAAATAGAAAGTTTGGCGGCGATGAGCAGCGCAAGGCTAATTCCCAAGGTGGCAAAGAGGCCAGCGACAAAGGGAGAAAGTTTTCCAGATGCTATTGGTCTTTTCTTTTTGAAAGGATGCTTTCGGTCAGATTCGCGATCAACAATATCATTAATGATATAGATCGAAGAAGACAAGACACTGAACAAAATGAATGTTTCTATAACCCTTTGAAAGTAGTGCGGAAACTGATAAAAAAAGAATCCAGAAAAAACGAGTGGGGCAAAGACGGCAAAGTTTTTTAACCACTGACGTGGTCGGGCTGTTTTGAGGATGAGATAGAGCGTCTGAACCATATAACAAGTGCCAAGAAAAGGATGGCTATGGCAATCATAGCATAGAGCTTAGCTCGTGAATCGAGTTGCAAGGAAACAATTCCAAAAAAAAGTGTGGCTGCCCAATAGAAAGCCGCAATTCGGCGTTTGCCCCACCCAGCATCGAGCATGCGGTGGTGAAGATGGCTCCGATCTCCCCAAAATGGGGATTTTCCTTTAGCCAGACGACGGGTAACCACAAAAAAACCATCAACGGTGGGAATGGCAAGCAACAGCAATACGGTGGCAATTTTCGCTCCTGAGAGAATTGCTAGGACAGCCAGAAAATAACCAGCCAGTGATCCTGCTGCATATCCTGGCATCATCTTTTGGGGAAAGACATTCCAAATAAGTAGACCGGCAAAGGCGCCACTGACGCTGAGAGCGAGCAAGGCAACAACCGTTTGGCTCGTATCACCCAGAAAACGCAAACTGAGGAGAGCAATGAAGACAGCAGCAATACTGACAAATCCAGGGAGCTGTCCATCGACACCTTTGGCCCAGTTCACAGCATTCATATTCCAGACTATCCAGAGGAGCGCAATAAGATCGCCTGGAAAAGAGAGGGAGATGATCCAGTGGGAGACTTGAAAAGTGTATTGCCAAATATCAAGATAGACAACACCCTCGCCAAGGGGGTTAGTGACAAAGTTAATGCCAATTCCACTGAGAATGACGAGTCCGGCAGCAAGAAAATTAAGAAGATAGCGAATATAGGGGCTAATGTCGTAGCGATCATCAAGTGTGCCACTAATAAGTAGGATAAGCGCCCCAAGCATAACTCCCCAGAGCTCTGGTCGAAAAGCCGCGGTGAAAAGCAAGCCAACCACGATGCCAGCAGCAACCACCAAACCACCCCCCCGAGGAACAGGATAGGTATGTACCACTTTGGGATGATTTTGCCCCACTGGATTATCGAGCCAGCCGTATTTGGTATATAAGCGGATCACAAGAGGAGCAACGAGCGTGGCTGCCACAAAGCTGGAAATCCAAGCCACTAACCACCAAATGTTCATAAGATAATTTTGAGAATTCGCAGTTGAGCAATCAGCAGAAAAACCATCAAGGCTAGTCCACTGATAAATGAGAGTCGGGCGACGTAGCGCTCATGCTCGAGATCTGATCGACGACCTTGCCAGAGACTAAGGATCATGACTGTTGCGCTGAGGGCTGGAAACACCCAAATATATTCACTTGGTGAGAGTTGTTCTGGTTCAAGGGGGAGTGAATACCAAAGTGGCACGAGTGGCGGTCCAAACATATACGCCAACGCACTCAAAAGTAAGGTTGTTGTCCACAAAGCAAAAAAGAGGAAAACGAGCTTTTGATCCTGCTGATGAATGGAGTAATGCCAGCGCATATGAACAGCTCCTATTGTAGCAACAATAAGCTTGTCAGCGAGCTCCGTCGATAAACAAGCATATCTTGAGTCTCAACAGAGAAGATGTAATGGCTTTCGAGATACTCAGAAAATTCCGGCCAATGTTGTTCCGATTTCATGACCACGATGTATTCAGGTTCGTTCAGCAGAATTTCTTGGAGCGTTTGTTCGTACACCTTGAGATCATGGATGTGAAAGGCAACAGTAAACTTACTGGCTGGAATCCGCTTGGTCAGAGCATAGAGCATGGGATTTGTTCCCCAAATAAAAATACGGTCCTCGGATTGGGTGTTGTTTACGATGAGTTGGGCAACAGCGTCATTTTGTGTTACCAGCGAATTGAAACTTTGATAGTACTGCCCCTTTGCCATTTGGCCGATTGAGAGTTTTGCATAATTTTGGTAATACGGTAAAAAGGGATAAAGCTGAAAATCTAAGAGGTATAAGCTCCCTATTGTCGCCATTACGGGCACAAGAAGAATCAGGCGAGCAAGCCAATTGGTGCTTTTTTCCCATATTATCAAGAGGAGTAAAGAAAGAGCGGGCACAATTTGGAGCATGTAATGAGGATAGGGTCGGTTAGAAAGAAGTGAAGCAAAAAGGGCAAGCCAAGTCCACCAGGCAAGCCAGGCTATTTTCCGTTGGCTGGGATATTTCAAAAGCAAACCAGTAGTAAAGAGGAAAAAGGCAAGCGTGAGGCCAGCCTTACCAGGTAACGTAAAAAGATTTGCCAGCCAGGTAATATCAGCAAAAGGTAAAGTCCAATTACTTGTATAGTGAAAGTTGTAGAGCAGACCAAACTGGAGATAGGCATCAAAAGTACCTTTAAACCAGTAGTATCCACCTGATAATACTAAGGGCAAGAGGACCCCGGTAAGCATAGTAAGACCACCAAAAAGTGAGTCCTGTAGTTTCGGAGCGCGTTGAGATCTTGCCCAAAAAGTCGAGAGTAATCCAAAACCAAAGAGCCAGATAAAAATACTGCCAAGGGCGATAACATCAAAAAATCCAGGTACTTTGGTGAGAATGCCACCAGCGCTCACAAAACCAGCCAAAAAGCTCAGCCAATAATCTCGAGAGACAATTTTTTTGTGTTCAACGGCGAAAAAGTTTGACCAAAAAGAGTTTCGGGAAAAAAGGTACATACCTGCCAAGATAAAACCCATAACAAAGAGTTCTCCATTGGGAATATTACCTTCGAGTGAAGACCAACTCGTCAGTAAAACAAAGGTGACCGAACTTATGATCGCTAATTTTGGTGACAATAGTTTTTTGGCGATGCCGTAGAAAAAACCTGTGGTGGCAACCATCCAACTCATCATGAGGATTCGGAACCAAAACTGGTTGGGAACCATGGCAAAGTAGTAAATAAAGGGGGTTTTGTGATCAACAATCTGGGCGTACATTGCCTGTCCATGCCGCAAGGCATTACCAATGGTCAGATAAATGGCCTCATCGCCATACCAATATGGTTCTGCCAAGGAAGGAATACGCAGGACAATGACTAAGAGCCACAAAGCAAATATAACCTCATGGCGGTTAGCCCAAGTGTGCATTTTCTTCCAGAGGGACTGGGTGGTTGTTCGAGCAATTGGCATACTAACTAACAGTGTAGCGAGTTTTTGAAGGGTTGACTACCCGGCACGATACCGCATTTTCACTGCTAACGAAGAGAATTGCCTTGGCTGAAATCCTGAGGCAGGGCTTCTATCACCTGCTTTAATATTTCAAGATGGCATTCTATTTCTGGTGTTTGAGGGAGGAAAGTCGATACTATTGATGGAGTTTCCTTGAACCAGGCTAAGTTATTCGGCCAATGACAATGATGCTGACGTGTGGCCGCTATATCAGCATATCTGAATTGGAAAAGAAGGGCAAAAAATCTCACAATAAGTTCAGGTTGATCGGGGGGCAACGTAGGAAGCAAAATTTGGCTGATCTCATTTTTGAGCCAATTATCGACTAATCCCTGTTTTTTAAAACCTGAATAAAGAAAATCATGATGATGCAGAATAACATTGAGCAACAAGTGTAATTGATCTCGATTCAAAGTTTGTTCAGGAGCGATGCTTTGTTGGAGGGTATCAAAGATTCTTCTGGTAATCGCCGCTCCCATTTGAGCATGACCCGGATGTGTGTGCTTGCCATCACTTCCGTATGCTTCCTTGAGCTTTTCTCTTAAGTGAGGATTCTCGATTTCGTTGCTGCTTAAAAAATTTACGCCTGACATTTTGCCAATATCGTGAAGCCAAGGGAGCAAATGGGCTACTTCCAGATCATCCTTAAATAGAGGCACTTGAGGTACACATTTGGCAACTCGGCAAACGTGATCAAGTGGTGTGAAATAGTTCCCTTGAGAAGCTTGTTCTTGAGAGACAAGTATTGTGTTGGAGCCTAGTGCTCGAAACAATGGCGATTGATGTAAATCTCTGGTGATGTTGTCAATCTCACTGGCCGTCAGTGCGCCATGAGCATGGAATCGAATTGTTTGAAGCAAATGGGAGACAACTTGACTGTCCTGCACCCGACTCGGCCAATCAAGATGAATGGTTTGCTTTCCATCGATGATATCGCCGATAAAATGAAAGAATGCCGGTTTTCCTGTTTGTCTTTCGGCTACCAGCATATCGAGAGCCGCTCTTTGTTTTGTCAACAAAATTTCCATAAATATCCAGGTGATATCGGGCTGTGTGAGAGGTGTTGGAAAGTATATTTGGGGGGTTTCAACACTGATCATAAAGGGATCATATCATGTCATTTTCTCTGGGAATTCAGTGTGATAACGAGAGAAGATTGAATGAGAAAAATATCATGGAAAAAAATGTTATAATAATGAACTTACGTTAAGGGGATGTATCGCTTTGACGGGAAGTGTTCGTGAACAAGGGCGCGTCGAATCATTGACGTAATCAATGAAAAACAATACATGCTAACTCTATTAGCAAGGTCATGAATAAAGTTGCCAACTTCGTGTTCGGTAACAACATGGCTCCAGCATTTGCTTAATTGCCAATCTGGTGTCTTAGCCAGCGGTCTCATAAGCGCTGCGGTTAAGGCATAAACCTAGTTTATGTGCCGTTTTGACTCGATTCGGAAGTCGGTCAAAATCAAGCTTAATTTTCGGCGTAGTGAGTGGGTTGGTTCGCTTTCCTCTCATTACGTAAGCAAAAGCGTAACTACACGCGTAGTCCTCGTTGATGATCCTTTTCGGACTCGGGTTCGTTGCCCGACATCTCCACAAAAAAACTTCTCCTCTTTTTTCGAAACGACACCTCAAGGTGTGAGATTTCTCAAAAAGAGAAGAAGTTTTTGCATATGTGAAGGTGAGACCTGTAGAAACGAAGCGCACAAGGGAAAGTGTTGTCATTATCACAAGGAGTTTTTTGAGGGGAGAGTCCTTTATATTTTTCCAGATATGCTGGCAGCAAAGGTGAGACACTGGGTTGTTGCGCCAGCTTGTTGGAGAACTTGGGAAGCTTCTTTAAGTGTTGTTCCCGTAGTAATGACGTCGTCAACCAGACAAAAATGCTTGCCTTTCACATTTACTGGGGAACGCAAATAAAACTGCTGACCAAATGAGTGTCGATCCTGCAAATTCTTGCTTACCTGTGAAGTATTTTTTCCTTGCCGCAAAAGAATCCGTGACTGGGTGGGAATGGGTAAGCAACGAGAGAGTTCGCAGCACAGTTTTCTTGCTTGATTAAACCCTCGCCACCGTTGACGAGAAGGCGAAAGTGGAATGGGGATAAAAGCATCGAACTTCTCTGTTAATAGTTTATTACCCAGTTGCTCCGTGATAATTTCTGCCATAACTTTGGTGTAGCAGTAATGGCGCTGATACTTCACTTGGGTTACAAGCTCGGTCGCCACATCGGTATATTCTACGGCAGACCAAACATGATTGAGTTCTGGCGGAAGATGAAGGAGTTCAATAAGGTTCCATCGAGGATGAATGTACGCCAAGTGGTGGTGACAATGATCACAGAGCCAAGTACCCATTTTTAGACATCCAGCGCAGATTGGAGGAAAAAGAAGATCAAGTAAGGTCATTTACCTATGTATATAACGCTTGAAATCATACAAAAATCTATCATTTTTATGGATCCAGATGTTACAATTACGCTCTTGGAGAGGTCGCATAGCGGTCTAGTGCGGTAGTCTTGAAAACTACTGTGGGTTCACGCTCACCGCGAGTTCGAATCTCGCCCTCTCCGCTTTAGGAAAATAGCACCGTTAGGTGCTGTTTTTGTAAAGATGGGTGGATGGTGAATGAAGGACTTGTTTGTTCCGCAGGCAAGTGTAAGCGATCACGCGAACACCTGCCTAGTCCAGCGAGCGTAATGCAATGAAGCGAAGTCGGGAAATCCTGTCCCAACACTTTCATAGGAAAACCGCTTTTCATGGAGTTTATTAGAAAATTGATATGTTATGATACCAATATGTCCGGTTTGCTAAGAAAGTTTGATGAAGAAAATGACAGAATAACTCGTGAATCTGAAAGACTTGCCGCACAACAAGCAATGGCATTCTCTGAGCAACAGCAAGAAAGAGATCAACTCGAACAACTTGAAATCGAAGCAAGAGCAAAATTAGATCCAGTTTTTCAAGAACTAGCTCAACTTTTAGGTATTACAAAAACTCAAGTGACGTTTGACGGAAACGCTGCACCAATAAAGCCGAACATTCAAATTCTTTCTCCTGTTGTCTCGAGTAGAGTAATTACATTTGAAGCTTCAAAAAAGAAACCAGAAAAAGGGTATGTTTGGATTAGTTGCCGTTTACCTAAACTAATACGCTTCACTAGGAAGCAAGATGCGGATTATGGCAGCGAACCACATTATGATCCATTGTTTGAAAGTTGGACTGGTGGTTCTAGTCCATATTTCAGAATTATTGAAGAAATACACGCTCAACTTTTTTCTTTTCAAATCAAGATTTTTGCCGATGGAATAACTGATGAATTACAGTCTTATAAAGTTAATAGACAGATAGATCACGGCGGTAGGAAAAGCCCGACTTACGAGATTGAATATTTATACCGACCAGTCAGGATACCTTTTCCAGTAACTGATCCCAGATGGATAACGGAAATTGTATCTATACTAGCAAAAAAAGCAGCTCATAACGGATTCATTCCTTTATCTGTTTCAAGAGAAGAAACTACTCACTTAGATATGGACAAGCTTCATGAAGAATTGCAAGCGATTAAATCAAAGCTTCAGGAACGTGATTATCAATCCGAAGTATTAGATTTTTTGTCTGGCGCTTCTCTTGGTAGGATGGAAAATAAATCTGCATCAAGGTGATCTATCTAGCCAGAATATTGAGGTGCATTTAAAGTAATATTGCTAACGCTTCCTCTGAGAGTATTACTCTCCGTGAAAACCAGCATATCAATTAATTTCTTAAAAATTAATTAAAATAAATTCCAACTTCATCCCATCCTCTCCGCTTTAGAAAAATAGCACCGTTAGGTGCTGTTTTTTTAAAGATGGATGGATGGTGCATGAAGGACTTGTTTGTTCCGACGGCAAGTGTGAGCTATCACGCGAACACCTGCCTAGTCCAGCGAGCAAAATGAAATGGAGCAAGTCGGGGAATCCTGTCCTCTCCGCCCTCGTCATTAACACTTTTTCATTGTTGCTATAATACTTTTTCAACGATGAGCCCCGCAGATCCTTTTTACAAGAAAACCATCACTTTTCCTTTTGACGGGGGAGTTTTTTCATTTGATGTTTCCCAAGAGCTCTTTAGTTCTCATGTTGTGGATCACGGAACTCAAAGACTTCTTCGTTCTTTGCTCAAACACCAGTCTCATTCTTGCAATAAGATCCTCGACTTGGGTTGCGGTTATGGACCTCTAGGAATTGTTCTCAAAACACAGCATCCAAACGCAAGCGTTCATTTTGTTGATCGTGATGCTCTTGCTTTGGAGTATTCCCGTCAGAACACACTACTTAATGGAATTACTGATCAACTTACTTTTTCTGCAAGTCTTGGCTTTGACAACATACAGGACAATAACTTTGATCTCATCGTTTCGAACATTCCCGCCAAAGTTGGTAATCAGGTACTTTCGCATTTCCTGAAAGACGCACAACATTATCTGACAGAAAACGGCAATGTAGCTATCGTGGTTGTTGATGAAATTAACGACTTTGTTTTTGAGGAGCTCAACAATGATGAAAATATCCAGATTCATTACCATCAAAATTGGCCTGGTCATCATGTTTATCACTACTCATTTATCAACCATGATTCCCCCCTATCGCCAGCATTTGAAAGCGGTGAATATGTTAGAAATGCAATAAATTTTATTTTTCAGAAAAATTCTTTCCCTCTTGAGACAACCTATCATCTTCAAGAATTTGATCAGATCAGTTTTGAAACCGAACTGATACTGAATAAGCTCACAGAATTGAAACCATCCAAAAGCAAAGTAGCGATTCTCTATCCCGGACAAGGATACATTCCTTTGATCTGTGCTCATTATCTTCAATCAAAACAGTTCTTTTTAGTGGATAGAGATTTACAAGCTCTCAAAACAAGTGAGACAAACCTACTACGCCTTGATCCCTCACTCAAAATTACTCCACGACATCAATCTCAATGGGAGATAGGTGAAAAAAGCGTAGACTTGGTGGTCAGCGTTATTCCTGAAAAACAGAACAAAGCAGTTTATGAGCTACTTCTCTCTCAAGTTCAGCAAAATCTGACTGATAACGGTGAGGCTCTTTTTAGCTCTACTTCTACAACCATCAAGCGACTTGAAGAAATACAAAAAAAGAAAAAAATATTCACAATTATTTCCCGTGAAAAAAATAAAGGGAAAAGCATTATTTATCTGAGGAAAAACTGATTATCCTTTGTTAAAGCAAAGTTCCAACTTCCTCCCATGCTCTCCGCTTTCCAAAAACAGCACCGCTAAGGTGCTGTTTTTGGAAAGTTGAGTGGGTG
>CAZRAG010000009.1:0-31865 GCA_964598125.1 uncultured Pseudomonadales bacterium
TGAGTTCAGCAAGAGAAGGCTTTTCTTTTTTTTGAATGAGGGTAGCGGCTAAGCCAATATCCGAAAGAAAAGTAAACAAACCAAGGAGTGAAAGAACGATGTAGTAGACACCATATTCGCCTGGCAGAATAAAAGCGCTGATGACAAGGTTGGCAAAAAGACCAATGGCTTGCAAAGCAAACGTGCGGAAGGCATAGGCAATCACGCCCCGAACTGAGCGATTTTTAACTTCGAGTGCTTCGAGTTCTGGTTCAATGAGCGCATTTTCTGCTTGAGTTTGGCTAATAAGGGAAGAGGAATTACTCTCGGACATATTCCACCTTTGATTTTGGTTTTGGGAGCAAGACAGCCAACCAAACAATGAGGGCAATCACACTGACTGTATTACTATACATCTGGAGAGGTGTTGGTTGGTATTGTGCGCCAATAGTTTGAATTGGCTGGTCTGTGACCCATTGCCGGCGGCCATCACTGAGAGCATAGGGTTCAATTACGACATCGTTTACAAAGTACTTCCATCCAGGAAAGTCAGCAATATTCCAAGTAATGGTGCCTCCGCTTGGAGCTTGAGTAAAAAGCAAAAGCTCCTGTGGTTCGTTTGTTTCCCAGCGGGAGGTTGTGTCTTCGGCTTGAAGCGTAATCCGCTCATTGGGTTCGACAACGGGTAGTTTTTGGTCAAAACCCAGAGGGAGATAATCCGACAGGATACTACTCATGTTGGTACGAATGAGCTGGCGATCGGTATAGTAAAAGTCTTCATTGCGACTGAGATATTCTTGCGGCTGTTGCCACCGAAGTTGAGAAATAATCACCGCAATGGACACAATCCAGGCAAGAGCCCAGCGCCAGAATCGTGGCTTTATGGACCAAATTCCCCAACCTGCCAGCATCGCTACTAAAACATTGGCAATGGCTAAGAATCTCCAGGGAAACTGAATAAATGATAAGAGGGGAATGGCTTCCCATACCCATTGGCTTTTAAAAATGGTGAGGAAAAGAGATAGGCTTGTAAAGCCTGAGGTGATAAGAAAGAGCCAGCGGGTTCGATGTCTCCAGAACCATGTCTGCCAGTCTTGCCGGTGGAGCCAGGTTTTGATAAGTTGCCATCCGGTCGCCAGACCACCTAGAGCAGCTAACCAGATCGAGAGGTACCCAAAGTGAAAGCTGATATCGTCATCAGGTCCATAGGCCGAACCGCCAAAACCCCAATCAACTTGGAAAAATTGGCGAATATATAAAAAATGAAGTCGGAAATCGAAATACCCTGAAGTAATTTCGCCGATAATGGTTTGATCTTTGAGGATATAGGCCGGAACTGCGTAGAAGGCACTGAGGGCTGCTCCTGTGAAGTAACCGAGTGTAACGAGGACCACATTTTTTATCCAATCCTTGGGATGAAGGAGGATCCAGACAAGGGAAAGAGCAAATAAAATGGGGAGAGCCATGAAAGCCGTGAGATTGTGCGTGGTGATGAGGGCAGCGGTGCTTATACTCAGGCCAAGCCAAGCAACGCGTTTATCTTGAAGGGTCAACCAGGCAAAATGGAGGATCCACGGCAGAAGGCTGAGAGCAAACAGTTCATTCAGAGCGCCACGGACGTAGAGATCCAGGGCACGATACGGTGCCAAAACAAAAATGGTTGCAGCGACAAAACCAGTGACCCTTCCCCAGCGCTTCATCAAGGAATACATACCCAGCCAAGCAAGCACATGGGTGAGGAAAATGAGGAGTTTTATAGACAGCAGAGCAGGCAATCCCAGTAGGGTGGGAATGCTGGCAAGATAGAACGGGAGAGGTCCATAAAAAAGAAAAAGAGGCATGCCATAGCCATAACCAAAATCGGCCGACCAGACAACTGGAAATTGTCCAGCTCGCAAGTTATCGACCATTTCAACAAGACGAGCCACATGCGTGTAGTCATGCATGCGGAAAAATCCCGTTTGCAATAAGGGTAAGGTCAACAAAAACAACAATAGAATCGCGCTCTGAGTTATGACAAAGTTTTTGATGAGACGCATACCAGGATTGTACTATTTTGGCTGCAGTTCGTAGACGTGCAATTCCGGCGCCCCATAAGGGCGAGGATAACGGGCGATACGTTCGAGGTTATCTAGGGGAGCCTGCATACGGTGTTCGTTAACCACGAGCCAGACTGGGTGATCCTGGGCTTCTTTCCAGGTCCAATCTGGCAATGTCTTTACCGGATATTGGGCGAGTCCTTCAATCTTGAGATACTGGATCTCTGGCCGGTTGTCAAAATACATTAACAGTCCATCTGGAAGGGTTCCAAATGAGCCCTCAGTCACGACAGTAAGACGCTGGCCATTCTTTACTTGATCAAGAATAGATTGTCGTAGTTCAGGAATACCGTGCCCAGAGGACCATTCGGTAAGGTATTGCTCACGATCGTGGAGCACAAATGGTGTCTGATCTGGGGTAAAAAAGCTCAGTAGCATAAAACGCAAAGAACCAATCAAGAAACTCAGAACCAGGAGCCAAAACGTGAGGGGGAAAAGTATATCAGTTGATTTTTTTACAGAAGTCCAGATTTCACCAATAAACAGAGCTGCACTGACTGTTAAGAAGGGAGCAACTGGAAGGTAATAACGAGGGTGAACGGTTTTTCCTAAGATAATAAAAGGTAAGGCCAAAATGGCTGCCGAAACAAGAATTCTCCAGTGCAAGTCTCGCTTTTTGGAGAGTAAGGCAGCAATAAAAGGTAAAGCCATGATTTCTGGTCGTATGTAGGTGCTCAGCCAGCGAAGAAAACGTCCTAAGTTGCTTAAAGATGTTTTCCATTCTCCTTGAAGGATGTCCTCTAAGGTAAAGGTAAAGTCGCTTCCTCGTCCAAATAAACTCCCAAAGGCTGGTTGTAGCTTGAGAAGAGCAAATATGCTCAGACCAATCAATCCAGCCCCTCCGAACGCGAGAGTTCGCCACAAAAGGATTCTGGGGAACATCTTTTTTAAGTGAGGTGAGGACAAAAACGTGCCTCCATATGCCCAACCAGCAATGACTCCACTAAAAAATAGGGCAGGAATTTTTGTCCAAAGAGCGAGTCCCCAACTGATTCCCGTTGTGAGTGTTACCAGTCCAATCTTCTGCCAAGAAAGTTGGCGAGACTGTTGAAGATAACGATCAAGATAAAGTACTCCCAGCCAACTTAAAGAGAGCCAAAGTACGAGCATGGAATCCATCAGTCCCATGCGTTGATGGAAAAACCAAAATGGAGCCAGAAGGAGAATGAGTCCTTGTGCCAGACGAGCTGACCACTTGCCACCCAAGACTTTCAGAATTTGATCACTTACGACAAGTTGAGTCCCACCTACAACGACACTTAGGAATCTGGCCAACCAAAGCGGATCAGATCCCAAGCTCAACAAGCTGGCAACGGACCAAATAAAAAGAGGAGGCTTACCATCGTTCAGGGCAAAATAAAGATATTGTTGTGGATCATGACGTAACAGTTGTGCCCAGCGAATGTATATAGCCTCATCAGCAAAAACGGGGAGCGCGGTTAGACGAAAGAGCCGAGTCATTCCATAGGCAAGCGTAAAGGCAAAAAAGGTGAATGCTACTTTATGCCGAAAAACTAGATTTGTGATTCTCTGTAACTTCTGCATAATCTGGTTTTCATTGTACGTGAGAATTTGTTTCTTCCCAACCCGGGTTTGTTGGTGATGTTGAGGGCTGGCTCTTGATTCTTGGGAAAAGGAGCTGAATTTGTGAGCCAATGCGCCTATTGGCTATTTGTATGCTTCCATGAAAGGTCTTCTGCATTTGTTCGCACACGTATGACAACCCCAAGCCCACACCAGCTTTTCGATAGCTCACAAATGGTTGAAGGCAATTCTGGGTATTATCCAGTGGGAATCCTGGGCCAGTATCACTGATGGTAATAATAGTATGCTGTTTTTGCGTTTGAGCCTGGACGGAAATCCATCTTTTGTCAGGGGATACCGTTCGAAGTGCCTCGACTGAGTTTAAAAAAAGATTCAGAAATATTTGTTGGAGGACAATTTTGTCACCAGATAAGCGAATGGCATCCGAACATAAAATCTGGCAATGAATATGTTCTCGCTGCAAAGTGAGTTGGCAAAGCCGTTTTGTTTTGTGGAGCAGAGGCAAAAGAGGGAAATCCTCAACTTGGCTTTTTCCGGACTTGAGTATCTCCTGGGAGTGACGAATCACTTCACTCACGTAAGCAAGTTGAGTAGCAAGTTCTTGGTAATTTTTTTCAGGGAGGTAGCAGGATGTTTGGGCGAGTTCACACTGCAGCTGCATTAACTGATTCGCGACGTTGTGAAAAATCGAGACAACGAAGAAACCGTAAGATAAGAGGGCAGGCTGGTGTTCATCACCATACCGATCCATTATGCCTTGGACAAGGCGGATTGTAGCATGTTTCAAAATGGCATATTCTATGGTTAACTTGTCTGCCTGTTTAGATCAGGATGCGTAACTATGCCATTGTTTGAAAAAGCCTACCAACAACTCAATCCCCAGCAGCGGCAAGCGGTTGATACCCTTGAGGGTCCAGTGATGGTTCTTGCTGGTCCGGGGACGGGTAAGACCCAAATCATGTCGCTGCGTATAGCCAACCTTTTGCGGACGATTGATGTGCAACCACAGAATATCTTGGCGCTTACCTTTACGAATGCAGCAGCCAAGAATCTCCAATCACGTTTAACGGAACTTATTGGTGCCGCCGCATATGGAGTGAAATGCACAACTTTTCATAGTTTTTGTGCGTCGGTAATCGAGGAACACGGTGAATTTTTTCCAGTATTACCTTCTGTCCAGGAGCCGGTTTCCACCCTCGAACAAATCAGTATCATGGAGCAAATCTTTACGGAAAATGATTTTGTCCATCTTAAAAACCCAAAATATCCCTACTTTTATGTTCGCGATGCTTTGCAAGCGCTTCTCAATTACAAACGAGAAGGTCATTCTCCTCTGACCATTCGGCAACTGGCGCAAGCAGAACTCGACGCGCTAGAGCAGTCAGATCTGCCACCGTATAAGCGCCGTCAACAAGAACTGCAAATCCAGAAGAATATCGATTTGGCAGAAATCTACAGTGAATACCAGCGTTTAATGGCCGTTCACCACTGGTTTGACTTTGAAGATCTTATTTTGTGGGTTCGTGACGCTCTTCGTGAAAATGAGGATCTTCGCCTGATATATCAGGAGCGGTATCAGTATTTCCTGATAGATGAATACCAAGATACGAATGAGGGGCAATTGCAAGTGGTTCGTGAACTAGCATCTTTTTGGGCAGACAGGGCAAACATCTTTGTGGTTGGAGACCCAAATCAGTCCATATATCGATTCCAGGGTGCCTCGTTAGCCAATACTTTGAGCTTTTTAGACCATTATCCGCAGGCTGAAGTCATAAGCTTAGTTACGGGCTATCGCTGTGGTAATGAAATCTACCAGGCAGCTGCTGAGCTTATTCGTCACAATCCCCAGGAAGTGGAAGATGCCCGTTTAGCCACTCTGTACGATCCACTTTCTCACTGGGACAACCTCTCTTCTTCTCTGGCAATTCATCAAGCGGTAACGCCGTTAGCCGAAACACTTTGGGTTGCCAAAAATATACTTGAGCGACATGAAGAAGGAGTCCCATTTGGTCAGATGGCGGTGTTGTATCGAAAACACAAGAATGCCGATCTGCTGAAAGAGGTACTTGGGGCCAAAAACATTCCTTTTCAAGTTACCGAACAAGTTGATGTTTTGGCAAGCCAAACGGTTGGTCAAATTTTATCCTTGCTGCAATTTTTGGTGGCTCTGCGCGAGCGCCAAGAGGCACCCTTAACGCTAGCGGTTCTCCAGATACCTTGGTTTGGTATTTTTGCCCAGGATTCCTTAACGTTGGTGCGTGAAGCAAGTCGATCGGAAAAGTACCGTCATGACCCATGGGGATTGTTAAGCGATGAGGAAGAACTTGAAAAGCTGTCACTCAAATTTCCAGAAAAAATTACTGCCGTGCAACAACTCCTTGTTGAACTGCAGGCCAAGGAGCTTACTGAACCATTTTCATTTTTTATGGAGGAACTCCTTCGCTTAACTGGATTCTATGAGTGGTCACAGATAACAGAACTCGGAGCGAGTGAACTGGTTGCTGTGGCAAGCTTTTTGCGTCATCTACAAAGCTGGTCGAAGCGAGATCAACGCCGAAATGTAGAAGATCTTCTCCATGACATTCAAAGAATGAAAGATCACGGACTTATTCTGCAGCAGGAACCACTCATGACAGAAGCTGATGCTGTTCATCTAGCAACGGCTCACCAGGCAAAGGGACAAGAGTGGTCGGATGTTTATGTACTGCAATCTCAAGATAAAGTATGGGGAAATTTACGCAACGTTGATCGCTTGAAGCCGCTAGCTGGAATGATTCCCTATGCAGATCTTGAAAAGGGGCAACTGAATGAGGATGAGCGTCGTCTTTTCTATGTTGCCATGACCAGAGCGAAAAATAAGGTATTTTTTACCTTGAGTGAACGTGAGACTGATGGTGAGCGTACAACACCTTTGCAGCCGACGCAGTTTTTAGCTGAATTAGCAGAGACTAAGATGACCGTTGTCCCATCGCTCCCTGCAGAGGAGGTAATTACTGAGCTCCGAGCACAATTTGTTCATCGAAATACCTATAATCCTACTCATGATCTTGACAGAGCGTGGCTCGAATCGATTATTTCTCACTTTTCTTTTTCCTACACCGCTTTGCAGGAGTTCTTAAACTGTCCAATGAGTTTTTTCTACCGGCGCCTCATTCGCGTTCCCGAACGCCCAGCACCAGCCTTGGCAATTGGTACGGCTGTTCATGCCAGTCTTGAACATCTCTATTTTCGAGTGAATAAAGAGGAGCAAGTGCCGCCTTTAGATGAGCTGCATCTCATTATTCAGAGACAGATGAGAGGCTTTGATTTTCAATCAGGTCAACTCGATGCGCTTGAAGCTGAGGCAAAAAGTATTATTACAAACTATTACCACGCTCAAGCTGGAAATTGGAAACCAAGTTTATTGGTCGAGCGCTTTTTTGGCAAGGAACCAGAAATTGCCTTTGATGGCTTGTCCTTAGTTGGAAAGATTGACCGAATTGACTTGATAGATCCTTTGGGGAAGCAGGTGCGGGTCGTCGATTACAAAACCGGAAAAGTTCACTCACGTAACGATATTCTTGGAAAAACGGCGAGTTCCGACGGTTCTATGATTCGCCAACTTGTGTTTTACCGTCTCCTTTCCGAACTGGATAACACTTTTCAGTATCAAGTCACTGAGGGTGAGTTTATTTTTGTTGAACCCAACAAGAGTGGAAAATTTGTTACGGAGCGATTTGAGATTTCTCAAGAGCAAGTTGAAGAACTCAAAAATATTCTCCGAGAGGTCAAAGAAGAATTTTTTACACTGTCTTTTTTGGAGAAAGAACCTTGTGGACACTGCGATGCCTGTTTGGCACTTGGATTACGATCCTCGAAGATCAGGCAGTATTCGGCGAGCTAAATCTTTTATGCGATATGGTTCACTTTACTGCCAACTCGAAAGGGCAAAGTATAGAGAAGACCATGATTTATTCACTACCAAGCCTGTCCAGTTGGGGAAAAAGAGAATGAAAGTGAGCGCAATGGCAACAACTATCAGGGCGGTAAGGTATTTTCCCCATGAAGAGAACTGCCAGAGCTTTTCTAACCAGTAGCTCGTCAGAATGACCAAGAGCGGTATTGCAGGACTGTAATGATAAAAGAACATGATCCGAGGAGAGAAAGACCAGAGAATCCAGGGGCTGGCGTAGGCTACCAAAAGGAAGGCGAGTAAGGAAATGTCTTGGTTTGTTTCTTGAAGCCTACGAAGTTTTGTTTGCCACTGGGTAAGTGTTTTTTTATTGCTGATTCTACTCGCCTCAAGTAAAAGCTGTAGCCAATTGAGTTTCCAGATAATGAAGGTACTGATGGTCCATAACACGGCGATTACACCGGTCCAAAAAAGCAAAGGATTTCCCTGAATATACATATTCTGGATGTGATTAACACCGACATTATTGGTATAGGTATAAACCGGACGAAGATTAAGCATCCACTGGAGTGGAGTGGATTGATACGGATGGGTGGCATCAAGATTGGTTTGGTACCACCAGATTTGTCGATGAAGCTCTTTAAAGTGTGACCAGTCATGTCCTTGCAGAAACATTTGTCCATAACTCAACAGATAGATAAGAGGAATACACAAAAGGAGACTGCCAAGGAGTGTGAAGGTGGGGGAGAGAGCAAATCTTTTCTGCTGAATTTTTTGACCAATGAGCCAAATGAGTTGATCAAAAAAGATTGGAAGGACAATAAAAACGCCTGACCATTTGCTGGCCACTGCTGCTCCGGCAGCTATTCCTGTACAAAGAGCATTTCTCAGTGTTGGTTGCTGTTTCCAGTGAAGATAGAGCCAAATCGTCAGTAACATAAAAAAGGTAACGTGAATATCATTCATAGTTATTCGCGACATGGTGAGCAGGAGTCCATCAAGGCTAGCCAAGAAAGCCGCTAACAAGCTCACTGTTTCTGAAAGATGAAGTTTTCGGGCGACAGCATAGACCAAGGCAATTACCCCCACACCAAAGATCGCAGAACTCAGGCGCCACCCAAAGCTCTGCATTCCAAAGATATTCATGCTGATGGCCTGCGTGAGCTTGGCTAAGGGAGGGTGAAGCCAATCTATAGCCGTATCTGGCTCCGGGGCGGGATGCCACCATTCATAAGCTCTGGGATCGTTCTGAGCAATGAGCTTAGCCGTGACGACGTGATACACCTCATCAAAGTAATATTCAGGCGGGAAGGATAAGCGCCAGAATCGAGTAGCTGCAGCAAAAATGAGGATAAGACTCAAAAGTAAAAGTGGTGAAAAGTATTTCTTGAGGGTTATAATCACAATGCTTCGTATGATACTGTCAGATCACGCTAAAATAAAGTTCGTAATTGCGTAGAGCAATTTTTTAGCAAGAGATCCTTTCAAACAGGTATGAAACAACTTTCACATCTATCTTCTATCTGGCAATCACATTTGCAGAACTGGCTATCGTCCAAATTCTTTTCAGGATTTTTAGTGGTTCTCATTAGTTGGGGTATGTACTTTGCTTTTGTTTGGCCGCAAATGCTGTATTTCGATGCGAAAGGTTTGCAGGCGGGTTGGGTGGGAGTCTGGGGTGACTGGGCAGCTCATATTACCTATGCCAATGTTTTTGCCCTCCGTCCGCCAAGCATGTGGCTCTCGCCGCATCCCATTCATATAAATTCTCCCTTCACTTATCCTTTCTTGGCAGATGCACTTTCTGGAGTTTTGATGCGATTTGGCTGGAACGTTGTGAATGCAATGATCGTGCCCTCAATTTTGACGACACTGGCCTTTCTTCTCATTATCTACGCCTTTTATTTTTCTCTTCTCAAGAGAGCCTCGAGAGCATACGTTGCTCTCAGTCTTTTTCTTTTGAATGGTGGCTTGGGATGGTATTGGTTTATTAAGGACGTGATAGAGAATCCCACCTGGGAAACCTTTTACTATCCTCCACAAGAATATACCCATCTGAGTAAGCAGTATGTGGAATGGATCAGCATAGTTACCTCCGAAATGATTCCTCAACGGGCATTTCTCTTTGGTTTTCCTCTAGCTGTGCTTATTGTTTGGCAACTCTACCGCTGGTGGCAGCGTGACTTTGCCAATGCAGTTTGGTGGAAGATCGTGCTCTTAGGTTTTGTGAGTGGTCTCTTTTTCTTTGTGCACGCCCATTCATTTATGGCCTTGTTTATTATTTGTGCCGTTCTCAGTCTTTCTCGTTGGAAGCAGTGGCGTTTTTGGCTTGGTTATGGATTAGCGACTGGGGCAGTGGCTTTACCTATCGCGTGGCTCTTGCACCGGGGACACATGGGAAGCTTTTTCTCTTGGCTCCCAGGCTGGTTTGCCAATCCCACCCAACATGATCTCAACTTCTTTTACTTTTGGTGGATTAACTACGGTTTATTTTTGCCGTTAGCTCTTTTTGGAACTTGGAAAGCAAAACTCTACCGCCATCCTTTAGTGATGAGTGGCTGGCTTCTTTTTGCTCTAGTGAATCTTATTCAGTTTCAACCTCATGTTTGGGACAACACCAAAATGCTCACTTGGGCCCACTTTTTTCTGGTTATTCCCGTTTGGTATGCTTTCTCCTTTATTTGGAATGCCCAGTGGTGGCGAAAATTAATTGTCATTGTTCTTTTCATAATAGTTACAGCCTCTTCTTGGCTCGATATTTGGCATTTTTCGCGATCAGATAAAAACTCGTACCAAATGTGGAGTCGTGAGGATTTCTTTTTAGCCCAAGCACTGAATGAAGTGACCAATCCAGGAGATCATGTTCTTACTGGCCAAAATCATAATAGTTGGGTAGTAGCGCATACCCACACGCAAACGCTATTAGGATTTCCAGGCTGGTTATGGACCTATGGCGTCACTGATCCTCAATTAGCGTCCGACATTAACGATATGTTTCAAGGTGGGGAAAGCGCTCAAGACCTTCTCAAAAAATATGCTATCCGATATGTCATTATCGGTGGTCCAGAGCGAGTCGATATGAATGCCAATGAAGATTGGTTTGCGCAAAACTATCCGTTGGAATTCTCAGGGACGGAGTATAACATCTACCGGATTACAACTGAATAAAGCTTTCAGCTGTTAAACTCGCGTTTCCCACGAGAGCGCCATCAATATTCTCATTTTCCAGATACACAATAGAATTTTTTGGATTAACACTTCCGCCGTACAGCACAACACTTTCCTTACCAAAAGTTTGGCGAATCTGCTCAATAACCTTGAGTGTCTCGTCGATTGGGTCCTCTTTACCGCCAAAAGTGCTGATTGCGTGGACAGGTTCGTAGGCAATGATTACTTTTTTTCTTTCCTCTGAAGTGAGCGCTTCCGCCTGCTGGTTTATCTGATCTCGATCGACACAAATAATCGGTTGAATACCAAAATCAAGAGCCTGACTTACTTTTTTTGCAACGGTTATTGATGTTTCTTGAAAGTATTTTCTTCGTTCAGAATGGCCAAGAATTGCGTAAGAAACACCCAAATCTTGCAGGTTGTACCCAGAGACTTCACCCGTATAGGCCCCAGCACCGTAGGGACTGAGGTCTTGAACGCCTAAAGCAACACCATGCTTGTGGAGATCCAAAATGAATGGGAGGAGCGGCATTGGAGGACAAACAACATACTGCCTATTTTCTTTTTTCTCGAGTTGGGAAAAATTCTCTACCCAGGTTGTTGCCTCAGTAATGGTCTTATTTGACTTCCAGTTAGCGACAACAAGCTTGGTCTTCATAACTTCATTATATCTGAGAAGACATGTGGCACAAAGACAAGTAATTTTACCAAGCAGAGCTTAGGCTATGCTCACCTTTGCCAAATCAAAGTAGGAAAGGTGGCCTGTTCACTGACTTTGTAGGCTTTCCCAAGCTGGGTGTCGTAGACCCAGCTAGAATTGGCTTCAAAGTTAGAGTTCTGGTTTTCGTAGTTGATGTCCGAACTATAAAACGCATCATAGGTTAAGAATCGACCATCAACACTTACCTTGAGGTGTTGTTTTTTCATACCAGATTCTCCGTCTTGAGTGAGACGCTCATCTTGTAATCCATTGTGATCAACACGAAAAATGTCGACGCCATAATTTTGCCATTCATTCGCTCGTTCAGAAATTTGAGCTAGATAGTAAAACTGATCTCCAAAAGGAATCATTTCGGTAATTTCGTGATTACTCAAAAAACGGGGTGGTGACTTATGGTCAATACGGAAAAAAGCTCCATCTACTGCCGTAATATTGCCAGTAATCTCTGGATTGCTATTATTAATGAAACCATACTGTCCTAAATCATTTTGCAGAATTACCCGCTCATTACCGCCCATGCCAGAGGAGCCAAGAGTTGCGATTTCCTCGGAAACTTCTTTTGAGCCAATTTTGTAGTGGTAGTAACCTTCTCCTTCCCAACCAGTGGCAAAAATAAGATTGTCACCATCAAGCCACCCCTTGAGCGAAAAAGAAGTAAAGTTTGTTTTGCGTGTAAAGCGATCAACAATCTCGCCACTTTGTGTGTCTCTAACTATCAAATCTTCAGTTTCAGTATTTTCCATTTCTGCCAAATTTCGAACTCCCAAAATGTACGCAATACGAGTATTGTCAGGAGAAAGAATCAGCTCACGGAGTTCCTTTTCGCCGTCAGCTGAATCAATCTCCGTTTCTTGTTGCGTTTCCAGGTCATATAGCGCCAGCGAAGTATATTTTTTGCCATCTTTTGACTTTAAGAAATACAATTTTGTTTGGTTAAGTCCACCAATGACATAGGGTGGTTTTTCAGGAAAACCCTGGTTGGGAGCAATCATGACGTCAATAGGAACCTTCTTAGCAGCCGACGATTCTGAAGTAACTTGGTACAGTCCGTCCTGTTTAAGAAAAAAAACCACAAGTGAGGCTGATTTTTCCTCGACAATGGTTTCTGCTTGGGATTGTGGAGTACGACTCATCCTTAACCAGGATCCTGCTGCAAAGAGCAGACTAAGCCAGACTACAGATCCAAGGGTAATCAGGAGTGTTTTCTTTGTGAAATGAGGGCGGATTTTCATATATTCTTAGTTTTTGATGACTCCATAGAGTCGATTGAAGTTTTCATTCTTTGTCTCCAGGGTTTCAACTTTTTCGACACCGGAATCTGTTGGTTTAAAGCCCTTGATGGTGTTGCAAATCATGCCATCACATTGCCGAGCAGAAAGCGTGTAGAAGATGTCTCCGTTCCAGGCGGCCGAACCTTTCCAGTAGCTACCGGTGGTTGAGACTTCGCGAACTTCACCATTTTTCAGAGCATTGACGTTATAAAAAGATATTTGGTCATTTTCTCCCAGGCCGGCAAGCCAAGTGTGGTCATTATTCATCATGAGCACATTTTTTAAGGCTCCAAGAAAGAAGAGAGTATCCGGTTTACCTGATTCAAACCGCACGACTCCATTTCCGCGAACACTGCGCAGTATGCCACCGGTTGTACTACTAGGATCTGGTTCAATGAAACCACCGGCTGCTAAAACGTGAGTGCTGTCCAGTGCAATGACCTCATAAAAATGGTCATTGGGTTCGGAATGAATGCTCGATTTTCGAAGATCAAGACGATTATTCTCCGCGCAATGAGCGTAATACAGATGATCAATGCCTCCCACTTGATCCTTAGCAGCAAACCAAAAATCAGTATCGTTAAGCCATCCAAGCTGGAAAAAGTAATCTGGATTTGAGTTTGTGCTTACAAAGAGTGATTTTGAGTCGTGTTGCACCGTTGGGCGTGAACAGTTGCTGTTGTTTGACGCAAAATTCAGTGGAGTTCCGTCATTAGTATTGATGGCGTATGCGAGTGATTGTCCACCGGGAGAGAGCATGGCGTACTCAAACCCTGCCAAGCGCATAATTCCGGGATTCTTAAGCACTTCTTCGAAGGAGTTTGTTTTATAGAGGTACCTTTTAACATTGCCTGCACTATCAAGAAAATACATATCTTTGCCAACAAGCCAGAAATTTTGGGAGCCGGCGTCAGTTTCTCGACTACTCATCCAGGCGACCTGTCGTTGAAGGTCAGTGTCATAGAAAACAACGGTATCGTTACGGCTGCCTACCACAATATTTTTGGGCTCGTATTTTTGAATAGCCACTTCCCAAGGCTTATCTGGTGCAATAGAAATGTTGAGCGAGTCAGTAGGGAAGACACGATTGGCGTCACTGGGCTGTGAGTAGCTGTCACTGCTCACCTGGAACAATTCTTGTGAATAACTATCACCACCATTGTAAGCGTTATATGGTGGATAGTAGTGGAACTGTACCTTGTAGTTGCCAGGTTTTACTCCATAGAGAACAGCCTTGCCGTACATGTCGGTCGTTCCTGATGCAATAGGTGATCTATCCTCTGTGGGTGCAAAAAGAGTAATGGTTGCCCCCTGCAGGCCTTGCTCATTTTCATCTTTTTGATCATCACTATCATCATCACGGTAAGCAAAGACTTGTACTTTCTCGCGAACATCAAATTCTGCCGAAAATTGTTGAGCAAAGGCTAGACCTGGGTCCGGCTGTTCTGATTTTTCTGGCAACACCGACTTAGATATTGGTTTCAAAATACTGGCAACGGGAGAAAAATAGCCGCCAACAAAAAAGAGGAGAGAAACAATTGCTACTCCTCCCCCAAAAAGAAAATACCTGGAAATCTGCTTGGTTTTTGGTGCCGAAGGAGGGGGGCTGGTTGATTCAGATTCAAAAAATGGCGTAACAAGGGGTCTTTCGGGTGGTCGGCTAGAGTCATCCACCTGAGATTCCATGTTTTCTGAGTGGTCGATATCTGCCTGAGCATCACTCTCTGGGAGAGCATGAATAAATAATCGTGGTTCGGTGACTTTAGAAACGGGCATTTCTTCTTGGGTAGTCATGTCAATCTTTATTGTAGCCTAAGCACAATAACAAAAAAATGGATAACTTACGGAAACTTCATTTTGAAAAGGCATATTATCTGTTAGGCTATGGACCTATGGGTTCTGCAGACTATTTAGCAGCATTAAATGAAGATCAGCGTCTGGCTGTGCTTCATGGCCAGGGACCCGCCATGGTGCTGGCAGGAGCGGGATCTGGAAAAACTCGTGTTCTTGTGACTCGCGTGGCTCATTTACTGGCTCAACAGCAAGCGCAACCGCAGAATATTCTCTTACTGACCTTCACCAATAAAGCAGCTGGGGAAATGCAGACCAGAGTGGCTCGATTAACCGGACATGAGCTCCCTTTTGCCGGGACATTTCACCGATTGTGCGCCAAGATTCTTCGTTATCATGCTCAAAAGATTGGTTTGCCGAGCAATTTTTCTATTTATGATAGTGACGATCAGCTTTCACTCATTAAGCTTCTTTTACAAGATTTGGGTGTTGATCCAAAGCAAATGCACCCAAGGGCCGTTGCCGCCGCAATCGGGGAAGCCAAACAACAACTTATTGGTCCAGATGAATATCAGCAGTTTGCCCGTGGCCATTTTCAAGAGACGGTGGGGAGAATCTATCGACTGTATGAAAAGCGTCTCACACAAGCAGGGGCAGTAGATTTTGATAATTTGCTGGTAAAGACGGTGGAGCTCCTCCAGCGTGAGAATGAGGTTCGCGAGTATTATCAGTCCATGTTTGAGCATGTGCTCATTGATGAGTATCAGGACACGAATCACGCGCAGTACATTTTGACCAAACTTTTTGTGCAACCACAAAACAATCTCTTCGTGGTTGGTGATGCGAGCCAAGCTATTTACGGCTGGCGGGGTGCCGACTATCGCAACCTCTTAAAATTAAAACAGGACTTTGCTCAAGTAGAAGAGTACCGTCTTGAGCAAAATTATCGATCAACTCCAAGTATTTTGCAGGCTGCTTCAAGCGTTATTCAAAATAACAATCTTCATCCCATTCTTGATTTATGGACAGAAAATCATGATTTGGAAAAAATTACGCTTTTAGAATGTCATGATGGTAGGGATGAGGCCCAGAGAATCATTCACCTCATGCAAAAACAGAGTAATGATTGGGACGAGGTCGCGATTCTCTACCGAACGAACGCTCAGAGTCGTGAATTTGAAGAGGCACTTATGCGCGAAGGCATACCCTATCGCTTGGTTGGCGGTGTGAAATTCTATGCTCGCAAAGAAGTGAAGGATGTTTTGGCCTATCTTTCTCTTGTGAGCCAGCCGGCCAATGAAGTGGCCGCCAATCGGGTTCTTAAACTTGGCAAACGTCGGTTTGCGCTGTTTGAGCAGTGGTGCGATACGTATCGTCATGAGGATACGAGACTGAATACGCAAGAAATTCTGGATAAGGTTTTGGAAGTAACGGAATATCTGAAAAAATTTGACGAAAAAAATCCTGAGGACGTTAGTCGACTCGAAAATATTCAAGAGTTACGTTCGGTTGCCAGTCAGTTTCCCGATTTGGAAGAGTTTTTGGAACAGGTAGCCTTGGTGGAAAATGATGCTGTGGGGGATCAGGGCCAAATGAATCAACCAGCCGTAACCTTAATGTCTTTGCACGCTGCCAAAGGTTTAGAGTTTAAGATTGTTTTTTTGGTTGGCCTGGAAGAAGGTCTTTTCCCCCATTCTCGTTCACTTCTGGAAAAAGAAAAACTCGAAGAGGAGCGTCGCCTCTGTTATGTGGGTATTACGCGAGCTCGCGTAAAACTGAATCTGAGTTATTCCCGACAGCGCTTTATTTTTGGTACACCACAACGACAGCTTCCTTCCCGTTTTATCAAAGAAATCCCGGCTTCACTTTTTGACTCGTTACCACAATCAAAAGTAGAGGGGAAAGGCCAAGAAACTCCACTTCTTTTACCCAAAAAGCAGTCAGTCTATAACTTGGATGATCCAGAACTTGAAGCCATGTTAAGTGGAGATATCCCTATAGATGAGTGGCTGCATTCATAAAAAATGAGCCAGGAATCAGGAGAACTTTCCCTAATGACCCTGAAAACGCTACAATAACCTATGCCTATGATTGTTCGCTCCCTCCGTCCAGATGAAAAAGTCGAAAGTGACCAGGTTGCCCAACACCCGCTCCAAACGTGGGCCTGGGGAGACTTTCGCCAGTCCACTGGCCAAAAGGTTGAGCGCTTAGGGGTTTTCAACGATCGTGGTCAACTCCAAGCCGTTTGGCAGGTCCTCTTTACGGCAGTTCCCTTTGGCAATTTTACTGTGGGTTATATTCCCCGTGGACCAAAGCCAACAGAAGAAATTTTTCCGGCGTTACGAGATCTTGGTAAACACTACAACGCTCTTTTTATCAAACTTGAGCCCAATATGTTTGCTCCCGAGGCGGAAGATCTGCCTTTCCCGGAAACTCGGCGATTATTGGAAGAGGAAAACGTTCAACCTGGAAAGCCACTCTTTACGCCCTACACGTTTATTCTTGATCTCACTCAATCTGAAGAAGAAATCTTTAACAACTGCAAATCAAAAACTCGCTACAACATTCGACTCGCTCGACGCAAAGGGGTGGAAATTATTGAGGATACTTCCCAACAAGGTCTCGAGGATTATCTCAGATTACAGCAAGAAACAACCACCCGGCAAAAATTTTATGCCCATGATGACAAGTATTTCCGAACGCTTTTTGCCCATTTTGAAGATACTCGATCGATTCGTATTTTGAAGGCAATGTATCAAGGTAAGGTAATCACCGCCTGGATTCTTTTTTTGCACAACGGCGTTGGATACTACCCATATGGGGCGAGTTCTCGCGAGCACCGCGATGTTATGGCCAATAATCTTATGATGTGGGAAGCGCTTATGTTAGCGAAACGTGAAGGTTGCACTACGTTTGACATGTGGGGTTCACTTGGTCCAAATCCTGATGAAAAACACAAGTGGTACGGCTTCCATCGATTTAAAGAGGGGTACAGTGGGGATCTGATGCAATCGATTGGCAGTTATGATCTCATTTTGAACTTCCCGATGTATTCGCTATTCCGAATTGCTGATCAAGTTCGCTGGATCTTTTTACGACTCAAGGCACAACTCCATTAAAGGTGGTACTGAATGAAACGTGTACAACGTCTTCTACTCACCTTTGCCAGATCGTTTAGTTTTGCCGCAATGTTCTTGACTGTTTTTGTTATCTTTCTTGTGTACGTGCTCGGTGTGCCATTATGGAATCGTCTGAAAGCGGTAAACTCCATGTTTACGCAAGCATCTGGAAGGAATGCCACAACTCTTCTTGCGGAAGTTGGCAGTGGACTCAAAAGGAGTCAGTCAGATCCTTTTCACACGCATCGTTGGCTGTTGCTGGGGACTGATGAAGTCGAAGGGAGTAATCGACAGGATATTCTCACGGACACGATTATTTTGGTCAGTTACCAAGCGGATGAAAATGTCATTCGTTTGCTAAGTTTTCCTCGGGATATTTACCTGCCAGAGTATGGTAGCAAAATCAATGGACTGTATAAGACCGCCTTACAGCAGGATATCAATCGTCCAGAGCAGAAAGTAGGAGAAGCTATTGAGGGGATGATCGGACAGACCCTTGATGGCGAAATTGTTCTTTCTTTAGCCAAAGTCCAAGATCTCATTGATCGTGTTGGTGGGGTACCGATTGAAGTTCAAAATGCCTTTACCGATGAACGATACCCACGTGCAGGAGTTGATGTCGTTGTGGTTCATGACCCTCAACTTTTGTACGAGACTATTCATTTTGAGCCTGGTTGGCAGGTGATGGACGGCGAAACAGCAGTCAAGTACATGCGTTCTCGTTATGCCAATGAGTATGTTGAACAAGGTGATCAGGCAAGAATGCGTCGCCAGAAACACGTTATTCAAGCCGTTACACAACATCTTTTCCAACCTGAAATCGTCGGCAATCCGGTTGTTTTAGGCAGTCTCTATGACTGGTATGCCAACAATTTCATGGCAAAAATTTCTCTCTATGAACTGGGCTGGTTCATGGGAAGTATTGCGTCCAAGGATATTCCAAGCATAGAAACAGTGATTCTGCCGGTCACTGAGTATCCCGTAGCAACGAATGAAGCGACACTTTTTGTTCACCCACCTGAGAGCAAATACCGTCAATGGGCATATGAATCGGTTGATCCCAGTTGGGAGAAACTGCAGGAATTTATTGAGGAAAATGGTCTTTAATTTCCTGTTTTAGACGAATACATCTACCATTTTGGCCATAGGTCTTTGTTGTTTATCGGTCTATGATGAGCTTATGCGTAAGGGCCCATCCCTGCACGAGTTGATCTTGTATAACCGAGATATTGCTCGTCCTGAACCAACTAATAAATATTTTTCCCACCAGGAAGCCGCTGCTCAGATACTTCAGGCATGTATGAGTCGTGATGGACAAGTGCTTGCCAGAATTCGCCGTGAAGTCCAAGGGATTCGTAATCCCAAGGATCGCAATCGACGGGCAGTAGAAATATTTTTAGGCTCGTTACATCCGGGACATCTTTTTCCAAAAAATACGGCTCCTGATCGACGCGAGCTTGCGCAAAATATTAAGCGCTATTTTGGCATCACCGTGAGCTTGCTCACGGAACTTGATTATGATCGCTTTATAGATGACCTGGGGAAAGCTCTGAGTAACGAACCGCTACAAGCAAGTCCCATGACTGAACCCGAAGTGCGCTAATCACCAAAATATTCTCTGTGGCTATTGAGGGAGAGTAAGCTGCGGATCTCGATCCAGATTGTTGATATTGTCGACAAATTCATTTTTCTGCGCCTTTAGATAACCAGCAACGGCAATCATGGCCGCGTTGTCTCGGCAGAGTTGAGTCGAATAAGGAAAAAAAAGCTGAGCTGCGTGATTGTTCACGAGTGAAGTAAGGCGGTCCCGCAAAAAAGAATTTGCCGCCACACCTCCACCTAAAAACACCTGACGGAATCCGTACATTTCGATTGCTTTTTTCACCTTGATAAGGAGAGTTTCAATGGCTGCACATTGAAAGGAAGCGGCCAGATCTTGGATTTGCTCTGTTGTGAACTCCTCCGACTGGGATTGAGCTTTTATCTCGGTGACAAGACGTAAGAAGGCAGTTTTCAAACCAGCATAGCTCACATTTAAGTCTCCACTATTGCGCATCGGCCGAGGAAGTTGATAGGCCTTGGCATTTCCGTGTACCGCTTTTTGGGAGAGTTCGGCCCCTCCTGGATAACCCAGACCCAAAAGGCGAGCTGCTTTATCGAATGCTTCGCCAAGAGCATCGTCAACCGTTTCACCAATAATTTCATAATGTCCAAAGCTAGAAACGGAAACGAGTTGGGTCTGTCCACCCGCCACCAGAATTGCTAGCGCTGGAAATTTGATTTGGTTAAGCATTATGGGTGCATGACCTGATTGGTCAGCTGCTAGAGAAGCCACAAAATGGCCTTCGGAATGATGGACCGCAATCAGGGGTTTTTGTAGACGAGTGGCAATGTCCCTTGCCTGCTGAACGCCAACTTCCAGAGATATTGCCAGACCGTGCCCTTGAGTAACAGCGATGGCGTCAATTTCTTTTTCGGAAATCTTTGCTTGTTCTAGGGCCTGCTTAAAAACAAGAGGGAAGTTTTGCTCATGGGCGCGACGCGCAAGATTTGGGACCACGCCTCCCCAAGGAGCGTGAATGTCATCTTGAGAAGAAATAATGTTTGACAATACTCGAAAGTCATCGGTGACGGCCACCGAAGTGTCGTCACAAGAAGTGTCGATACCGAGAATAATCATAGCTGTTTATCCTCTTCAACCACCCAGGTGAT
Source organism: uncultured Pseudomonadales bacterium (assembly GCA_964598125.1). GTDB lineage: Bacteria > Patescibacteriota > Microgenomatia > UBA1400 > UBA1396 > UBA1396. Next base: position 20,298 of record CAZRAG010000009.1, read on the forward strand.
GGTCCGATCATTCGTGGCTGATTCGTAATGAAAGGCAAGGGGCACAATCACAGCTTGATTATCAAGATGAGAGAGATCTGGCAGATGAGCCCATTCCAAAGCAATAACAGCGTTATTTTCGAGAAATCTTGACCAACCGATCGTTTCCAAATCCTTGCTCGAAGGCAGTCTCCAGGCATCAATGTGCACAAAAGGATGTGTTTGCCCATTTATGACACATTGGTATTCGTTGACGAGTGTATAGGAAGGGGAAGTGATGAGTTGTTCAATACCCATTCCTTTGGCTAAACCTTTTACAAATTGGGTTTTTCCTGACCCTAATTCACCCTGTAAAGCAAAAATGATTGGTTTTTGGCCAACGAGCGGGGCATATTTTTGCGCAAACTGCTCTCCCAGTTTCTGGGTTTGGGCAAATGAGTGAGAAGCTTGTTTTTTGGTTGACACCGCTGCATTTTACCCGAGATGGCCTGGAATCGCTAGGCTGGGAAATGTCCATAAAGCTCCAACAAGGAAAGGGACGATATACTATCACCATGCATCTTCCAGCCGCACTTCAGCAAACTCAGGAAATTATTACCCAGCAAAAAACTTCCTTTTTTCGGAGTTACCGCGAGCGTATTGCGCCGATTGATGAGTGGTCGTTATTCGTGCTTGATCGTTTGGAAGAGTACTGTTTGCGACCTGGGAAGGCCGTTCGACCGCTCCTTGTGGCTCTCGGATCAGCTCTTTCCCAATCAAAATCAATCGAAGAAGTTCTCATTCAGCCAGATGTTCTCCTGGCCATGTTGATTGTTGAGCTCAAGCATAAGCGCATTATTATGGCCGATGATGTCAGTGATCGCGATGAGACCCGCAATGGAAAGCCATCCATGCATGTCAAATGGTACCAGGACCTCGATGAACAATTGGCTTATCATGCCTTGGGCAAAGAAAAACTTACCCATGTGGCTCGAAGCTATACCGAGGTGGCTGGATTGTGGTTGCAAAGTATTTCCAACTGGTTGCTGGCTGATCCTGCTTTTTCAGATAAGCAGCGTTGCAATTTACTCGAAGTGTTTCAGGCGCATACTTACGATCGAACCGCTACTGGCTGGTATGTTATTTTTGATCAAAGTTTCGAAGCATTAACCAATGAAACTTCTGAAGAACGCTTGCTCAAGGGGTTGGAGTTGGTATCTGGCGAATATACTTTTGTGGGTCCATTGCGGGTAGGCATGAGTCTCAGTGGAAAGTCTGATATCAAGCTGGAAACAAGTTTGCGCACCTACGGTCAAGCCGCCGGCATTTTGTTTCAGATAACCGATGATATTATTGGCGCGTTTGGGGATCCCGCGATTACGGGTAAGCCTGTGGGTGGAGATTTTCGTGAGGGAAAAAAGACTTTACTTGTCCAGCACGCGTATCGACATGGCAACGACAAGCAGCGACGGACACTACAAGATCTCATTGGAAAAGATAAAATCTCCAAATCAGAGGTTCTCGATATTCAGAATATTCTAAAAGATACTCAAGCGCTGGAGTATGCTCAACAACGAGCTCTACAGTATGCTCAGCAAGCCCAAGAAGCACTGGGTCAACTTCCTGCTTGCGTGGAGAAGGATCTCCTCTTGGAGTTGGTTGAGTTTGTCCTCAAGCGACAGAAGTAGTGAAAACTGTTTTGGTTTTGGCGACTGACGAACGGGCACGTCCGTTTTTCTTTGCTTTTCCTGATTTCTTGGTCGTGATGATACTCTGGGCAATAACTTCGCTGACGTGTTCCACCGGGATAATGTGTACATCCTCACGTACTTTCTGGGGAATCTCAACTAAATCCTTCTCGTTCTGTTGAGGAATAAAGACTTTTTTCATACCCGCTCGGTGAGCAGCAATTAATTTTTCCTTCAGGCCACCAATCGGGAGTACTCGCCCGCGCAGCGTGACTTCACCGGTCATGGCAATATCTCGACGGACAGGTTTACCTAAAAAGACAGAAGTCAGGGCGGTAGTCATGGCAATACCAGCTGATGGTCCATCTTTGGGCACCGCGCCTTCCGGAACATGAAGATGAACGTGTTGCTTCTGGAATGACTTGACGGGAATATTCAGTTCTTGGGCGTGTGCTTTGACATACGTCAGTGCCGCCTGAGCAGACTCTTGCATGACTTTTCCAAGCTGGCCAGTGAGGGTAATTCCTTCTTTCCCAGGCATGACCGATGTCTCGATGGGTAAAAGGTCACCACCGGTACTGGTCCAGGCTAGTCCATTAACCAGACCAATCATGGCCTCTTTTTCCGTTTGGGTCTCCAGAATTTTGGGAGGTCCTAAGAAATCAGCCACGTTTTTAACGGTAAGTTTGACCTGCTTCTTTTTCTTTTCGGCGATTTTTCGAGCGGTTTTTCGGGCAACTTTAGAAAGCTCTCGTTTGAGCTGTCGAACACCAGCCTCACGAGTGTAATGAGTGATAATTTCCATCAGGGCCTTATCATCAACGGTCAGAAAGTCTTTATCTAAACCAGAACCTTCCATAACTTGGGGAATAAGGTAGCGCTTGGCAATTTCAAATTTTTCTTCGATGGTGTATCCGGCATACTCAACAATTTCCAGTCGGTCCCTCAAAGGAGCGGGAATGGTGTGCAGAACATTCGCCGTAGTGATAAACATTACCTCAGAAAGATCAAACGGCACACCTAGGTAGTGATCCGTAAACTCATAATTTTGTTCTGGGTCGAGCGCCTCCAGCAAAGCAGCCGAGGGATCACCGCGAAAATCACTTCCGAGTTTGTCAATCTCGTCCAAAACAAAAACGGGATTTTTGACTTGCACTTGCTGAACAGCTTGGATGATTCTGCCAGGCATGGCCCCCACATAGGTACGGCGATGGCCGCGGATTTCTGATTCGTCATGGATACCACCCAGAGAGACCTTCACAAATTCACGCCCCAGGGCATCAGCAATCGATCGACCAATAGAAGTTTTTCCCACACCAGGAGGTCCTACAAAACAGAGGATTGTGGAAAGACGATCGTTTCGACCGCGGACAACTTTCGTTTTCTCCTTCTTTGAGGATTTCTTTTTGGATTTTTCATCATGAAGCTGCATGACCGCTAAATGCTCCAAGACCCGCTCTTTCACTTTTTCTAAACCATAATGCTGTTCATCGAGTACCTTTTCCGCCTTAGCCAAGGATGCCTCTTCCTGCGAAGCTTTATTCCAAGGCAAAGCCAGAATGGTTTCAACCCAAGTGTGAAGATACGCATACTCTGAGTGCATGGCCGACATTTGGCTTAAACGGCGAATCTCCTTACGGACTTTGGTATCAACCTCTTTGGGGAGTTGAATCTGTTTAAGTTTCTTTTGCAGCTCAGCAACATCCTCATCTTCACTCTCGCCAAGCTCCTTTTGAATAACATTCATTCGCTCGCGAAGAATACTTTCTCGCATTCGTTCGTCGAGTTGTTCCTTGGTTTTTTCACTAATGGATTGCTCGATGTTCAGAATTTTTTGTTCGTGAGTGAGATGCTCAATGACACGCTGGAGCCGCGCGTTGACATCGAGTTCCTCAAGAAGAATTTGTTTTTCCTTGGTTGGCAGATCAAGGGTTGAGGCAATATGATCAATAATTTCTGGTGATTTCACACCGCTGGCTAGACGAATGAAGTTAAAGAATTCCACGGGTTTACCGGCTTGAATGGTTTTCTTAAAAAGAGAAACGAGGTGGTTAAGCAAAGCCCGAAATTCATCGCTTTCGTTCAGCTCCTGGGTAAGTTCCTTGGCTGTAACGAAAAAGAATGGCTCTTCCTGTTTGTAGGTAGAAATTTTTACCCGTCGAATGCCTCGCATGAGAACATGGAGATCACCCTCATGAGAGAGAGTTCGTTCAATCTTACAGAGTGTGGCAACTTGGTAAATATCTTTTGCTGAGATATGCTCTTTGCGTCCGTCTTTTTGGGCGGCCACGATGATGAAGTTTTTACTTTCTTCGGCTGCCTCAATTGCTTTTTTAGAGTTGGCTCGGCCAAAAACGAGCACACTTTCTGTATGGGGGAAGGTAACACCATCACGCAGGGCGACTAGAGGAAAAATTGCCGGTTTTGGCTGAGAAACCTTGGGTGTCTCTGCTGCTTGAGTACTATCTTCTGGGCTCTGTGGTTTTGTTTTTGGAGTGTCTGCCATATGATGCTAGCAGTATATGATACTCACTGCTAGTTGACCAGTGGGAAATTAGCAGACACTCATAGTGATTGCTAAAATATCTACGGCCATTGGTGCACAACCATTTGCCAAGATAGCAACACGGTGGCGGTAACGGTTAGCCAAAAAACGAGCCAGAACAAGTAGAGCGAGAAGTTTTTGTGTACTCGTGCTGGAGACCGCTTCATACAATCATTATAGTGCAGCTGCTGGGCAGTGTAAGAGGGAAAGGCTTTCAAAACTTTCTTGTTTTTGGCTTCTGTCGTATAATATGAAGCATCGAATCTGTCTTATTAAAAACAGACACACTTAAATACAGGAGTATGTCACAACAAACTATACGAATATTAGCTACAAATTCATTGCCCCGCTTGGGGCTGGATCCGTTAGTCGGTGTTGGTAGGGAACGTTTGTTGTAGATTCTCCTGTTCTGAAAGGAACAGAATATGTCATTTTTTCGATCATTTGCGCAAGTGTTGCGCACCGGCTCTGAGCAGAGCTCGGCTCCTCGTGGTGCCCAACCTTCTGCTAAGCCAGGAAAAGATGGAGCGGTAAAAGCCAAGCCGTCTCCAAAGTCATCCTATTTGCGCCGAGACAAGGTCAAGGCCAAAGATAAGGAGCGTGAGCGATTAGCTCAGGCACTTGAGGCCACAAAACAGCAGGAGTTACTAGAGCAAGCCAAGCTGGAGGCTGATGAAATTGTTAAAAAAGCCGAAGGACGGGCTCGTGAAGTTCTTGTGGAAGCTAAATCTGAAGCCCTGAAGCTGAGAGAAAAATCAGAGAAAGACGCTCGGGATTTTGAAGATGGCCTGCAAAAGCAACAATCTTCTCTGGATAGACAACTCCAAAGTTTGAACGATCGACTTGATCAAATCGAGAAACGTGAGGAGCAACTTGATGCTCGTTGGCAAGCACTTGATAAGCAAAAATCCCTTCTTGAAGAAAAACGCCAGGAACTCATTGAAGAGCTCGCTCGTGCGGCTCACATGACACGCGAGCAAGCCAAGGCTGAGCTCTTTGCTCGGATTGAACGTGACGTTGATCGTCAAGCCTCGGTCATGGTTCAGGAAAAAGTTGCTAAGGCTGAAGAGGAAGCCGATCAAAAGGCTCAAGAAATTCTCATTGATGCGATGCGCCTTGGTGCCACTGATTACGTAGTGGAGTACACCATGTCGACCGTCCAACTGACCAATGCCGAAATGAAAGGCCGCATTATTGGTAAGGATGGACGTAATATTCGGGCTTTTGAAAGAGCCACAGGTGTTGACGTCGAAATGGATGAGGCCGACGAAGTTCGGTTGAGCAGTTTTGACCCGGTTCGACGCGAAGTAGCCCGCCAGTCGCTTGAAAGACTTCTCAAAGATGGTCGCATTCAACCTTCCCGCATTGAAGAAGTGGTGGAGCGCGTTCGCAGCGAAATCGATAAAAATATTTTTGAAGAAGGTAAGCGTTTAGCTCACCGCTTCAACGTCTACGATTTACCCAAGGAAGTGGTGTATCACCTTGGTAAGTTCAAGTATCGCTTCTCCTATGGCCAGAACATGATTCACCACATGATTGAGACCATTCAAATTGGTCGCAAGCTGGCTCAAGAGCTTGATCTAGATATGCGCACCGTTACCTTGGGATGTTTGCTTCATGACATTGGTAAGGTTATCGAGGGCGAAGGCAGTCATGTTCAACTTGGCGTGCAGTTCTTGCGACGTCACAAGTTGCCAGAAGAGGTAATTGCTTGTGTGGCTCAACACCACGAAGATGAGCCGTATACTTCTTCGGAATCGGTCGTTGTCCATATTGCTGATGCCATTTCTGGTGCTCGTCCTGGTGCCCGTAATGAAAATCGGGAAGAGTACGTCCAGCGTCTTTCGGAAATGGAAGATATTGCCATGGCCCACGAAGGAGTTGGTAAAGCTTTTGCCATTCAAGCCGGTCGTGAATTACGAGTTATTCTCAATCCAGACAAGACTACAGATCGAGACCTGCAAGTTGTTGCCCAAAAGGTTGCCCAACAGATTCAGGATGATATGCAGTATCCCGGAACGGTGACAGTCAACGTTATCCGAGAATTGCGTGCTTCCGCGAAGGCATCATAGGGTACAATAGGTCACTCAAACACGAAAAACAAAGAAGAATAAAGGAGTTTATTCGTATGAACAAATCACAACTCGTCGCCGCTGTAGCCAAGCGTGCCAATCTGACACAAAAGGCTGCCCAAGAAGCGATTGATATCTTCCTTGAAGAGACATCTCGTTCTTTAGGAAAAGGACAAAAAGTTCTCTGGTCAGGTTTTGGTACCTTTGATGTTCGCCAAGTGGCTGACAAAAAAGTTGTGCCTTTTGGTCGCGAAGAACTCACTCGGATTATCAAGAGTCACCGTGTGGTGAACTTTAAGGCTGGAAAGCCCCTAAAAGAGGCTATTTCCGGCAAACGCAAGTAATTGCTTACCAAGTAATGTAAAGCCCCCTGATGTATTTCAGGGGGCTTTTTGATTTCATCTCCCTACAGATCTATAACTGTGTCCTTACCACCCTCTTGCTGTGACAGGGTGCAATGGTTTTCAACGAACGAGAGGAGACGGAGATGGCATTTAAAATTCGACAACCACCAGAAAATGATGTTCACCACGTTGACTTTGAGCAAAGAGGAGTAACCCAAGAAGGGAAAGCTTTGTTGGATGTTACCGCTGAGAGTTTAGAAGACGATTTGAGTCCGCAAACGCAGATTGAGCTTCAAGTGGTGAAAGGTCTTATTAAAGGTGCACGAACCATGGCTCCTTTACTGTCTGTACAGCAAGAGACTGGTCAAGCTATTTTGGCCCAGGTTTTGCCGGAAAAAGAGTTTCGCAAGCCGGTGCAGGTTCGGCTGGCTTCGGACGTGATTTTTGAGGTCGATGAAGAACCAGGTGGAGGTATGCGGTATGTTCTTCGATCGCTGCCACGGCAAAGTCGTCTCTTACAAAACTACCTTGAAGACACTGGGGCACGCTAGAGAATAGAAGGAACCGCACAATTAGGCAGGAGGACTTGCGGAGGGCTTATACTGATTCCACCATGAGACCTCCGCATATAGTCGCTGTTCACGCCTTCTTTTGTAATGAGGGAGGTGAAGTATTACTTATAAAGCGAGCCGGTACAGGATACATGGACGGCTGGTATGGGATTCCGGCTGGTCATGTTGAAGAGCTAGAGTTTGCGAGTGAGTCGCTGACCCGGGAAATCCAGGAGGAAGTTGGTGTTATTCTCAAAAATCACCAAACACCCGTACATGTCATGCATCGGCTCAAGATGAATGATTTTCGGATTGATTATTTTTATCTTATTCGTGAGTGGGAGGGAAAATTACAGAATTGTGAGCCTGATAAATGTAGCGAATTGGTGTGGGTTCCGTCTGAAAACCTCGGTGATCACGTCATCCCCTATATTCAATTTGCCTGGGAAAAGATACTGGAAGGTGAGAAGTTTAGCGAATTTACTGAGCCAGAGGTTGAGTAATAAAGAAATTTCTGGGGTGGGAGTTTACCGCTCGGCCCAAAAGGTCAGCTTTTAATGTACCAGGGGTGGGAGTCGAACCCACGACCTTGGGTTTATGAATCCCATGCTCTAACCAACTGAGCTACCCTGGCGCGGTGTTCGTAGAACACGAACGTCGTTATTATAAACTATCTTGGCCTCTACTTTGTACATGAGTGTCTATCTTGGGTTTGGAAGGGAGAGTCCAGGGAAAAACATGGCTTGAATAGCTTCCGGTTCGATTTTTGTACAGCCTGTAGTCATGATGGGATGCGAAAAATCGTGTTGGTAGCCGAGCTGATGCCCCATTTCATGCAGGAGTACACCTGGTCCTGTGCGGCAAGGCTCTGGATTAGTAAACGCCTCACCATACTCACTTTCGAGTTCTTCTTGGGTACCACCGGCAATGATTCTCATTTCATGACGTTGCTTGTCTTGATAGAAATGAGGGCGAGTAATGGAGCAAGCAATGGGATTAGGAAGATTGCAGGTGTCCTCAACCTCTTCATGTTCGGGAAGAATGACCACTCTCACAAAACAATCGTGAGGATGTTGGTTTACGTCTATGGCAGTGTAGACACCATATGTGTATTGGCTTGCTTCGTTGAGTAAGCGAGCGGTTTCCAGGAGAGCAGGTATCCAAAAAGCATCAGCCTGAGAATCCGAAGGTTCGTAACAAAGATTGAGAGAGTTTCTTTCGATGGGAAGTGGAAGGGTTTCTTCTTCAGAGGTGAACTCCTGCTTAAGACCGTAACGAAGGGCGACGAGCAAAAACAATGCAAACAAAAGGTATGGAAAATTTCTAGCCCAGGTTTCTTTCCGACTGTTTGTGACGTTTGCATCTTGAAGAGGAAGAATGGGCGGTTCTTCCGGTTTTGTTCGGCGCATTATTTTGAGAGCGATTATAGCGCACGAGTTTGAACTTAAAGTAACCGCGACAGCCAATCTTTCCAAGAAATTGTCCCTTGTGTGCTATAATTTGGCCTCAACATAAAGCTTTTTCACTCGGCCTGCGGAGGCGGGGTGACAAAAGGAGGATATATGGCATTAGATCCGCAGATCAAACAACAAATTATTGCAGACTTCCGCACCCAAGAGGGTGATACCGGATCTCCTGAAGTTCAGGTCGCAATCCTTACCAAGCAGATTGAAGAGCTGACTGGTCACCTTGGTATTCACAAGAAAGACCGTAACTCACGTAAAGGTCTCCTTAAGATGGTTGCCAAGCGCCGCCGCTTACTCAACTTCTTGGCTCGTAAAGACGAGGGCCGATACCAGAAGCTCATTGAGCGTCTCGGTTTAAGCAAGTAAGATAGAAAATACAAGAGCCCATCACTTTGTTTTTTGGATTTTCCAGAAAGCAGAGTGGTGGGCTCAATAAAAAAACGTAGCCGTTATGGTTAGGTAGGCGAAGTTTTCAGACGTGTTCACTTTCAAGTGGCTACATCTGAAAACTTCCTCACCAGGCTACACAGAAAGGAAGTTATGGAACTCAAGACTTTTTCCATACCCGTTGGTGATAAGGAAATCACCCTAGAAATTGGCCGCTTTTCGGAGCAGGCCGAAGCCGCTGTATTGGCCAGATGTGGAGGCACCATTGTGCATGCCACCATTGGTCTTGGCGCTGAATCGAACCAGGGATGGTTCCCTCTTCAGGTAGAGTACATTGAAAATCTCTACGCTGGTGGCAAGATTAAAGGCAGCCGCTGGATTAAGCGCGGTGGTCGTCCTTCAGATGAAGCCATTTTAAGTGCTCGCGTGATTGACCGAAGTATCCGCCCTATGTTCCCTGACGGGTTCATGCGAGAAGTTCAGGTGATCACCTCTGTTCTCTCGGTTGACGGTGTCAACAATCCAGACATGGTGGCTTTAGTAGCCAGTACGGCTGCTTTGGAAATTTCTTCAATTCCCTTTAACGGACCACTCGCTGGTCTGCGCATTGGGTATAAAGCCGAGAATGATGCTTTCATCTTTAACCCCACCTATGAGGAAATGAAGGATTCTGATCTTGACCTCATTGTGGCTGGTACTAATGAAGCGATTGTCATGGTCGAAGCTGGCGCTCAAGAAGTTTCAGAAGCCAATATGCTTCGTGCCTTGCAAGCTGCTCATGAGCAAATTAAGTCTATCAACGGTGTTATTTCCAAGATGAAGGCAGAAATAGGCAAAGCAAAACTTGCCTTTGAAGCTCCTGAGCTCGATAACGAACTGGTCGAAAAGATCTGGCAATCTCATCAAGCAGAAATTGCCCAAGCGGTTCATGCCAAAGCAATGCTCCAAAAGGATGACGACACGCTCACCAAGCTTAAAGAGCAATTAATTGCCCAAGACGAGGCCTTACTTGAAGCCCCTCTTGGTCAAATTTTTGACAAGCTCATGAAACGTGAAGCTCGTCGTCGGACTTTTGAGGAGCGAATTCGTCCAGATGATCGAACAACCGATCAGATTCGCGAGATTACGTGTGAAGTCGATATTCTGCCAACTGCTCATGGCTCTGCTATGTTTAAACGCGGTGCCACTCAAGCCCTTACCATTACGACGTTGGCCTCTCCTGACTATGCTCAGTTGATTGAGGACATGGAAGGCGAAGAAGAGAAGCGCTATATCCATCACTACAACATGCCTCCTTATGCCTCTGGTGAAACCGGTCGTGTGGGTTGGCCCAAGCGTCGTGAAATTGGACATGGGGCTTTGGCTGAGCGTGCCCTTTGGCCCATGATTCCTTCTCAGGAAGAATTCCCTTACACCATTCATGTGGTGTCCGAGATTATGAGTTCTAACGGTTCTACCTCCCAGGCTTCAGTTTGTGGAAGCACTCTGTCACTCATGGCAGCCGGTGTTCCCATTAAGAAGCCAGTAGCGGGTATTGCCATGGGTTTAATGCGCAACGAAGAAACCAATGAATACGTGATTTTGTCTGATATTCAAGGTTTAGAAGACCACATTGGTGATATGGACTTTAAGGTGGCTGGTACAGCTGATGGTATTACCGCTATTCAGATGGATATCAAGATTGATGGTATCCCGATGGATGTTATGGCCAAGGCCTTAGAGCAAGCCCGGGTCGGTCGTTTGCACATTTTAGGAAAAATGCTCGAGTGTATTTCCGAACCTCGTGGTCAATTAGCGGCCAATGCCCCCAAGATCGAGTCAGTTCAGATTCCAGTCTCCAAGATTGGGGAACTGATTGGTCCTGGTGGAAAGAATATCCGTGCTTTGCAGGAAGAAACCAAAACTGAGGTTTCTGTGAGTGAAGAAGGTTTAGTTACCATTGCCTCTCCTGTTCAAGCTGATCTTGATGCCGCGGCCAAAAAAGTCCGAGAAATGATGATGGAGTTTGAGCCCGGAATGGAGTTCGACGGTGAAGTCATGCGTATCGAAGATTATGGCGCCTTTGTCCAGATGGTTCCTGGCCGAGATGGCTTAGTCCATGTTTCACAGATGGCTACTGGCTACGTCCAGAGTCCTCATGAAGTCGTGAAGCTTGGCGATACGGTCCATGTTGAAGTTCTCGATGTAGACGGAGACCGCGTTCGCTTGACCATGCTCTCCAAAGAAGAGCGCGAGCAAGCCGAGGCCCAGCGCCGCGAAAACGGCGGAGGTGATCGCGGTGGAGATCGAGGAGACCGTGGTGGTCGTCCAGGTGGCGGCCGCGGTGGTTTCCGAGGTGACCGCGGTGGTCGTGGCGGCCGTGACAACGGTGGCCGAGGTGGTCGAGGTGGTTATGGCGGTGGTCGTGGACGCGACTTTGGTCGTGACGGCGATCGCTAAACATTCAAACAGAGTTTGTGAGAGGAGCCCCAGCAATGGGGCTCCTTTTTCTTGCTTACGTTAGTTTCTTTTGAGCAACCATCTGTAAAACTTGTTCAAGGCTGAGCGCATCAGGCTG
>CAZRAG010000010.1:0-31361 GCA_964598125.1 uncultured Pseudomonadales bacterium
TCTTTTCTTGGCGATCCTCCTGGAGTCGATTGAGTTGTTCTTGCCAATTGGTAAGTTCACTAAAGGCATTTCCCAACTCTAAGCCTGCTACGTAAAATTCAAAACGCTCGGCAAAGCGAGGGTCTGAAGCTTTTTTGCGGGAAAGAGCGGCTTGAGAGGCCGGATAATCATAGAGAATACAGGGTTGTTTTTTACCTAAATGAGGTTCAATTTCATTGAGAAAAATTTGGTTATAGATTTCTTCCCAGGTAGTTGATTCATTCACTTCATAGCCCTTTTTGCTTCCGACTTTTTTGAGCAAAGTCACATCCAGCAAGGTTGATTGATCGATGAAGGCATACTTTTCAAATGCTTCGGAAACAGAAATTCTTTCCCAAGGTTCATCCAATCTGTAGGTTCGACCTCGGAAATGAAGGAGATGAGATTCATCTTGAATATTGAGTTGCTTGCCAATGAAGCGAAAAAGATCCTCACAGTCATTCATGATGTCTGTGTAATCAGCTTCTACCCGATACCATTCTAAAATCGTAAATTCTGGATTATGACGAGAACTCACACCTTCGGCATTACGGTAACTTTTGCAAATCTGAAAAAGGTTGCCTGATCCACGAGCGAGGAGTTTCTTCATGGAGTACTCAGGGCTACTCGTCAAAAAGGCTCGTGACGGTTGACGATTTTGATCAAGCAGTTGCGTTTCAAAAACTTCTAAGTAGGGTTCTAGGCTGGGGAGAGGAACAAGCTGTGGCGTTTCCACTTCAAGAAAACCCTTTTCCCAAAAGAAATCACGAATGGCTTTCAGGATAACTGCCCTTTGGCGAAGTTGAGGTATCGATACGTTGTGCATAGCATTATGAGTTAGCGAAAATCCACACGGTACGCCAACACCTGCCTGATTATAATCTATGGAATCAGATCCCGCTATTTTGTGAGGAGAGCAGAAATTTATCGGTTACCCGATGGACGATTACACGTTCCTTGCAAGACAAGGAGTGAGGCATAGGCCTCTTCGTTACTATTGGCAGGTCCCTGAAACCAGGCAATCAGCGTAGTATCGCTTTCGGCAAGAATTTCTTCTTTTTCTGATGTGGTCAAGGTCCCGTTCATTCGATGAAGTATTCGTCGAGTGAGCTCGCGAATGTCCGAAGGACGGCTCTCCTGACTTAGACGCAAGCGCTCACTGGATTGTTGCGCGTTTGCTTCCAGGATTCTGGCAATGTCGGACCGGTCTTTGATTATTGCGTTTGACACAAGTTGTGTATTGTACAGCTATTTACTCAATACGCAAATTTGCTTGTTATTCAAGAAAATATCGTATGAATGAAGAAAAATAAGCCGTTATTTTTCAGAGGAAAGTGCCTTTTCGTACTGTTGAGCCACTTCCTGCCAATTCACCACGTTCCACCAATTTTCAATGTAATCAGGGCGAAGATTACGATACTTCAGGTAATAGGCATGTTCCCAAACATCTAGGCCTAAAAGAGGAATTGCGTTTTGGAGGTAGGGACTATCTTGGTTGGGAGTGGTGGTTATGAGAAGCTGCTGTTGGGAATCAAGCACCAACCAAGCCCATCCACTACCAAACCGAGTAGCAGCCGCTTGAGAAAACTGATCTTTAAAGTGAGTAAAAGAATCAAATTGCTGGTTAATCGCCCGAGCCAGACTCCCATCTGGCTCCCCTCCTCCTTGAGGACTCATGATTTTCCAAAATAAGGAGTGATTGGCGTGGCCGCCACCATTATTCCTAACTGTTTCTTGGTTTTCTTTATCTACCTTGTCTATATTTTTTAAAAGTTTCTCAATGGGGAGGGATTGCAGTTCTGCTTGGCCTTCCAGAGCAGCATTCAGTTTCGCAATGTACCCAGCGTGGTGTTTATTAAAATGGATATCCATTGTTTCAGCGTCAATGTACGGTTCGAGGGCATCATATCCGTACGGGAGTTGAGGCAAGGTGTAGGCCATAGGTTTTCCTTTCGTCGTTTTTGTCAATGAACTTATTATCTCTACTTGCGTAAGAGTGCCGTAAGCGGACAAGAAAGTAATGGTGAGTTAGCTCAGATAGTGAGCGGCCGTGATCGTGACAAATATCAAAAAGAAGATGAAAGCGCTGGCCAGGACGAATTTTCTCCAGGTGCTTGGTTCAAGAAAAACAGGGAGTCTTTTTTTATTGAGCCAAAAGATGAGCGGGAAAGCTACCATCATAGCAGCAGCGTTGAGAACGGCACTCAGGGTAATGAGGAAGCGAGGTTCCTTGAATCCCAGGAGAAGAATAATAATACCCAAAGTGATTTGACCCCAGAGAGCAACAAAGAAACTCTTGGAAAGGTCAACTTTTTTCCCGGCTCGGTAAAATACTAGTAAAAAGTTTTCTGAAATGATTCGGGAAGATGATTCCAATACACCCAATTGGGTAGAAAACAGCATTTGTGCAGCCACCAGTAAAAACATCAGGCCAACGACCGGATGAATGACTTGAGAGATAACGTTGGCTTCTTTATACAAAAATTGTATGCCCTCCTCTGTAGCCTGACCAAAGACCAAACTATGGGCTAAGACGGATAATAAAAAGATGGTGAGGAATCCTAAAGACCAAAAAACCAATAGGTGTTCTTTGGTAACAAGGCTCCACCACTGTTGCCACTTATGACGGTTGGCAGCTGTGTCAGAAAAAAGTCTACCTTCTAAATGAACTGCTTGTTTTCCAGATTGAAGCAGTGATGAGATTTTCTGTGTGCCTTTTCCCATGCCGAAGCCTTTTTCCTTAATATAGTAGGTTTGGGCAAGGTTGAGATTGCCGCCGGCTCCGGAATAAGCAAAAGCTCCCAGAAAAGCGAATAAACCAATATTTGGTGGAAAAAACCACCAACCATCCCCTTTGCCAATTATGCCCTCAAATGCCAGTTGCCAGTCGACAGGTTGGGAAAGCCCAAGGGTAAGCAAAGAGATAAATGGGATACCGAGCATAATCATGGTTCTTTGCCAAGTCTCCATGGTTTTTAAAACCGTTTTTCCAAGAGTGAGAATGGATCCAGTAAAAAGCAGTAATCCAATGGCTGCCACTTTTTGACTCACGAGCGAGGGAAAGAGTGTGGCCAAAATTTGGGAGGCGGCGGAAGAAAAACCAGGCAAAGACCACGGAATAAATGTTGACAAGATAAACCACAGTGGCCAGAACCAAGAGAGTTGGCGAAATCCTAAGAACACGCTTTCCCCCCTCGCGAGGGTGTAGCGCATCACCTCCGTATTGAGCACGTATTGGAAAGAAACACCTAAAAGCGCGCCCCACAATAAACCAAGACCGTAATTGGCGGCTAAGTATGGCCAAAGAAGGAGCTCGCCGCTGCCGAGAGCAAGCCCAAGCAAGATGAAGGAAGGACCAATAGTTTTAAGAAGAGATGGTGCTGGTGGAAGATTACTGTTCTGTTTTTTGGGAACAACACTCTTCTTTTGTTTGCGAGATGAACTTTGGGCAAGCACCTTTCTAGAGTAACAAGAAGGGCCTGGCCCTGCAATGTTTTCTTGGCAAAAAATAGCTTTTTCAAAGTTCTGATCTGGAAATTTCGGGCTAGGCCTTAAGCAAGAGCTGAGTTACCTTGAGTGTGATTGTTGCAGTATTAAACAATTTTTTACCAAAAAATTCCAAGGGCCAGGCCCTATGATTGACAGTGTGGGCAATAATGTGTTCCCCGACCAGCAAGCTTCATTTTTTGGATATCGGCTTGTCCGCAACGAAGACAACGCTCCCCTGCTCGACCGTAAACTTGAAGTAAAGCCGCATAGCCACCTTTCTTCCCTTCACTGTCAGCATAATTACGAAAGGTTGTTCCCTTGTGCTCGATAGCACTCATAATGATTTCGCGAATACTGGTAAAGAGTTTTTTTCTTTCAGTAAGCGTGAGTGTCTGTATTTTGCGATCTGGTCTAACTCCGGCAGCGAAGGCAGATTCGTCAGCATAAATATTTCCAAGACCAGAAATAAATTTTTGGTTCAAAAGAAATGATTTCAGAATAGTGGTGCGTTCACCGAGGAGTTCCTGAAAATGGTTCCACGTAAAATCATCCATAGTTGGTTCAAGACCATACTGTGTTTTGAGCAAAAGCAGTTGTTGAGGTGTTACCAATTGAAGGTATCCAAACTGTCGCAAGTCGTTAAAGAACAAACGAGATCCATCAGCAAACACAAAGGTAACGTGGGTGAACTTGTTGGGCAAGTCTGCCGTAAATTCCGGAAAGGGATGTCCTCCAGCAACGATTTCCTGATGTGTGGGATAGATAAGCTGTCCTGTCATCTTTAAATGGAGGATGAGAAAATAGTCCGTTGTGTCCAATTTAAAAATGAGAAGTTTACCGATCCGGTCAATATCGGTGAACTGATTTCCTTGTATTACCTCTTGAAATTCGGTGAGGTTTCCGCGTACTATTTTAGGTAGACCAACGAGGACTTTCTCGACCCTTTTTAAAAGGACATGTGTTTTTAGTCCTGTTCGTATGGTTTCTACCTCTGGAAGTTCTGGCATAAGTGAATATTATAGGTGTTTTTCTGTAAATCTTCCGTAAGAGATTTCTAAAATTGCTTGACAGAGCCCCCTTTTTTATCTTAATATACGCTTAGCAATCGACATGTTAGATTGCTAAAAAACACAAAAAAGGAGGATGCATATGGCAATTACTCGTTGGAGTCCAGGCAGAATGATTACTCCCTGGCTCGATTTATGGGATGAGGATTTTCTCTCCACTGTTCGGGACACTCCCCTTTCTGGAGTTGATGTGTACGAAACGGAAACCGAAGTTGTGGTCAAGGTGAATGTTGCTGGTGTGACAGAAGACAAGATTGATCTCACCTTTGAGCGTGGCGTTCTGTTTGTGAATGCTACCAAAGATACGGAAGAGAAAGATGAGAAGCGCAATTATTACAGTCGGTCCTCAAAACAATACTCCTATCGTGTGAGTGTACCTGGTGATCTTGATTTCAGTAAGGAACCAGACGCCAGTGTTACCAGCGGTATCTTAATGGTAACCTTTGCCAAATCAAAGCAGGCCATGCCTCGTAAATTACAAATAAAAGCAAAGAAATAAGAAGAGTTTTCCTCACCCAGATACTAAAGCCCAGTCAGAAAGATTGGGCTTTAGAGTATTTGCAAAGCTCCCATGAAATGGAAGTTAGATGAACTCTGTTAAGATACATTTATGGATACTACGCAGTATGACTGGCTTTGGAACTGGACACTTTGGGGGAACGAAGCGAAGAGTATTTATGGGTCGCTGCTCATATTTGCCGGTCTCATGGTGGTCTTTATTGTTTTGCGTCGCGTTGTTCTTCGTCGACTTGAGCGTCTTGCCAAAGTCACCCGAAGTGGCTTTGATGATCTTGTTATTGACGTCACCAGAAAAATTACGTGGCCTTTTTACGCCTTGATCGCTGGAACCATTGCTTTGAAGACTTTGTTCTTGCCGGCGGTTTGGGAAAAAGGACTGAATGCTATCCTACTTTTAGTAGTTACAGCGGAAGTTATTCTCATGCTCCAGCGCCTCCTTGATTATGTGATTGCGCAGCGCGTGGGGGATGAAGTTGATCGACCATCAGACTCCATGCTGTTTGCCACTGGCGATTTCATCAAAGGCACCTTGTGGATCTTAGGTGCTCTGCTGATTGTTTCCAACCTGGGAATCAATGTCACGTCACTGATTGCTGGTTTGGGCGTGAGTGGTATTATTGTGGCTTTTGCTTTACAGAATGTTTTGTCTGATATATTCAGTTCTCTTTCCATTCATCTGGATAAGCCATTTCAATTGGGTGACTTTATTATTGTCAAAGATATCCGAGGCACAGTTGAGAAGATTGGTCTCAAATCAACGCGGATTCGGGCGCTGAGTGGTGAACAGATCATTATGCCTAACCAAGAGCTGACCAACTCACAAGTCAAAAACTATCGCAACATGGAGCGGCGACGGGTCCAGTTTGAGTTCCGGGTGGCTTTAAACACACCAACAGAAAAGCTCAAAAAGCTGCCGGCCGAAATTGAGAAGGTTATCACCGATATTGAACAAACTACGTTCAGCCGTGCTCATCTCAATGAACTGCACGAAAGTGCTTGGGTGTTTGAGGTGGTGTACTTCCTTGAGGATAGCGATTACCTTCTCTATATGGATACGCAACAGGCTGTTTGGCTGGGAATTAAAGATTGCCTTGATAAGAATAAGATTGTTCTTCCCTACCCAACTCGCACGGTAGTTCTCGAGAAATAGTTAAGCTCGGTGAAGTCCGTTTGATGAGTAGATTGATACTGATCTAGAGTAGGCCCATTCGTTGGCGAACATCCGTGACTGTTTCCAAAGCAATCTCTTGGGCCTTGCGGGCTCCCTCGATAATGACT
This sequence comes from uncultured Pseudomonadales bacterium, assembly GCA_964598125.1. Taxonomy (GTDB): domain Bacteria; phylum Patescibacteriota; class Microgenomatia; order UBA1400; family UBA1396; genus UBA1396. The sequence goes on from CAZRAG010000010.1 coordinate 6,372, forward strand.
TGATCGATGTACTGCTGGTCTTCAAGCAAGGCGAGTCGCTTTTGCTGGATGGGTTGTAAAACTTCGGCAATGGCTTGGGCAATGGCATCCTTCAGTTCTACGTAACGGAGCGTTCCCTCTTCGTACTGGCTGAGAAACTGCGCTTTTTGTTCTGGAATAAATAAATCCACAAACTCAAATAAGGCTTTGAGGCCGGCACTCATTTCACCACCAACCTGAGAGGCTGTTGGGACGGAACGCACTTTTTGACGAATGGTGTCTAGGTCATCGGTCAAATTGATAAAACTACCAGCGACTGATTTGCTCATCTTTCCTTCACCGGTGAGTGAAGGAATATACTTTCCCTTGGTTGAAAAGCTCTTTGGTTCTGGAAAATCTGTGCCATAGTCCTGGTTCATGCGCCGAGCAATTTCCCGAGCGACTTCGAGGTGTGGTTCTTGATCAAGTCCGACTGGTACCAAGCCGGCTTTATACACCAGAATATCGGCCGCCATTAAGACCGGATAGTTGAGTAAAGCCATACTCACATTTTCCGGATACTGCTTAACTTTTTCTTTGAAGGTTGGCAGATGCTGCATTTTGCTGACTGTGGTCACCGATGAAAAGTAAAAAGCTAGCTCAAAGTGCTGAGAAACATCTGCTTGGCTAAAAATGATACTTTTTTCTGGATCCAAGCCAGAGGCGAGATAATCCACAATTACCTCTCGCCGATTTTTTCGCAGGCTTTCAATATCATAAGGAGTGGTGACGGCATGGGCATCGGCGACCATGTAGAGAGTTTGGTAGTTGGGATTATCTTGTAACTCCAACATGCCTTTGACCGCTCCAAGATAATTGCCTAAATGGAGGGTACCGGTTGCCCGAATGCCCGCGAGGACTCGCTGTTTCATAGTTTTCCTTTTCTGTTTGTATACTCTCACACATCTGCCCGAAAACCAAAAAGCCCGAGCGTATTTCCAAGCACGAATGCCTAGAAACACGCTCGGACCTTTTTAGCGGAGAGAGTTTCCGCTTTTTGGTGTTGCCACCGAGCTTTGCTGATGTGTTGCCAAATCAGCCTCTGTCACCGTCTCTACCTACTGTAAAGCGATTACGGTGTTGAGTGATAACGGACTCTGCCGGAGCCAGCTACTTTTTCGCTTGGCTATTTCAGCCAGAAACGAACCGTTTCGCCGGTCTGCTCGAGGGGCCCATACTCCCCTCTCAATCGCATGTACTGGCAGTATAGAAGGAAAAATGAGGGTGTCAAGGAGTTTGAAAGAAATGTGAATGAGAACACATGTGAGACACTTTAGAAAAAGTGTCCCCCAAAGAGCGTGGGGGACGGGGGTCGATGCTGCGTTATTTACCCGACTTGTCAGAACTTCTCTGCCTCATCCGCATATCGATTTGATCGCTGATTATGCAGACCAAGATAGCCAGTGGGATGCTTGCCACCACCACAAGCAGTGTGGTTTTTGGCTCAAGCAGCCCGGTCTGGCGGAGTACGAGGTAAATCACCAGGCCAAATACGGAAAACAAGATCAAAGTCGGTTTCCACTTTATATACGACATAATCCCTCCCTTAGGGATGCGCTCTTTGGGGTGTTCACGAACAACCCTCGAGCGCCAAACAAGGGGTAACCCGCTCTGGGCACCCGAAAGGTTATGTTTTTATTATACTATTATAGGATACAAATTCCAAGGGGAGTAAGTCACTTATTTCCAGGCAGGTTACAATACACGTATGTCAGATACATCAGGTCGTGTTCTTCAGGGCCAGGCCCTGAATCAAAACATCGATGGCCTTCTTCCAGTCAACAAACCAATTGGGATGTCCTCAGCAGATGTGATTCGTGTTTTCAAACGATCAGCTAACTTTAAGGGAAAGATTGGCCATGCTGGAACTCTTGATGTTTTTGCTCAGGGTCTTGTGATCCTTATGTTGGGCAAGGCCACAAAAAAATTCGATGAACTTCAACAACAGAATAAGGTCTACCAAGCAGGAGTTCGTTTGGGTTATCGTTCAGATACACTTGATGTGGAAGGTTGGCTCGTCCAGCAAACCAATGATCAACGCCCGGCTCTGGCTGAAGTTCTCAACGCCATGCACCAGTTTGAAGGTGAATATGAGCAGTCTGTTCCGCAGTACTCAGCGGCCAAACAAGATGGTCAGCCACTGTATAAACTTGCTCGCGAGAAGAAAGCAATCAAACCAAAGTCAAAAAATGTTACCATTCAGGCCCTGGAGCTGATCACCTATAAATATCCTTTAGCCACTTTTAATGTAAAGTGTTCATCTGGTACGTACGTGAGACAGTTAACCAACGATATTTTTTCGGAGTTGGGATTGGAAAGTTTTTTGTTTTATTTACAGCGAACTCAAATAGGCTTTATTACGCTTGATAGAGCTTGCGAACTCAATGACTTTTCCAACGATCAGTGGCAAGAGTATCTGCTGGAAATAGAGTGACCGTTTGAAAAGTACTCCTATTGATAGCGTAGGAGTCCTTGAGCCGCGCTCGGGATTGCGTCATCAAGGTACACTTCTCCACCCCGTTTCAGAGTCCAGTGTACAGCGAGTTCTACCAAGTCATCACTGTTTTCTTGTTTTTTTTCATGGAATTCAATGGTGTTCTCCTCCTCTACAAAGGTTCCCCACCGGTGAGCGGATGGACTGACAAAAAGTGCTTCCATTTTTCCCTGGTAAGAGTCCTGGAGAATTTTGGCAATTTCATCTACCACTAAACCCAGATGTTGACTATTTTCTCTTTTTTTTTGAGCCTGGAGCTGTGCTTCATAGTAGACTGGCCCGACAATCTCCCAAGCTTTTTGTTGAAGTTCCTGGGGAGTCAAGCTCTCGGGCTGATGAGATATTCCTGCTGGTAGACAGAGTTTATAGTCACATGTTTCCATAAAGATGGATCGAAGTGAATCCAGTCCGACCACAACTAGAGGAAGCTCGTACTCATTGAGTAAACTGGCAATATCTGTTTGAAAGTGCGAGAAAAATTTTCGAATTTCGGCTTTTTCGGCAATGACCACATCACCATGGCCATGAAAAAGTGCTGTGTTGCCACCCCCAAAATTTCCACTCCGAAATTGAATCTCCTGGCGAATTTCATAAGAATCGAGATATTCTTCAAAAGAGGTTGGTATGTCTGGCAAAGGAATTTCCTCAAGGTTTTGATAGTGACTGCCAAGCCAAAGGTGAATAGCATCTTTGGCTAAAGTGAGAACCAGAAAACTGCCATTATCATGAAGATATGGCAGGAGCGGTCGAATAAAAAAATGGTTATTTACAGAAATTTCTGGTTCAAAACGGATGGGGAGAGAAAAAAGGTGCAGTTCTTGGGGTGTTCCTAAAAGGGCAAGGCCTTCTTGCTGATTTTGCCAGAACTCATGATCTCCCTGAATTTCCTCAAATACCTGGAGAGTATCAGGGTGGTGGATGGAGATTTGGGCCTCACGAATCAGGTTCTTAAAAAGTATGGGGTTTCCCCTTGTTGGCGAGCCATGTGTTTGGGTTGGCATAAAGAGTGACACATACCACTCCGCCTCAACTTTGAGAAGATTTTCTAGATTTGTTTGATCAAGAGAATCATGTCGGGAAAGATTCATGATTGGATAATAAGAAGCAAATGTGTGGAGTTTGTAAGTTCAGCCCCTTAGAAATTTTACAGATTGTTTTACACTTGTCTTGACTGAAAGATCAGAGAAGTTATTTCTCGGCGAAAAGCCTGCAAGGCTTCCCGATTTTCTGGGCGAGAGGGATAGGTTGCGTTACTGAGGATAACTATCCCCTGTTTTCTTTCCCAATCGAGGATAAAGCTGCAGCCCGTAAAACCAGTTTTACCAATACTGGTTTGGGATATGTCGTCACCGGCCCAAACCCAAGGGCGCCATTCCCAACCAAGGCAAACCAGATCACCGTTAGGCAATGTATCCGCTGTTTTGAGGAGATCTACCGTTTCTTTTTGAAAGATTGTTTGTTCTCTCCATTGACCGTCTTGAAGTAGCATTTGCCCAAATCGAATTAAATCCGGCACAGTGGAAAACAAGCCCGCTGAACCCACTGCTCCCATGGTTGAAGAAAGAATCCAAGCGCTTTCATCATGCACTTCTCCTCGAAGATCTTTTTCTCTCCAGATGTCTTTTTCGCTGGGCGCCGTCCGTATAAGATCAACAGGCTTGAGCTGAAAAGTGGAGTCAACCATTCCTAGTGGATCAAAGAAATACTGCTGACTCAGTTCTTCCAGCGTTTTTTCAGTGATACTTTTCATAATCCAGGTGAGCAAGATGCTACTCGTGTTGCTGTATGAAAAGACTTCACCGGGTGGTCCGACAACAGGAACATGTACAAGAAAATCATGGAGCTCTTCAGGCGAAAGGTTTTTCAATCTTGATAAGCGCTGGGGGAAGTAGGCCGTGTTGTGAAGCAAGTGACGAATGGTCACCTTGGCGGCATGTTCACCCTGAATATGAGGGAAAAAATGAATGATTGGCTCATCAAGATCAAGTTTACCCATTTCCCAGAGTTTTAATGCCAAACTACTGGTGGGAATAGATTTGGTGATTGAGGCTACGTCATACATGGTATTTTCCCTAACGGGAGTTGGGTCATCCTCTCCTCCAAGCGTCCCTGCCCACCATGTCTTTGAATTGGGTTGAGTGGAAAAAGTTCCCACAACGGCACCTGGAAAAACGGAAGGGATCGCTTGCTCGAGAAGTGATTTTACAGATGACATAGAACTCTATTGTAAATGGTTCGAACCGTATCCTTACCACTCTATTACCGATATACCGTATAGTAAGTCTAAGAATGACAGATAAAAATGACGGAAAGGAGCCATGGTATGGGTAAAAATAAGCAAGGCAGCTTGGGTGCTGTGGTTGGTATTGGTTTAGGCTTAGCCGCCGGTTGGAGTCTCCGAAAGCTTCTTCAAAAAAAATACGATGAAACAGCTGGTTTTTTGCGCGAACCAGTTTCTGAAAAAGAATTGATTACGACGGTTTTTGGGGAATATTCCAAAGAGGCAGCTGAGTATTATCAACAGGTTCGCACCGAACTGGTAAACCAATTTGCTCAACTCCAAACGTCTATGGCAGAAATCGATACACAAAAGTATCGAGAACTCGTAGATGTGGCTCTGAAAAATATTCAACAAGATAAAGCCATCTCCAAATCGCAAATTAACGCTTTGCGAGAGTATCTTATGGATGATTTTGCTCATATTAAGGCAAAAGCCAAAACCGCCAAGCGAAAGATCGCTCGAAAGACAAGCACTCGGGCCCGGAAAGCCGCATCTGTTTTAGAGGATGCAGCAGACGAAGTGCAGGAGTAAGGTATGAGCTTAGAGCAATGGTTTTATTCTTTGAGCATCATTTTTTTCTTCTCTTTTTGGGTGATCATTGTGATTGCTATGGTGATGCTCTATCGGCTCTATCAAGGTGTGCGAGATATGAAGGAAACACTCACTTCGCGACCAGTAACCTGGTTGGCCAGTAGTGCTCCCCTTATGACAATCGTTTTTCCACTGCTCTCCAAAATGTGGCAGGGATGGCGCTCACGAAAATCGCGATTGAACGACGAATAGAACTAAAAGGAAGGAGTGCTATGCGGTTAAAGAAATACTCTCTTTTTGTTGAGAATTACTTTCTTTTCCGACTTACCAACTTTGTGGTTAGTCTCGTTGATCTTGTTTTGACCTTGCGGTTCTTTTTCCGACTTTTTGGAGCGAACCCAAACGCTCAATTTACTACTCTCCTCTATGCTATAAGCGAGCCGCTTTTGCTTCCATTTCGAGCAATTTTTCAGTCGGTTCAGTTACCACAAGGCGGAGTGATTGAATGGTCGATTTTGGTGGCTATGCTGGCCTACAGCATCATTGGCTATCTTATTAATGAATTACTCGCTGTTTTTCTGGATCGCTCAGATGTGGTTCAACACGAAATTATTGAAGACGAGACGGATGAGTTGTAACGCAGGACTACCAACTGCCACCACCACCGCCGCCGCCACCACCACCAGAGAAGCCGCCACCGCTCGAAAATCCTGACGAGCCGGAACCACTGCCAGAGCTTGGGTTGTACGTTAAGTTTGTGGTTGTACTTTGGACAAGCGAGTTGGTAAAGTTACTCAATTGACTGGCTGCAAAAGCTTGATTCCCAATGTATTCAGGTGGTCTTTCACCAAGGTCGTCAAGGTCTTTGGCGAGTTTATTCACCACGCCAAAAGCAACGGCGAACGGAAAAATTTCTTCTATAAACAGGTGCTTTTCTTTGATTTCTTCGCGCCATTTGCCTCGTTGAATGGTTTTTTTCAAGCCACTGGCTTTTTGTTGAACACGCCACCCTTTCACGGTTTTTTGAGGGAGGAATGGTGGAATAATCAGAGAAATAACCGTAACAGGTATCATCGCCAAGATTGCCCAGGGAACGGTTGTGAGCAGTCTAATTTCTAAAATGATAGCGTTGATCCATCCCAAGGCTATGAGGAGGCCAGCGAGCAGAAAGTATTTCTGTTTAACGGCAGTGGGTGAAGCGGCAAAGTAGCCATCTTTGGTCACGCTTTCCCAAACTTTTTTCTGCCAAGGTGCAATATGGGTATAGAAACTTCCCTTGAGATCCTTGAGGTTGATTGATTCTTTTGTGCCAAAGAGTGACTGCAACAAATACGACTGATGAACAGGGAGTGTTTTTGTGTTTTTGATTTTTTCAAAGCGATACTCGGTAGTCTTCCACAGTAGCTGTTTTTTTTCTTGTGGGACAATTTTGAGATATTTTTTTCTGGCTAAATCAATAATCTCCGCAACGAGTGCTTGGGGTGTGATCTTCTCCAAGCTTATGGCTTCAACTTGGGCTGGAGAAAGATCTTGAAATGGCTCGTAGATGAAAGGAGCTTGAAAGCGTTGGAAAATACCGCGCTGCTTTGTTGCCGCGCTTTCTGATTCAATCAGGACATGTGGTGAGAGTGAAATAAAGTCTCTCCCCTTTTTCCACCAGAGTGCCAGCATGATCAATGCGGGGAGTGGCAAGGCAGCAATGAGCGGCCAAATGAACCAATTGATTCCGAGGCGCTCCCATTTATCAGGGAAAATAAGAGAATTTGGTTGCTGAAGCTTGGCAGCAATCGTGAAGTTTTCTTGCGGTTGAAGACTTTCCGTTGTGGATATAGTGAGCTCTGAAGGAGTGAGTGTCTGAGTTTGGCATGCCTGAATATTACTGCCATAAGCACCGGTAAAACAACGGCTTTCTACCATATCTGCCCAGGGTGAATGGACTGTCACCTTGGCAGTTTGGACGGGGAAATTCCAGCCCTCACCGGTAATGTCCCAATAGAGTTCATCGTATTCGCTGTAGGTATCAAGAGCATGTTCAATCCGGTAGCGAAGCACATAGGTTCTTTCGCCAGTAAAAGTCTTATCCGGATCGCCAATTTTTAAGGTGAGATTGTCATTCTCGGTTGAACTTTCATACTGATAGCTTTTATCAAGTTCATTCGTGATGCTTATGACGCTAATCCGATAGCGTCGAGTCCCGTTCTCCGTCTGTTTTTTGGTGGGAATATACCGAAAAATTCCATGATGTTCCTGAGTCGTGACGTATTTCAGTGTTTCGGTGATTTCCAGCGATGTGTCCTGCTGAATGTCGATAATACTGGAGAATTCGCTGATTTCTTCCGAAGGACGAATCTGGGCGTGCACGTTCTGCCGGCTCAATGTCAAACTCAATAAAAGAATCAGAACACCAAAAAAACGACGGAACATATCCTTATTCTACTAGAGTTACTACCGGAAGAAAAATGAATCACGCTAGTACTGGAGTGCCAAAAGGAGCGTGGCCGTAAGGAGAACAGCTACACCAAAGTATTCTGCTACGACTTTCCAATGAAAACCATCGGTTCTGGAATGGTGAATGATTCCCCAAAGAACATAAAAGGCGGCTAGGTAAAAAACCCAGACTTGTTGCCAGTTTGTTTCTGGCCAACTGCCAATAAAACCAATAAAACCCAACCCAAGACCTAAACACAGGAGAATGTAGTCAGGAGTTGTGTTTGGATGCTTGATTATTGGTGTTGATGACTTGCGTTTTTTAGACATACTACAGGAGCTTTCCCGTCTGAGCGAGCGCTAAGGTGATAATAACGGCAGTGATCACGACAATGTGAGCAAGGTTTCGGCCAACTTGACGTTCGAGTTTATTTTGTTTGGCAAGCCAGAGATCATGCCCTAAAACAGCAATCATTATGCCGAGTAATACCAGGATGCCAAAGCGGTAAACGGTAAGAGGGCTGGCGATTGGTTGGCGAACATTTTGAGCAGGTGGATCAATTGGCAACCACTCGGTGTTTTCAGGTTGGGTCCCTGTTTCAGGAGGAGTGATTTGATCTGTCTCCCCGGCTATAGCACCCGCTTGGTTTTGAACGGTTGGGGAAGTTTTCTCTTTTTCGGTTTCCTCGCTGGGGATAATTACTCTTTTTTCTGGTTGGCCAAACATTTGGACAACCAGAGTAGTTTCGACACCATCAAGTTCACCTTCTAAAACCGCTATCCCCGTGTTCGAGTAGTTTGGACTGAGGACATTTGCTTGGTGAGTTGGTGAGTTCATCCAGGCTTCAACCATGGTGTGAGTTTCTGTGAAATTTTTTGCAAGGTTTTCGCCGGCCACTGAGTACTGATAACCGCTGGATTTAATAAAGTCCCATGGTTGCGTGCCATCTGGAGCGGTGTGAGACCAGTACTGGTCAGCAAACATGTCCTGCGCTTTTGCCAGTGCGGCTTGGGAAAGGTTTTCGTCAATGGTGAGTCCTGGTAAGTCGTGCAGCGCTCGTTCGTCGTTGATTTCGGTAAGAACCTGGGGAACCGTAATTGACGATCCATACCCAAGAATTTGGTGTAATTGTGGGAGGCGTAAAGCGGCGAGCAGTACGAGATACCACAAACCAATGATCATGGAGACGACTAGAAATCCCCGAGATTGGAGGAGAACAGGTCGCTGCTGATTCCCTTGATGTGGCAGCAACCAATGCTGCAGGCGGGATGGCATATGCTTATGGTAGCAGTTTTTTTTCGAGGCCGCACTCACCTGAGGATAACCTATTTCTTAGCCGGAAGCTTGGCTGCTTGGACTTTCCCCTGCTTCATCCAGGTAAGGCCTTCTATGAAAGTGCTGATAAGCCAGACTGTGGCCACCCAAGGTAGAGGTTGTGGGAGCCAGCGGTATAACAAATAACTGGCCAGAACAGCCGAAAGGACATTTCCTAGAATGCGAAGAGGCTTGCTCTCCCCGACCATAACGTAAGTAATAAGCATCATGATGGCGTAGAACACAAAGGCCAGCCACCACCAAGTGAAGGGATTTTTAATCGAGGCACCCAGAACTTCTCCCTGTTGATTGGCGGGTTCATTCTCATCTTTGTCTTGAGTTTGTGTGTTGGTGCCAAGGACCTCTTCAGCTGGTTCGAAGCCGGTTACTGGTCCCTCCGGTTGGGTTATTGTCCCGGCTGGCACAGTAGATTCAGTAGAAGTAGAAACTTCGTTAGAATCACCACTGGCATTTTTGGCTTTGTCTTCAGCTTTGACCACAAAGTAGTACGGACCGTTATTGAGGTCAGAAATTGTGGCCGACGTTACATCGCCAAAGCGTTTGGCGTAGGGATAATTCCCTGGGTTGGTTCCATACAGAACAATGTAGTCGTCCCCATTTTCAACATCGTTCCAGTTGAGGGTGACGGTGCCACCTGAATAGCCCCCCAGGTTGAGTGATGGAGCGTGAGGTGGTGTGGTATCAATGGTGAGACCTTTAGTGGTTTCGACAAAGTGACCGGCACCATCGAAAGCTTTGACTTTCACCGTCCACTCCCCTTCTCGCAGTTGGTCGATAGTGGTTTCAAATACATCGCTACTGAAGGTTTTTCCAAATGATCGGTTGCCATTATTTTCAGACCAGTTCACGTCATAGCGAACGATACTGGTATTGTCCTTCGCCGCTTCCCATTTGACGGTGACCTCTTTTTGATTAGTTGGATTGGGGCTCACACTCATGTTGAGTGGCCCATTGGTGAGTTCGGTCGCGTCATAGCGGAGAGTCTTTAATCCTGGCTGACTGGCATTTCCGGCGGCATCTATAGCCCGATAGGTCAGCAAATGAGAACCTTCACCGTGAACTGGAAATGGTTGTGTGTAGAGCGTCCAGGCTGCTTCGTTGTCCCATTGGTATTCGATGGCACTGACACCATTGGCATCCGTGGCGGTGAGCGTAACGACAGGCCGAGTAACAAACCAGCCATTTTCACCATCAGGTTCTGCGGGATTGGTGGTGAGTGAAACTTCGGGAATGGTCTTGTCGTAGATGATGTACAACTCGGCCGTGTTTTCCTGATTGCCGGCAGCGTCAATAGCATGTGATTTGACCGAATAATTATCAGGAGCGGGACTGGTGAGAACGTAGTCCCAAGTTGTGGTGCCATTTGCTGGGAACAAGATCTCGTTTCCAGGATTGGCGACCCAGTTAGACCCATCCCAGTAATCACCGTTGCTGCGCTGAATGGACAGCTTGACGGTGGTGACGTGGCTCTCATTATCGCTGGCTGTGCCGGCGAGATGGCCATCCCAATCATTGGTAATGAGTGTGGCACTGGCAGTGGATTCGAGAGGAGTGGTGATGGTGCTGGTGGGGATCTCTTGATCCAAAGTTAAGCCACATTGATCTGAGATTTCACTCTCATTATTGGCGTTATCAACCGCTATTATGGTGTAGAAATAGGGATTATTTCCCGGAGTCATACTGGCTTTCTTGATATTGCCTACATTAATCCATTGATGCTTTTGGTTGAACTTTGTGCCAAACCAATATCCTTTTATGTCGTTCTCAGGATTCATATTCCACTCGAAAGTTACCTGTGGGTTGTTGGTATAACCGCCACAGCCAATTTCGTTGGTTGGATTAACCCCATGATCTGTGTAAATGGTTCCCCAGGTTGGTTTGGCAGGAGCGACGGTGTCTGCCGTGAGGCTACATTCGGTAGTCCACTCAGATTTATTTCCGGCAGCATCAATGGCTCGCACTTTTACAATGTGCTCGCCTTGATTGAGGGAACCACCATATTGTGATTGTTTGGGATAAGTTGTCCATTGTCCTCTTCCGCTACCTTTGGGGAAAGGATAGTTGATGGTGTATTCGTATCCAATGACGTCAGAAACATCATCCCAGTCAACGGTAGTACTAAGGTGATTCGTGAATCCACCACACCCAAGATTGTTTCCTTGATAATCAAGGAAGTGAAGATTATTCGGAACGGATGGAGCCACCGAGTCGATAGTGACCTCCCAAAGAGGTGACCAGGCACTACAGTTACCAATAGCGTCACAGGCTTGAACCTGCCATTTATACTTTCGATCTTGACTGGCAGATGCGTCAATTTGGGATATTGTGTTTGTTGATCTTGGTCCATAATGACCAGATGTTCCCCAGAAACTTTGGTAGTTATAGGTTACAGGACCATGGTCATCGCTGACATCAGTCCAATCCAAAAGAGCAAGTTGTGGTCGGATAACCGATCCATTTGCAGGAGCGACTAAATCAGGTATTGCAGGAGCTTTGTTATCAATAGTCATCTTTCTCGCAACACTCCAATCACTTTCGTTGCCTAACGTGTCAACAGCTTTCACTCTCCACCAAAAAGTAATATTTTGATTTCCGCCAACACTTCTCGAATTATTCTTCACGATTGTGTGATAGATAAGATTTGAAAAGCTATCATCGGTGTAGCTCTCGTAAATATAATGATCTGCTTCGGCGACTTTGCTCCAAGTTTGAGTTGGATTACCTGAAACGATCGCTTCGTGCGCTGGGGTCTGCAAACTCGGTATGTCGTTCACAGAGTTATCGACAAGAACAGTGAGTTCAGCATAATTGCTATTTACAAAACCTTCAGAAGTTGAACCGGTGTTTCGATGCATCAATGCACAAGCGGAATATGTTCCAGAAGGTAATCCATTAACGTTCCAATCCACCGAATACAAGTCTCCATCTTTGGCACCATCTCCTAGATCATGGGCATAGGGGGAAGTGTATTGTTGTTTGCATGTTTGTCCTGGAGGCGCAAAGCGAAATCTTACTCGGTCTACTTCATAGGGGGTATATTTTGCTTCAACTTCAAGTTTAATGACAGAATGATTGCCCCCAACTATTTGATTATTTGTCGAGGTAAAGGTAATACTTTTAGCTTCTCCAGTGGGATTTTTATAGTTCACCACACCTTTATCTGATGAGTCACCACTATCACAAGTCAAGCCAGATAAACCGCTGGTACTCTTCCATACATTGCAATCATGTTGGACTCGGTTCTCGATACTCTGAAAGGTTGTGGTTATCCAGTTGTTATTGCGAGCATCAACGGTAGAGCCATCTACCATATTTCGGACGCCTACTGGAACAGTTGATTCAAAAGTATTGTTGTTGATATGAACAGTATTGGCAGATGCGTTATCTTCTATCATTACGGCAACCGCGTCCGTCGGATCTTTATGATCCACTAACTGAGAAAAGCTATTTCCTTTAACTACCGCATTTGGTGTGTTGCCTTCCAATCCAATAGCATGAGACCACAAGCCATCCAGGTCATAAATAGAGTTGTTTGTAATTTGAGGAGCGATTACTTGGCCGGCACCGCTTGAACCAATGTTTATTTTTACCCCATTAGCTCCATGGCCAATTTTCCAAGCACTGGTGTTACTGCGAATGTTATGAATTCGGTTCCCGTCAATAACTAATCCAAGAACCGAATTGGAATTATTACTCCAACCAATGACGATTCCATCAACGCTAAAACCAGGATCAAGATTCCCTGTGTAGTGGATACCACGAATGATATTGTGTTGAATTGTGATGTCAGAAATATCGTTTGCATTGGGGAGGATCGATATTGCTTCAACAGTTGAGTTAGCACTTTGAATATCGGCAATAATATTGTTCTCAATGAGAATATGACTGTTATTGGTAATTGAAATACCCACATTGCCAACTGAGTTCGTAATAAACAATCCATCGAGAGTGACACCATCAGCTGATATGTTGATGGTAGAGCTACTTTGTCCCTGAATGATGGCCTCGGTTCCTCTAATTTCTGTTTGAGGATTGAGATTGGCGTTAGGTCCAAGAATATTGAGAGACTTATTGAGGTTTATACTTTCAGCAAAGGTGCCTGGGAGAATATTGATAGTATCCCCACTACTGGCAGCATCAATTGCCTCCTGGATCTTCATTCCTTCTGCAACATGGTAGTCGCCGGTTGAGACTTGGTGGATCACTGATGCAGTGTTTCCATTTATTGACTGTAAGTCTAGAGCGAAATTTTTGGCGTTCGTTAAGGACGCTTGGTAGTGAACAAAGTTTTCTGCTCCCGTTCGATATTGGTCATTTGTTATTCGGAAATCATATCCTTGGGCATCTATGTTCGTAATTGTGAGACCATTTTCATTTTCTTCGTAGATAGCATTATCTTCCGCAATGGAGAACGTGTTTCCAAGCAGCGTAATGTTGTGGGTTGCTCTGTCAGGATCAGTATTGGTTGAGGTATACAGGGCGATTCCACCCCAAGCGTTGCCAGAAGAAGTAAAATCCTCAACAGTAATATTGCTTGAACCTGTGAGGCTTAAGCCATTACCGTACACGTTATTGCGAGCGGTGAGGTTTTTTAAAGAACCACCATCAACGCCGTGGAGATCAAAAGAAGTGCGATTCCCATTTTCAATGGTGATGTTTTCTAAGGTCAAGTTATGGACAAGGTTTGGAGTGTTTGAGACGTGGATGGCATAACCACCTCCATTTGAGGTACCCATGGAAGCGGGCACTGTTGGAGGTAAGATGGTAACGTTTTTCAACGTTACGTTGTCAGCAGAGATTAAAACGCCATACCCTTTTCCATTCCCACTCCCATCAATGTTGACACCGGTTTCACTTTCTCCAAGAAGCGTGACTTGTTTATTGATTCGTAAGGTTGAGGAAAGGGAGTAATGCCCATTTTTTATCATGATTGTATCTGGATCAGCATCAGAATCATCGACCGCATCGATAGCTGCTTGGATGGAGTCATAACACCCATCCGTTCCACCAACATTGACACAGCCCGTTCCGGTTAGGGTGGGAGGTGTTGTTACTACAAACACGGTAAAGTGATTGAGATCCTCAATTTCTAGTGAGTTTTCAGATGTAACACTGGTGACTTCTTTAAATTTGTCACCATCCTCTGAGTATTGAACGACCACTTCTTTATCTGGTGCAGGATTGGGTAAAGTTAAATCATAGCTAAAGCTGCCGTCTGGCATGTCAGAGGTGATGTCATAAGCGACACTGCTCACGGCGCCCAACATAGCTTGCTGTTCTTCACTCAGTTGGAGCTTTTGGATTTGGAGATAACCAGGATTTTCTGGCAGAGATTTGAAAGTAAGTTGGACTTCGTCATCTTGTGGAGCTGTGTAGGTGTGATCGACTTCCACACTATAGGTAGTGTAGGTGTCACTTCCCTGCTCTACCCACAAAGAATCATTTTTCATCACAAAGTGGGTTGCCAAGTCAAAATCGGAACCATCTTCCTTTGTACCCACGAGTTGGAGATCACCATTTTGTACTTCATGGGGAATAACTTGGTCACCACTTTTAGTACCTGCCAGGAATTGTCCACGGCCAATGTGTTCAGCGTCCACTTGTAATGTGCCAATGATTCCTTCCGGTTCTGGATTTTCTGGATGGCGATAGCTCAGTGAAAGATTGGCGCTTTGCACTGTTTTGGCAACGACATCAAGGGAATGTGAGTTCTTGTTAAAAGAAACTTCTACCACTGGCTGATCTCCCGCTTGAACGGGTTGGGCGTAACTGAGAAACGCAAAGGGAGCAAGGAGATTTTGAAAGAGAAAACTGAGATGAACGATAACGGCAGTGATTTTTTGAAATGAGGGGAAATGCATCTTTAACATAGACATACTTGCTAAAAAAGCGAAGTTCTTTCTTCGCTGTATTTACTATACGCTTCTGCATCACTTTGTCAAAGAAAGATGCTGAATCAATATTTTCTTATCCAGACAATATTTTCTCAGAGAGTGGACATGAGCAATCAAATAAAATGACAACTTTCATGGTCAAAAAGGAAGAATCCCTCTTCTTACATTCTTTACATTCCATGCTATAGTGCAGCTATGTTGACCCTACTGATTGTGGAAGACAACCCAGAGGTATCAAACTTTGTCCAAGACTACTTGGGACGGAACGGTTTCAATGTTTTACGGGCCGAAACTGGTGCTCGGGCGCACGAACTCTTTGCGCAAACACAGCCTGATCTTATTATTCTTGATCTTAATTTGCCAGATATTCGTGGGGAAACCCTCTGTGAAGAATTTAAAAAACTTAGTCCCGAGATTCCAGTCGTGATGCTCACGGGAGCTGATCAAACTTCCGATGTGGTGCGTGGTCTCAGCCTCGGTGCGGATGATTACATCACCAAGCCGTTTGAAGGAAGTGAATTACTTGCCCGCGTGAAAGCACGCTTGCGAGATCGTGGCCTGCAAGATAAATCCTTGGTTGTTGGCGATCTCGAGCTGAATACAGAAACGCTGCAAGTTAAACGCGGAGATCGTGAGATCAGTCTTACGCCTCAAGAATTTCGTTTACTGGAATATCTCATGCTCAACGCTAATCGGGTTCTTAGCCGGGACATGATTCTTAGCCGTGTTTGGCAGACAACGCCAGATATTGAAACACGGGTGGTCGATGTGTATGTTGGGTACCTTCGCAAAAAAATCGACCAAGGCGAAAAAGTAAAACTCATTCAATCGGTTCGCGGCTTTGGCTACGCCATTCGTGAGAATGAAAAAAAATAAAGCCTGCTTCTTAACTTGAGCTTGCAGCGTGACAATTTTTAAGGACCTCTACGTTTCCAGTTGTTGGACCACATTCATGAGTTGAATTCCTGTAAAGGGTTTGGGCAGCACCGCGTCAGCAATGGTCTCCCCAAAAAAATGTAAGGTATGTTGGTCCGCAGAGGTAAGAATAATTTTTTGGTCAGGATTCTGTTCACGAATCTCCTGTGCCAATTCGATTCCATTCCCGTTGGGGAGAAAGATATCAATTATGGCGAGTTCGGGCTTCTCTTTTAAAAAGTCTTCACTACTTGGTTTGTTTGCAAAACACACCACTTCATAATCATGGAGATTTAAAACAACACAGATGTGTTCAAGCAAGAATTCGTCATCCTCAATGACGATTATTTTTTCAAATTTTGACATAACATGGCATCCTATCGAAATTCTCGCCGTAGGGTATGTGCCTGGGGTAAGATTCAGGTAATAGATCTTATTGAGAGCAAATCAACCTACAACTGGAAGAGAAAAACGTACTGCAGTTCCCTTTCCTTCCTCGCTTTCTATTTTGATTCGGCTTTTGTAATGGCCGAGGATTCTTTGTACTAAGTACAGACCCAATCCCATTCCCTGGGGTTGCGTCTGTCCATTCTTGACTTGATAATACATTTGAAAAACTTTGGGAATTTCGGACTTGGGTATACCTACTCCCTTATCAGCAACCGCTACGGAAGCAAAATTTTTGTTTTTTTGCAAGAGTACCGTAATGCCTGTTCCCGTTGGAGAATTTTTTACGGCATTCGAGAGAAGATTTTCCAGAACTTGGGCCATACGGATAGAGTCGAAACGGACCTGGGATCTGGTTTCACCCTCAATAGAAATCCAGTGTGTAGGATGTGAGAGCTGAAAATCTTCCACCGTCCGAGCAACGAAGGTATCTAGATTTTGCTCACGATCACGAAATTGCAGTTGGCCAGCACTCAAACGGGTGGCATCAAGAAAATCGTTGAGGAGGCGCGAAGTAGAACGAATTTTAAACTTCATTTTATTGAGATACTCTTGCCGTCGGTCGTTATCCTCTGGACGGCTTAAGAGTTCTAGTGTCTCTGTCAGCGCCATGATGCTCGCTAAAGGGTTGCGCAGTTCATGCCCAGCGACACGGAGTAGATGTTTGCGCCAACGTTCCTCACCGATTTTTACTGATATATCCTGCAAACTGATGATTGCTCCCTGAAGAACATTTTGTTGGGTGACCAAATTAAGGTTTACCGAAAGTTGAATGAGTCTGCCATTTTTCCTTTTCCAGGTAAATTGACAGTTGTCGAGCGGACGATGCTTTGCCAATGCCTGATAAACGGGATGCACTCGTAAAGGAACGTTAACTTTATCGATGGCGAGCGCCTTCCCTTCTTCCGGCGAAAACAGATAGCGGGTTTTCTTCTTCCGCCAGCCGAGTATTTGATGGGCAGCTGGATTAGCAAAGAGAACTTTGCCAGACTGGTCGATAATCAGTAACCCACTATGTGCCGTGTTTAAGAGCTGGCGCAGAATGGCTGCGTCACGTGTGGGCATATCTGGTATTGAGTGTAACATAAAGGTACGTAAGGGATCGGTAAGAAATTACAACATGGTCAAGGGCCTGGCCCTGAAAAACCTAAATCAGGTGTTCGAAGGTAAAAAGGACTTTTTTGTCTGGAAAGTTTGGGTCAGACCTTGGTGAAAAAGGGACAATATTGATTACTAAAATAACATTTTGTGTATAAAAAACCGCCAGGGCCAGGCCCTTACTGCACGCGCTGGGCAAAAATGAGTTTTCGTTTAGCCGTGGTCCCAGGAGGCCAGCAGGTTTGTAAAACAATGGTTTCCGCGTCATATTGTTGGTGCAAAAAGGAAACATCGTCGGCATTTGTTACCACACTATCGCGAACTTGGTAGTGATATTTTTCGTTTTCAAACCAAATATAAATATCGTCACCAGGATTCAGTTTTCCCAAAGTGTAAAAAACGGCGTTATATTGTCGACGAAACTCTGGAGAAGACGAATGCGCAAAGTAATACCCTACTCCTCCATTGTTGGGAAAAGCGGTGCTCGAAGCATGCGCAATACCCTTTTTGAGAGCATCCTGATATTCGGCTGGCTTATTTGGATCGACATTAAAAACAACGGGTTCGTCAAGAAAAATTTTGGGTATGACAATGCCATACTCTCGGTTTTTTTGACTATTACCCTGGAAATCCCAAGAAACATTGGGAAGGAGAATTGCTCGCAGCTGCGAAGTGCCAAAAGTTTTTTCTAAGGCCGAGTGATACTGGTAACGTATTTCAACCGCTAAGACTGGTGCAATTGATAGTAAAAACCAGATAAGGCCAATGAGAATAAGAACAGTGCTGGTAATTCCCAAGGCAGTTGGAGTAAAGATTTTGTTGCTCCAGGAGGAAAGCTTTTGTTTTTGTGTCAACAGTTTTTTTAATGAAGCAGGCATTAGAGATACGATAACATTTTTGATGGATCATTGACTAATCTCATGATTATATTTTTCAAAATAGAACAAGATGCTTTGTTCAATTTTGTGGCGCAGCTTAATCATGTTTGGATCTCCACACTCGAGCTGAGTTCGTGCATTGTCTGGTCCACGAGTTTTTAGATATTGCACAAGGAGTACTTGGAGTTCGGGATCAATATATTGATATTTTTCGAGAACATACTTAAAAAAATGATTTTCATCAAGTATAGGATTCGCGACCGTATCTCCACCAAAATGAAAATTGTGAAAGTATCCACAGTTTTGTTTATTATGAATTTTTCCATCAATCTTGACGGAGAAACCCTTTCGAATTTCAACAAAAGCAAAAGCAATGTTATAAAAATTGTCCAATTTTTCTCTGGCTATTTTCTTGCGGTGATTTAACTTCGGGATAAGCCACTGAATAATAGTAATTGTGAGAAACATTGAGAGAATCGGACCAAGGATATCCTGTGCCAGAATCCAATTGAGAAAAAGCATATACGGTTACTCTCTCGTGTTTTTAGGCGATGCTTTGTTTACAGAGCTTGATTTTTTTTCACCAGCCTCAAAGCCAATCCCATGCCACCACTAACCAAGCCAATTAAGCTCAAAGCGGTGGGTGTTCCGGTGTCAGGTTGCTTAGTGAGTGGTTCGGTTTCTACAAAGGCATTGAGAGAACACCCATTGTCTCCACCCTGCCAGTTGCCACTGCTGTCCTTGATAAAGCCGCGAACCTGATAGGTGCCTGCTTTTTCATAGCGATGTTCAAATGTCTGACTATCGGTACTACTCTTCTCTGTTGTACTGTCAGCGGTACTATCGCCGAACTGGATTTTGTACTCCTGAATGTCACCCTTATTGTCATAGCCAGTCACTTTGAATTTGAAGGTCGATGGAGCCTTACCGCTATTTGATTTCTCGAGAATAAACACATCAGAACAATCTGACTTATGGCTTTCCACCGCCGACTGGCGAACGGTTACATCCGCTTCACAGCGATCGCTGCTGATCCATTTTCCACGGCTATCTTTAATTTCAACCTTGGCTGTGAATTTACCAGAGGATTCGTACTTATGGGTCACTTCTTTGTCTTTGGTCGTTAGGGTTTGACCATCGCCAAAATAGTATTTGTATTCCTGAATGTCGCCTTTGTTGTCACGAGCTTGTGAGCGCAGTGTCACTTCAGCGGGAACTCGTTCGTTATCTCCGCCAACAACGTCAAGATCTTCACAAGCACTCTCGTGTTCTTCGATGTCACACATGCAATCTCGGTCTGCCGAACAACTGGCATTCCGGCAGGCGCCACTGATACAGCGTAGGCCATCCTCACAGGGCTTAGAGGTACTGCAGGATTCATAACAACCGCGTGGTTGTGGGGTTGGCGTGATTTTTGGAGATGGGGTTACTTTTGGTGAAGGTGTCACCTTTGGACTCGGTGATGGACTTGGAGAGGGAGTGGGTTCTGGCTCGCTTTGGACGGTAAAACTATCACTGTCCGAACACTGAGCAATGCTTCTTGAATCACAGGTAAAGGTGTATTTTCCACTTTGGGTAATTTTGTAGAAACGGAGTTCCGCATTGTCTCGGAGTTTGGCCGATTTACCATCTGGATAGGTAACACGAATGGTTGCGTCAGGTAGGAGCGTTGTCCCAGTTTTAGCAAAACAATTCACGTCAATCCGGCTTCCGACCTTTATACCCTGCTGGGTGAGTTCTTGTCCACTGACCCAGCTTCGGCGCAAACTTTTACGGAATTGAGTATTTACTTCTTGGTATTCTTGGCAAGTGGGACCAGTAGGTGGCGGTGTTTCATTGGAACAGTCACCGGAATACCAAACAATATAATCACGCAGGACACAATTATCGTCCCAACCACCATTGCTCAAACGGCATGTTCGATCAAAGACATCAACTTGAACGGTTTTTCCACAGCCAGGATTACCGAGTGATTGCGACGTACTAAAGCCAGATTCATTTTGGCGACAGTCAACATTTTTCCCGTCACACTGATAGCGAACAACGTTGTTTCCACCTGAAGAACAGGAACCTGTGTTGATGTTACACTCCTGAGAACAACTGTGTGAGCTGGCAGCCGTACCGCTGCCACAGAGGTTGATGTACGTTCCACTTCCGTAGGAGATAGCTGCGTGAGCAGTCGAAACAAAAGTAAAAAGTCCGACCAAGAAAAAGAGGAATGTCAGGATAAGAGAAAAACGTGGAGCCAAAAAATGTCTCGTAATCATAGATGAAGTATATAACATTGACTCTACTGTATAAAAGATGCTCATTAAGGCAATAGTTGCCTCATAACCGATGGAACAATTTAGCGAGTTCTTTGCCATCAAGCAATGTTTGTACTGGTCGACCATGAGGACAAGTGTAATTGGTTGGATAGGCGGCTAACTGAGTCAACAACTCTGCCCTTCTCTCAGGTGTGAGGTATTCGCCGCCTTTAATGGCACTGCGACAAGCGAGATAAGAAAGCATGAGTTGGCTCGGAATATCAATGATCCGTGCTTGCGGTAACTCGGCAAGATCACCAAGCATTCCCCGGAGGAGTTCAACGCTATCACGATCTCGCAAAAATTCAGGGACAGCTACGATGGTTACGTGATTATTGTCTTCTAATGAGAACTGAAAATGGAGTTGTTCAAGTTTTTCCCGGTGCTCTTCAAGGAGAGAATGTTCAAGAGTCGAGGCTTTCCACAACAAGGGTTTTGGCAATACGTACGCTGTCGTTTGCCGCTGCTGTTGTTCAAAAGCTTCTCGATATTCTTCATAAAGGATTCGCTCGTGGGCAGCATGTTGATCAATCAGTAACAGGCCCTCTTCAGTAGCGACAGCCAGATAGAGATTGTGAATTTGTACAATGGGCTCAGTTCGCGCTCCTTGTTCGAGTTGTTTTCCCATGACGAGTTTTTTCAGCACTTTTCCAGCGTGCGTTTGGGTGTGCGCATCAGCGATCAGCTGTTGGTGGCGGGTTACGATAAGATCATCATTTCCCGCTTGAAGGGTTGCGTGCACCGACTGATTTAGGATCTCAAAAACTTGCTGTTCATTGAGAAAGCGCACCGTTTCTTTGCGTGGGTGCAGATGGATGTCGACCATTTCGGTCGGTAAAGTCAGAAAGAGGCAGAAAACGGGATAAGATCGCGGGTCCAGATAATGCTGGTACATTTTTTTGATAGTATGTTTTACAAAATCACTGTTCACAGGGCGGCGATTGACAAAAAGATACTGATGCAGAGGCCGGCCAGTTCCTAAAGGTGGTCTGCCAATCCAGCCCTCCACTTTGATATGAGAGAGTTCCTCAGAAAGAGGGAGCATTTGGGTGGCGATATCTTCACCCACAATAGAGCCGATGCGTTCGCTTTGGGAAGTGGGCGAAAAATACAATACTCCTTGATTATTATTGGAAACTTGCCATTTTACATCAGGATGCATGAGGGCTTGGGTTGAAACAACGCTGATAATATGCCGTAGTTCGGTGGCTGATTGACGTAAAAATTTTCGCCGAGCCGGGACATTGGCAAAGATATTTTTCACTTCAATTCTCGTTCCCTGATCCATACCAATGGGACCAGCTTCGAGCAGATCTCCAGTATTCCAAAGAGTTTGCCAGCCACCGGCATTTCCTTGGCACTTACTCTGAATGGTGAGCTCACTGATGGCCGCAATGCTAGCCAAGGCTTCGCCACGAAAACCAAAGGTATGAATAGAAAAGAGCTGGTCAGTACTATGCAATTTACTGGTGGCGTGACGCGCGATAAGCCAAGGAAAATCTTCCCGATCGATACCCTGACCATTATCACTTACCACAATGAGTTTTTTGCCTGCATCCTGGAGTTCCAGGAAAATCTCGGTTGCCCCTGCATCTAGGGAGTTTTCGATAAGCTCTTTGACAACGGAAGCCGGACGTTCAATCACTTCCCCAGCGGCAACTTGGCTAATGACTTTTGGATTGAGCGGGAAAATAGTCTGCATTGAAGGTCTCTCCTTACTCAAGCGTTCTCGCTTTCACTCGAGTAACCTCTCTCCCATTCGCGTTTCCATTTGGCCAGGAGATTGAGTGCTTCTAGCGGTGTGAGATGAGATATATCCAGGTCTTTGAGTTGAGGAGAGAGGTTACTCAAGATAGGTTGGTCATGCTTGAGTAAGGAGAGACCTTCTTCTTTTTGCAACAATCCTCGGGCTTTTTGCAGTACTTCTTCTGGTAATCCGGCAAGCTTGGCGACTTCTATACCATAGCTGTGGGATGCTCCACCCTCCTCAATGCTATAGAGAAACACTGGCTCTCCTGGGTGATCAGATGTGGAATCTTTTTCCTCAATGGCCATGTGGAAATTTTTGAGTTGTTGAGGGAATTTTGATTCTAAAGCCTGGAGTTCATGGTAATGGGTAGCAAAAAGGGTCTTTGCTCTCTTTTGCGGCTGACGAACAAGATATTCGGCAATAGCCCAGGCAAGACTGATTCCGTCATAGGTACTTGTTCCTCGTCCAATCTCGTCCATGATAATCAGACTTTGTGGTGTGGCGTGGTGAAGAATGTAGGCCGTCTCGACCATTTCCACCATAAAGGTTGAGAGCCCGGCGGTAATCATGTCGGCGGCACCACTCCGAACAAAGATGCGATCAACTAGACTAATATCAGCCGCTTTGGCAGGGACAAAGCTACCCATGTGGGCGAGTAAAACAATCAAGGCGACTTGCCGCATATACACGGACTTCCCAGCCATGTTCGGTCCCGTTATCACCATCACCTGTTGATCATTGGGTGACAGGCTTGTGTCGTTAGGCACAAATCGTTTCTCGGGAAGCAAATGTTCCACTACTGGGTGCCGTCCGCCAATAATTGAGAGACTTCCAGTGGTGTTCAGGGACGGACGGCAATAATTATGGCGATCCGCCAATTCGGCCAAGGCAACGAAACAATCAAGATCCGCAATAGCCGATGAAGCGCGTTGTAACGGTTCGATCATCTTGAGAACTTGGTCAATAATGCTTGTGAGAATCTCATATTCGAGATCATTGGCTTTCTCTTGGGCAGTGAGCAGTTTTACTTCGTACTCCTTGAGATTTGGTGTGATAAAACGCTCACTATTGACGAGTGTCTGTTTCCGTTCGTAATCCTCAGGAATTTTTTCGCGGTGAGTATGGGTGACTTCTATGTAGTAGCCAAAGACTTTATTGGAACGGATTTTAAGCGAAGTAATCCCGGTTCGGGAACGCTCTGCTTTTTCTAAATCATGAATCCAATCTCGACTGTTATGAACAATTTGTCGTAATTCGTCGAGTTCCGCATTGATGCCTTCGCGAATCAGCCCACCCCCTTTGGTATCGGTGAGTGCGTCTGGCAAAATATGGGTCTTAATAAGTTGCGCAGTGTGTTGCACTTCTGGCCCAATCTCGTCCAGAGCGTCCTTTGTGCAACTATCCGTTTGAACGGTTTTCAATATGGTCTTTATCTGCTGAAAGATATCTAAAGAATTTTGGAGTTGCAAGAGTTGGGGTGCACTCCCCTGCCCGAGCGCTATTCGCGAAAGGACCCGATCAACATCACTACAGATAGTTAATTGTGCTCTGACTTGTTGGCGTAAGGCATCTGTATTCTTCCACCAGTTAACAGCATCCAAGCGACACTCAATTTTTTCCTGTTTTTGCAATGGCTGCCGGATCCAGTTCTTGAGTCGACGCCCACCCATGGCGGTAAGCGTGTAATCAATCACCGAAAAAAAGGAATGGAGTTTGACTCCATCTTGTAAGGAAGTGAAAAGTTCAAGATTACTGATAGTCGAGCTATCGAGCTGGAGCGCGTTGTTAGGGTGATAGGTTCGCAAGTTCCGAACATGACGAAGGTTCTGTTTCTGTGTTTCTTGCAGATACTTAAGAACAATAGCAGCCGCTCCGGTTGCTGCCGGCCAGTCGTGCAGACCAAAACCTCGGAGTGAGCTTACTCCAAAATGTTGACGAAGTGTTTGCTCTGCATTGGCTTGCCAACTCTCCCAACGATGCTCGCAAACCAGGTTTTTTGCGCCACTGTTCTTGAGCTTGGCCAGCTTTTCGGGTTGATTATAGATCTCAGGTGAAACAAGGAGCTCTGCCGGTTTGATTCGTGTCACCTCATTGAGGAGTTCTTGTTCGGTTTCAAGCTGTGTTGCTTGAAATTCAGCCGTAGAGAGATCGGCCAACGCTAAGCCAATTTCTTGCCCTTGCCAGTCAATGGCAGCTAGATAGTTATTTTCTTTTTGTTCAAGACTTCGATCATCAAGCACAGTGCCTGGTGTCACAATGCGAATAACTTCTCGTTCTACAATCTTACTTTTTCCCGGTTCACTCACCTGCTCGCAAATGGCCACCTTATAGCCTGCCTGGATAAGCTTATTGAGGTAGGTTTCAACGGCATGATAGGGCACACCTGCCATGGGAATAGTGCCATCTCGACTCGTTAAGGTAATACCAAGAATATGGGCACCAATCTTTGCGTCCTCTAAAAAGAGTTCATAGAAATCACCCAAGCGAAAAAAAAGCAAGCAGTCTGGATTTTCTTGCTTTATGTGCAGGTACTGCTGCATCATGGGCGTAGAAAGATCAGGCGAGGTCTCCCCATTTTGGGGTATTTTCTTTGGCACGGTACTCATTCTAGCAAG
>CAZRAG010000011.1:0-27716 GCA_964598125.1 uncultured Pseudomonadales bacterium
CACATGATTGGTTATCATGAAGTACACCGCCGAAGCAAAAGATGACGTATCTACAAGTTCGGTGAGGGGCTTGGTGCGAATGTAGTGGATTCCCTCATGTTCACCACTGACTTGAGTCACAAATTGAAGGTTCGGCATAGTGTCCTTAGTTTCTTTCGTAATCTGGAGTTATTTTTTGATTCAGTATATTGATAATAGCAGATGGATCCGGTGCAATCTCAACATGAGCTTGAGTAAGGGCAGCAATCTTTCCTTGGCGAGTTCCCATTGAATGACTGACAATCGCCCCCGCATGGCCAAAGCTCATGCCTTCAGGCAGAAGTTCTGCAAACTGTCCACTAATAAAGGCAACATAGGGTTTGTGATTGGGGAGTGAAGCCAGTTTTTGGGCAAGCATTTCTTCATAGGCTCCGCCAATTTCCCCAATGATAACAACGGCTTTAGTTTGATCATCATTTTCAAAATCATCAACCAGATCAGCAAATGTGGTCCCAGCAATCACATTTCCGCCAATGCCCACGACGGTTGATTGTCCATAACCGTTTTTTGAAAGCAAAAGGGCAATCTCACTACTCATACCTCCAGATTTTGAAATAAGACCAACGCTTCCAGGTTGAAACTGCAGATTGTCTGGTCCTCCAATGGATCCAATTTTCGCTTGGCCAGGGGAGATTATACCAATTGAGGCTGGTCCAACAATTCGACTTTTGACGTGCTTGGCAAGATCTAAAAGCTTTACGGTGTCTCTAAGGGGCACCTCCTCAGCAATGATGTGGATGAGGGGAATGTGTGTTTCCAGTGCTTCCGCAGCTGCCTCTAAGACAAATGCTGGAGGAGCGTAAATTGAGCTGGCATTGATTTCGGGGTGTGCAGTCAGAGCCTCGCTCACGGAACTATAGACAGGAACATTTTCCACAAATTGGCCGCCTTTACCAGGCGTCACTCCCGCCACCACTGTTTTGGGATTATATGCCTGGGACCATTGATACGAACGCAAGCCTTCCTTTCCCGTAATTCCTTGGATGAGTAAGCGCGTGTTGTGGTCAATGAGAATGCTCATAGTTTTTCTCCTGAATCAGCAGAGTTCTGGACAAGTTTCTCTAGTGCAAAGGCACTTTCCGGAATAGGTGTTTCTGAAGAAAAAAGTCTAAGTTGGATGGAAAGGCTTGCTGCCCGTTGTTTGAGAGCGGCAAATGCTTCCTCAAGTCTTGGTCCACCACGACGGATCACAACAGGGAAGTTTTGGGGCAGTTGCGAGTTTTCCAAGCCATCAAAAATTCCCATAAGTGTTTCATACTGATCGGTAAAGTTGGCATGTCCACCTACCACCCACAAACCTTGGAGATTCGGTTTTTGAAGGACAAGTTTTGTTAAGGCAGCCACTTTTTCTCGGCTTGGATTGCCAGAATACTCAGTGTAATTTGCAGGTTGAAGCGTAGTGGTTAATAACGTGTCCATTGCGAGTATAGAAGCGCCGCCGCCTGATCCTATGACCGCAACGGAGCCATCAAAATCAAAATACGATGCTCCGGCCACACCACGATGATCGAGAGCATTGATTTGTTTCGCCTGCTGTTCGGCTAATGTTGGTTCGCGAGTAAAAAGTGTTCGTGGTGGATACAGATCTGTCCATTCCGGGTGCCGGAAATGAGCCGAATCATCAAGTTCAATTTTGGCGTCAAGAATAAGTGGTCTACCATTAGCAATAACCAAAGGATTAATTTCAAGCAAAGTCATGTCTTCAGCAAAGAACGCGTGAACGATGGTTTTTAACCAGTCATTAGGAATTTCTGGTTGCAGAACAGGAAGGGGTGTTTGGGCCAGTTTCTCGAGTGGGAGGATCTGAAAATCCTGAGCAGTGAGTCGTGTTTCAATGCCTGTTCCACCTTTAGTGGTAAACCAAACAACCGGTAGACGAGTCTGCGTGTCATAGCGAATGGAAAGATACCACTCCTCCGAAAAGGGGACGAGGGGTTCCCAAAGGATTTTGATTGTTTCTGATCGAGGAAGGAGTGAGGCAAGTGATTGCTTAAGAGTATCAAATTGTAATTGTGCTTGATCTTGGGAAGGAATAATCTGAATCAATTTTTTTTCCGCTCGATTGCCAAAAAGGACTTGAGCTTTCGCTACAACAGGAAAGAATTGAAAAAGCGAACCATCATTAACAGAGGTGAGAACGGAAGAGGGAATGGAAAGTCCATACTGACCAAGGAGGGACTTTCCCTCATGTTCGTAAAGTCGCATGTTGTGAGCATAGCATAGGCTGCTGTCAGCGCCTTGAGGTGATCAGCAATAATCTAGTGTTCCGGGGAAAAGATGCCGGAAAGAATGATCGTGGCTATTCCAATCAGAAAAAGGGCAAAAACAAGCAATGATCTTGACCGATGCGAATCATCTTTCATAATTGGAACCAGATCAGAAGCCGCAAGATAAATGAAGTTGCCAGCAGCAATCGGGAGTAAAAACTTGGTGAGAGTGAGAGTTTGTAACTGGAAAAAGTAGGCAAAACTCCCGCCAGCAATTATAGACAAAGCTATAACGAAATTTGAGAGAAGAGCTTTTCTTCTAGAAAACCCAGAACGCAACAACACACCAAAATCGCCGAGTTCTTGTGGAAGTTCATGAAGGGCAATCACAAAACTTGTTGTTATTCCCAACCAGGGGTTGATCATAAAAGCGGCCGCTAAGATCATGCCATCCAAAAAATTGTGAAAACTGTCGCCAATCAAGTTTATGTAGCCCATCGATGGTTGATGATGTTCATTTTCACAGTCAAGTTCATGGCAATGGTGCCAGTGAAAAAGTTTTTCAACAAGAAAGAAAAAAGTAAAGGATGCCAAAGTAATCGCCAATGAGGATTCTGGAGAAATGAATTCAAATGATTCAGGCAGAATGTGTAAAAACGAACTGCCCAACATGGTACCTGCCGCTAATCCAACGAGTCCTGGAAGAATTCTATCTGTGATGTGCGGTTTCCAAGCAAGTAAGACGCCACTGAACACGGCAACGGCTGCAATGAGTGAAGTTGACAGTAAGACAAGCAAAAAGGTCATAGCGGTATTTTAGCAACTTAGTTGCACAATTCAAGAACACGATGCTATAATTTCTTCATGGCGAGGCCTGACAAAATCAGTCTTAAAATTGCGCAAATTCTTCAGAGAAATCACACTTTATCGGCACCAGAAATTGTCGAAAAGTTGAAACAACTTGGCGAAGAGTGCAATAAAACGTCGGTGTACCGTGCTCTCGAGAGAATGTCCGACCGGGAGGAAGTTTGTCGCCATATGTTTGGCGGCCAAACGGCAACGTATGAACTGCGGAGTCATCACCATGACCACCTGGTTTGTACCGTTTGTGGGCAAATTCAAGAAATACCCTGTCTTACTCAGTTGCCTCGAGAGGTTGCGGATTTTCAGGTTGAACATCATCATCTGACTCTTTTTGGGACTTGTGCGAGTTGTCGGCACCAAACGGAAACACCCGGTCAATAAGCCATTCTCCAGTCTCCTGTTGTGCAAAGAGAGCCAGATGATCAACTTCAAGCTTGATTTGAGGTTTCAAAGCACGCAATTCTTGCTTTGTTTGTTTCATTCTTTCGTGAGGAACCTTTTGGGCTAAAGTGAGATGAGGGTGGAAAGATCTTCCACTTGGGAGAAAAGCAATATTTTCACTCAGTGCCCGTTCTACAATTTTGATTTTTTCACTGCTTCGCGGTTCAAGGAAAACAGTCCCGTATTTGGGTTGGCGAAAACTGCCAATGAGCTCAAAGTTGAGTGTAAAGGGTTCCAAATAGCGGGCAACTTTTGCGAGTTTTTCGAGCAGATACTGGCGATTTGGCATGAGAAAGGGCTGCTTAATTGTGACATGGGGTGGGCTGGTGAGTGTGTGGTTAGGATGATACAAACGTCGGATTTCAGAAAACAAAGTATTTTCTGGCTCGGGGATGCTGATACCCAGGAAGTAGCGGGTGAAGCTTGGGTGCTGCGCCATGGAAGATACTATACAGGGCCTGGCCCTTTTTTCCCAGGCTGGTGTATAAATACATTTTTAAGGGCCAGGCCCTTCTTTTTTCTAGCCTGGTTGCTCAACATCTGTTACAATATCCAGGCTATGTTAGGGTTGAACCTTATCACTACGGTTATTCATCATCCCCACGTTTTCCGGAGGGGGTAATTGGCTGTGCAACAAACTATCACGCGCCCCCTAACCGGGGCTTTTTTATTGCGTGATGGATCGACTCTAAAAAATAACAAGAAAAACAATTAGAATAAGGGCAGCTCAAGTATCCAACGATAGGCGACTGTTACAAAGGAAACATATGACAACACTACAAACACTCAAGGGTTTTCGAGATTTTCTCCCCGCAGAAAAGCGTGAGAGAGATTTCGTGGCGCGTCAAATTATCAGCGCTTTTGAAATGGCCGGATTTGAACCACTGGAAACGCCAACACTTGAATACAAAGAAACTATCATGGGCAAGTATGGCGAAGAAGCAGATAAGCTCGTGTATGAATTTGAGGACCGCGGTGGAAGAGCCGTGGCTATGCGTTATGATCAGACCGTACCAACGGCCCGGGTGATGGCGCAAAATGTGTCTACGTTACCATTGCCATTTCGGCGCTACCAAATTCAGAACGTTTTCCGGGCTGATAAGCCCCAGAAGGGCCGGTATCGTGAATTTACCCAGTGCGACATCGACATCTTTGGCAGTACGGATGCTCTGGCTGATGCAGAAATTTTGGCGACCACCTATCAGGCTTATCGCCAAATTGGATTTGAGAAAATCGAGTTGCGAGTTAACGATCGTCAATTGCTTTTTGCTACTCTATCACCCTTTACGACGCAAGCTGTCAGTACCAGTAGTTTGATCCAGTCGATCGATAAGCTCGACAAATTGTCGCCATCACAAGTCATTGATGAGCTGGTGAACAAAGGTCTCGAGAGGTCACAAGCTGAGGCGGCTTTACAAGCGATTCAAGCAACCAAGCCAAGTGACAACTTGGAGGAGATTCTTTCGCTGGCTGCTCAACTTGGTGTTCCAAAGGGAAGTCTTGTTTTTACCCCAACCATAGCCCGCGGACTTGATTACTACACTGGTCTTATTTTTGAAGTTATTGCTCCAGAGTTTACTGGTGGATCACTTGGTGGCGGCGGCCGTTATGATCAGCTCATTAATGATCTCTCAGGTCTCCAGATGCCAGCGGTCGGCATTGGAATTGGGTTTGATCGTACCGTTGAGGCGGCTCGTGAACTGGGACTCATTCGTTCGGCCACCGCAAGCGCTCGGGTGCTTGTCACCATTTTTTCCGAGGATCTCAAACAAGAATCGGCAGTTGTGGCGGCCAATCTTCGTCAAGCTGGTGTCTCAGCTGAGCTGTACACAGAGGTGGCAAAACTTGGCAAGCAATTTAAATTTGCTGCCAGGAAGGGCATCCCGTACGTTATCGTGATTGGGGAGGAAGAAGCTAAGCAAGGTAAGGTTCTCCTCAAGATCATGGAAACTGGTGAGCAAAAGCTCATGGATCAGGCAGAATGTCTGGCGTTTCTCGAACAGTCATAAACACGCTCAACTTGCTTGAAGCCATCCGGCTGTCCTACACTACTTTGAGATTGGGCGTAGGTGCTCCGTCTGTGTGGCAACTAGAAGGAGTTTGTGTCAGAACTTGTTGTGGTCGATCATCCCATGGTCAAAGATTCCCTTGCCCATTTACGGTGTAAAGACTCTTCGCGGACAGATTTTCGCCGGCATTCCGATAGAATCTGTGAATTCTTGTTTTACGAGGCGGTCCGCGATCTACAGTTAAAAAACGTGGAAGTTGATACCCCGCTTGAAAAAACGCAAGTTCAAAAACTGTCAGATGAAGTTGTAGTGGTGCCGGTGCTCCGGTCTGGCATCGCTCTTCTGCCGGCAGCTTTGAAATTTCTCCCAAAGTCTCGCGTAGGTTTTGTGGGATTCGAGCGAGACGAGATAACCGCTGAGGCTCATCGCTATTATTGGAAATTACCCACAATTTCATCAACTGATGTGGTGATTATTACCGATCCCATGTTGGCAACCGGAGGAACTTCCGAGCACGTCTTAGAGGCGGTTGAACTTGCCAAACCAGGGAAAATGATCTTTGTTTGTGTGATTGCCGCTCCTGAAGGAGTGAAGAGAATCCAAGATCGTTTTCCTGCCGTGCAGATCTATACGGCTGCCCTCGATAGTCATTTGAATGCTCAAAAATTCATCGTCCCTGGTCTTGGGGATTATGGCGATCGATACTTTGGGACAGAGTAGCGGCGAATTTGGGTTCGATTAAAAAACGATAGAGTTGTTCTTTTGCCTGGGAAATACCGATTCTTGGGGTAATCAAAATGGCAGCATCTGGTATCGATTCTGCCATTTCAATCCAGATATCACTCGAAAAGAGATCTCGGCCATTACTCGTCATTTGTATGCCAAGAGCTTGAGTAAGTTTTCCTGGACCGTTGGTAAGCTGTTTGCGAGGCACTTGCCCACGATTTTTGTCCATGATTTTTCTTCCTTCAAGGGGAATGATGGAACGAAGAAGCACTGCTTCACCTGTCCCCACCTTGGTGGTGGCAATATTGAAGCAGGTGTGAAGACCATAACTACGGTAGGTGTAAATGGTTCCGGGATGAAGAAAAAGTGAGGTACTCCTTGGTGTTGGTCCTTTGTAGGAGTGACTCGCTGGATCGTCGTCAAGATAGGCTTCTGTTTCAGCAATGATGCCAGATAATCGCTGTCCATCGATTTCGTGAACCAGGATTTTTCCCAACAGATCACGAGCGATCTGGAGAGTAGTGCGATCGGAAAAATAATCTGGACCGAGTTTTGGCATGGAGACATTGTAGCGAATGGAGAGGATGATAGGACTTTGGCTCTACTCACGAGACATGTTCTATAAAACGACTGGATCACTGGTCGCCACTATTGGTGTCGCCCAGTACTAGCCATGGGTGTTACACATACCCTTGGCGTCGTCGAACTCCTGGTTCTCATCAACAGTCCTAAAAAATAAAAAAGCCACCAAATGGTGACTTTTTTATTTGTCGGGACGACTGGACTCGAACCAGCGACCTCGCGCTCCCAAAGCGCGCGCTCTAGCCATCTGAGCTACGTCCCGGACTTGATGAAAGTGAGGGTTCACTCAACATCAACTTAGCTATTATAAACGAGTTCTGCCCAAAATCATTACGAAGCTCTTCCTGATTTTTATTTCCCTGTACAATGAGAAAATGAAACAATCACAAATAGATGATATTGCCTTTACCCTTTTTGATTGGCCAGATCTTACTCAATTAACCGAGTCACTGGCTCAGCAGATTCTCCAGAGTGGACAACAGTTTGATCGGATTGTTCCCTTGGCAAATGGTGGTTTAACCATGGTTCGACATTTAGCCGATCGCTTAAACCTCAAGACAATAAGTCTTCTCCAGATTTCTTCCTATCAAGGCGTAGCCGAACATGATCCCGAGCCGATTATTCTCCAACCGTTGCCCACGGATATTCAAGGTGAAAATGTCCTCATTTTTGAGGATATTGTTGATACGGGATCAACACTTCTGGTTATGGATAAATACTTGGAAACCATTGGCGTTGATCGGTACATCGTTGCTACCCAAGTTGAGAAAAGCCACACCGTTCGACAAGCAGAGTATGTGGGTACGCGTAATGATGACTGGATTATTTTTCCGTATGAAGTTCGCGAAACGATTCTCGATCTTCAAGCTAAGTGGAGAAAATCACAAGTCCAAGATAGTGAAATTCGTGAAAGGTTGGTGGAGATCGGTTTTTCGAATCAAGATATTGTTCAATATTTTCATTGATACAATACGAGCCATGGTCACTCCTCATTCTCGTTTGTTCTTTTGGGGTGTCATTGCCTTTTGGGGAGCATTTTTCTTTTACAATTGGGCGTCCTTCTCAAGAATAAAAGCCATTGAGTTTTTTTCGATGGTGGGGCAGTCACGAGAAGAACAACTGAAAGTGCTGCACCCAACGGGTGAAATGGCTCATCTTTTGCAATTAAGGGATACACTCCAAGAAATAACACAACAGGAGACATCCTTAAAGATTGGCGTTATTGCTCCCCATCGTGATGCAGATCTCCCCCAAGGCCATAACGCTTCTATTTTACGGGCCGTGCTTTATCCCATTCCCATTCTGGATAATCCACAATTAGTGAAAGAACAGGATTTGGTGGTTGTGATTGAGGCATCTTCGAGCGCTTTCGAGCCCGCTGAATCGTGGTGTTCTACAGAAAGTACGGATTGCACTTGTTATCAAGAAAAGACACAACAACAAGAGGTACTATGTTGGCTCATGCCTACACCTTAATCTGGATGCTTGGTATCTGGGCTATTGGATTCCAAATTAGTAAGCGGCTGCTTTCGCTTGATGCTCAGCAATCATTCGCTTTAGGGTATCCACTTGGCCTGTCCTTGGTGGGAATAGCATCGCTCTTTTTGTGGTTAGCAGGCATTCCCTTCAATTACATCTATTGGCTGAGCCTTGGTATTGGGACCATTGCTTTCGGATCCTTTTCACCATCTGGAAAAGTTTTCAGTCTTTTTAATCGTAAGCGAATCGAAGGAATAGCAAAAAACATACATGCGTCGCTATCGCTAGAGAGAGTGCTTATTTTTTCTCTGGTGATCCCTTCATGCGGCTTGATACTTTTATGGTTGTGGAATATTCAACCGGTGGTATGGGATTCTTTAGTTCTCTATGATTGGCGAGCAGCCCGTATTGCGGATGACTGGACGGTCATGCGTTTTTTTGAGGAATTCACGCAACATGAAGAGTTTTATAACTACGACTTTTCGCATCCTTTCCTCTCGTCAATCTGGCAAGCTTTTGTGCATAAAAGTGGTCTACTTTCAAGCGGATTGATATACATCGGTCTGATAATTTCGGCACTGAGCTATGCAAGAATAATCGTGAAAAAACTTGATCAGTGGCTCATTATTGTATTGCTGTTGGTAGCAACTCGACCGATGATGGAGGTGATAACGCAAGTGTATAGCGCCCTACCGTTTGTGTGGTATTGGATACTGATTTTTTTGGTACTGCTTGATGATACTCTTTCTCTATCTGTTCGCCGGGCTTTGAGTTTAGTTTTTTTAATCACTTCTATGCTCAACCGCATGGAAGCACCTTTCTGGTTGATTTTT
This sequence comes from uncultured Pseudomonadales bacterium, assembly GCA_964598125.1. Classification (GTDB taxonomy): domain Bacteria; phylum Patescibacteriota; class Microgenomatia; order UBA1400; family UBA1396; genus UBA1396. The sequence goes on from CAZRAG010000011.1 coordinate 9,181, forward strand.
ATTGTGTGGTGGGCTGGTTATGAGCTTTGGCCCATTCGTGACTGGAAAAAGGATTTCCTTAAGATTGCTTGTTTTGTGTTGCCAGTTTTGGCTATCTTTTTGTCATGGTCACAACTCCAGGCTGAAGCTGCCCAATCCGTTGCGGTTGCTTTTGAGGCAAGTAGATCAAGTTATCAGTTAGCCCATTATGCCAGCATGGAGCAGATCCTCAAAAATCCCCAGTGGCTTGCTCAGTCAATGTGGTTAGTCACAAAGCTTAATCCGGTATTTCCGTATGTCTTGCTCGCCATTCTGATGAGTATTTTTCCGCAAACGTGGACAAAACAAGAGAAACGGCTTTGGTTACTCATGGCTGCTTGGGTCGGTATGCTGATTCTGGCAATGGTTTTTGAGATTTCCACGTCGCCAGATCTTTGGCAAGCCAAAGCGAGGCTGCTCTCCCGGGTAAGCTTGCCGCTTTTAGCTTTGAGTATGGGGATTATTGTCCAGCGGTTGAAAACACACTGGTTGCACTAAAGCCTTCGTAAGAAACACGAGGAATAATACCCATTTGGTTGAGTGGCCAATAGCGGAAGAAGGCTCGACCCACAATTTCTTGTTTACTCACTGGGCCAAATGCACGCGAGTCATGGGAGTGAGGGCGATTGTCTCCCACCAAGAAGTATTCCTCTGGTCCTAGTACAAACTCACGACCGCCACGAGTAAATTCCGCTTCTTTCGTGTAGTTTTCTTCAGGAATATATGGTTCAGGGAGCGGGTTACCATTAATCCAGACAGCATTGTCATGAACGGAAACCGTGTCACCAGGCAAACCGAGAACTCGTTTGATAAAGTCACAACCAGTTCCCTCAACACAACCGGCGGCAGCCGGAGCGTGGAAAATAACGACATCTCCACGGTGTGGTTCACCAGCCTGGTATGAAACCTTATCGGTAAGAAGGTAGTCACCGGTCTTAAATGTTGGCTCCATTGATTGTCCTTGAACCTGATGCGGCTGAAGAAAGAAGAGGTAAATAACGAGAAAAATTGAGAGGGCAACAACAACCGTTTCCACGATATCGAGAAAAAACCCACTCATCTTTTGAAAGATATCCATAGGCGTTCATTATGGCGCGAAAATAAAAAACACTCAAGTTGCGATCTTCTTCCAAACGTGGTTTTTTTCTCTCGTTATGAGCGAGTTTGTCTGAAAATGCACATAAAACGGTAAGAATTGTCATAGAAGCTCAAGAACATGCTGCTAGAATACTAACTTATGCGCGTTTCAGCCCTTAAAACTTCACTTGTTCAACCAGGAGATAACATCTTTGATATTCTGGAAGAGTCGATTCTTGAATTGCCAGAAGAGTCAGTGATTGTGGTGACCTCCAAGATCATAAGCATCTGCGAGGGAAGAACCGTGCCAAAATCGGCCGATGTAACCAAGCATGACTTAGTACGCCGAGAGTCACAGTGGTACTTGGAACCGACATCTTCACGCTACAACATCATGTTAACGGTCAATAATAATCAACTTTTTGTGAATGCCGGGATTGATGAATCCAATGTTGATGATGCCTATGTTTTGTGGCCAAGTAACCTGCAAGAATGGGCAAATGAGATCTGGGACTTTTTACGCGAGACCTTTGAAGTGAAAAAACTTGGGGTGATTATTTCTGACAGTCGAACCACTCCCATGCAGTGGGGTGTGACAGGAGCAAGTTTAGCCCATGCTGGCTTTTTGGCATTAAATTCCAAGATCGGTCACCCAGATTTGTTCGGCCGTGACATGAAAATGACCAAGGTTAACGTTGCCCAGGCTCTAGCTGCGGCCGGTGTGCTTGAAATGGGCGAGACCAACGAACAATCCCCACTTGCTCTGATTGAGAATATTCGAGAAGTGGTGTACCAAGATCGTGTGCCAACCCTACAGGAACTTGAGGATTTGAGAATTGCCCTTGAAGATGATGTTTTTGCGCCGGTTTTAACCAGTGTCGAGTGGTACGCCGGTGGGCAAAAACACGAGTAATTCGATCTTTGTTTACAGAACCCCATTTTTAAAAACTACAAAATTTTTCGAGTGACTGACTTTCTCTCTCGTGATACTATCTACACCAGAGGAGAAAATATGACGGATACCCAAACCATCCTAACTCGTGGTGTGCAACAAGTCCTTCCCTCAGTCGATGGCCTCGCCAAGCTGATGGAACAGAAGACTATCCGTTTGTATTTGGGCATTGATCCAACTGGCAATCAGCTCACTCTTGGTCATGCGGTGGTGTTACGAAAATTGCAACAATTTGTCGAGGCTGGCCATGAGGTTATTCTTTTGATTGGTAGTGGCACTGTGAAGATTGGTGACCCAACCGGTAAGGACCAGACTCGACCTCTCCTGACAGATGAACAGATTGAGGCTCACTTCCAAACCTGGAAAGAGCAGGCCTCTCCCATTTTAGATTTTGACAAAATCAAGGTTGTGTACAACGGTGATTGGCTTGATAAGCTCACTTTCCCTGACCTTGTAAAGCTCATGGCAAAATTTACGGTTCAGCAAATGATGGAACGCGATATGTTCCAGGAACGAGTAAAAAGCAATCAACCCATTCATTTGCATGAACTTATCTACCCTATGTTGCAGGGCTACGATTCCGTTGTTTTGGATGTTGATTTAGAGTTGGGTGGCAATGATCAGCTCTTTAATATGATGGTTGGTAGAACGCTGCAGGCTGAGAAAAATCGTGAAAAATATGTTCTCGCCGTTCCGCTATTGGTAGGCACCGATGGTCGCAAGATGGGTAAGTCACTCAAGAATTTCATTCCTTTGCAAAGTTCTCCTGAAGATTTGTATGGCAAGCTGATGTCTGTTGCAGACAATGTTATGGCTGATTACTTCCGCTTGCTGACTGGTGTTCCTTTAGAAGAGGTTGAACAAATGGAGCTTGATGTCCAATCTGGTAGTTTGCACCCTATGGAGATGAAGAAACGGCTCGCTCACGAAATTACCAGCTGGTTGCATGATGAAGCAGCAGCTTTAGCGGCTGCTGATCACTTTGCCAAAACGGTTCAGGACAAAGAGTTGCCAGATCAAATTCCGACTTTGCAGGTGGAATCAGCGATAACCGCATTAGAACTCGTCATGACTTCTGGAATTCCAACTAGCAAGAGTGAAGGTCGTCGACTGCTTGAGCAAGGTGGTGTCGAGTTAGACTCTCAAAAGGTCACTGATCCGTTGCAAGAGCTTACACTCCAAGGCGGAGAGACGCTTCGCGTAGGTAAACGCAACTACTTTGTTTTAGAACTTCGCTGAATGATCCAAATAGATGGCCAAGTGATTATGAGGAGTGAAAGTAGGCTGATGGCCCGATCAAGTAAGCCAACGGCTAAAGCCTGATTTGGTTCTATCTGAATAAGTTGGGCAGTGATCATCAACAGCCCTTCCCGAATACCAAAGGCCGCTGGTGTAATGCTCACAAATAATCCCAATGATGCCGTCGATGAAAGGGTAATGGTCTCCAGAAGTGAAATGTTGGGTAAATCTAAGGTTCGATATTCTCCCCAGAGCAAAAGTGCGGAGAGAAAAACATTCCCAAAGCTGATTGCGAGCAGTTTTAGCAAAATATCCTGACTATCCATGAGTTTAAGCCAGCCCTTAAGGCCTCTTGAGATTTTATGTGGAAGGAACTTCTGCTGTTGTAACCAGAAACGCGGAAAAAACATGCTTGAGCCCGTTAAAATCCAGATGGTCAAAAAAAGTAAAAAGAGATTAAGAGGAAAGACTTTGCCTTGTTGCCAGGAAAGTACCAGGGATATAAGGGTGAGGAACGAGTTCACATTAAAGGTAATAAAGTACCCGGCTGTGAGTGTGGCTAAAAAATCACTCAGGGACAAAGCATATCTAGAGTAAAGATAGGTTGCCCGCCAAGCGGCCCCGCCACGCGCGGGAAGAAAAGTATTGCCAACGGTGGAGAGGTTAGAAATGGCAACTGCAGAAAGAGTTGGCAACTGAATAGCAAAAGCGCGGAGAATTTCACGTAAAAACAGTCCGTTCATGGTGAGAAAGACTGCATACAGGCTAATAAGAGCAGCGATATTTTTCCAGGAAAAACTGGTGAGAAGTTGTAATACTTGGCGATTTTGGTACATCACGACCAGAAACAAAAATATTACTATGGCGCTTACGACCGAGCGAAACCATGTTTCTTTTCGATATGCCAGCAATTGTAGCCACCAAAAGCGAATAATTCCAAAGGCAAAAAACAAGATCATAACTGGAAAATGAATCCAAATAGCGAATAGATCTGTTAGATGTTTTGACAAGTAAAGTCCTAGAGCCAAGAGTAAAGCAAAAATTGTTGAACAAACGGCGAACAAACCAAACTTCCAGATGATGAATACATGAACTGAAAAGAAAATGAGCGCAAAATATGTTATGTGCCAAAATAGACGGTGCTGTGGCTGCAAATAATAGCTAGCAAAGTAAGTACCACGGTTTGTAAGCCAAATGAGTGTTTCAAGCCAGGTATTTCTAAATGAATACTGCCACTTGAGGGATGCCAAGCGCAGAATAGGAATATGAAGATCAAATACTAAGGTTTCTAAAAGTTTCGTGTCGTCATTTTGCCAGCGGGAATGGTCTTTTGGTTGGATACGCCAAAATAGATGCTTTGGAATGCTGAAAACACCCATGCCTTTAGGTGAGCGAACAAAATTCTGAGCAATAATCCAGTGGGAACGCTTGGGTGTTGGCCAAAAGCGATCGCCATACCACTTTTGACGAATAAGCGTAAAGAGTCGTGACCAATGCAAAGGATGTGAATCTACTTGATAGCCGCCGGCCAAGATACAGGGATATTTTTTTAGGTTCTGGAACAAGGTGTCGAAGAAATTCGAAGAAATTTCAACTCGCGAATCTACAAAAAGCAGTTGCTGCGCTTTGGCAAGCTTGGCTCCTGTTTGGCGAGCCTTGACGCGACCTTGATTTTCTTTGTGTGCAATGAGTCGGACTGGGAATGATCGTGCGACTTCTCGGGTTCGATCAGTAGATCCGTCATCAACCACGACTACCTCATAATCGTGATTGATTGCCCAGTTATTTTGATGCGTGAGGGATGCTAAACACGCCTCAAGATGATCAGCTGCGTTGTAGACCGGGACAATAATGGAGAGTCTCATGTGTAGTTCTCCTTGAGCCAATCCACAATTATTTTGGAGGGCGAGGTGGTCAAAGAAAGTGGTCTTGAGCGAAAATCATCAAGATTCTCAAAGAAAAACTTGGCGACATCTTCGTCAAGCTGGGAAAGGATAACATTCTTATCAAGGCCCTCTTGGCGCTCGGTCGCTTTCCGTAATAAAAGTGTGGGAATTCCTAAATATGAGCATTCTTCTTGATTGCTGCCACCATCGGTAAGCACAAATTCGGCCTGAGCAACGAGGTGCAGAAAATCCGTTGAATTCATTCGAGGAATCAATTGAATATGTCGATGGTCTTGGAGAAATCTGAGCCATCCCAGTTTTTGAAGTCGGTGTTGAGTAGCGGGGTGAAGCATGAACAAGAGTTGTTGTTTTTTTGCAGCTAAGAAGATAATTTTGAGTGCGCGCAAAAGTTGCTGGCGATTATAAAGATTTTCAAAACGATGAAGTGAAACCAAACCATAGCCTTGGTGTGGCACTTGAAAACGAGGTTGTTGCTCAAGGGAGAATTTAACTGTGTCTACCAGCGTGTTTGCATGAGTATTAATAAGCACGGTTTGATGATATTGAGCAAGATTATCACCCGCCCATTTTCCTGGATGAAAATGTATATGAGACAACTTGCCTACGACAATGCGTGTGATTTCTTCCGGAAATGGTTGAAGCAAGTTATGACTGCGCAGTCCAGCTTCAATATGGGCCACTTTTACGCCCCAAAGTCGGCCGAGGAGCGCTCCCAGTAAAGTAGAAAAGGTATCGCCATGGACAAGAAGAAACTGTTGTTTGGGATCGTTTAAAAGAAAGAGAGATTTATTTTTGTGGGCATTTCTCCATGTTTCCCAAAACCATTGCGGGAATTGCCAAGGCTTGGAAATATCACGGCCTTTGTAAAGGACAATATCAAAATCATTTAATCCAAAATTCTCCTGGAGGGCTGGTATGGTCTCCTGATGTTGTCCGGTGAAAATTAAGGTGTGAGGAATTTTTTGAATGACAAGCAACCGGAGAACCGGGGCCATTTTTATGAGTTGTGCTTTGGTACCAAGAAGAATGAGAATACGCGGTTTCATGATTGATCAAATTGTCTTTGGCGAAGATAGTACAGTATTTTTTCCTGTTGAGAGCGAATCCTGTCGAGCATGTCGGCTATGAGGGCGACGAGAAAGAGCAAGAGGGCACCCAACCAAGCGAAGAGGGCAATGAAACCAAGGCTTTTGTAGGGAGTAATTTCGCCCACCTGCAGATAGTGAATAACGGTGAAAAGTCCAGCTGCGGTGCCAATCATGGCTAAAAGCAAACCCGGCAAACCAAAAAAATGAAAGGGCCGATAGTCACGCAGGGAGCGTAACAAGATAATACTTGCCTGGAAGATGTAATGACCCAAGCTTGAGACCACGTGTGACTCTCCCCCAGGCCGTTTTGTTGGCAAAACCTTTACGGCCACTTCTGTAAAAGGCAAGTGTTGCCGTTTGAATTGCAAAAACATTTCTTGCGTGTAGGTGTAGCGGCCAAACAGCTGCATGCGCAGGATTGCTTCTCTGGTGTAGGCGCGGAATCCGCAGGTGGCATCGGTGATTTTCTGGCGCAAAATCTGAGACAAAAACCAGGCCATAAACTTATTGCCCCAATATTTGCTTTGGGGCATGGCGGGGGTCCACTCTGGTTTAAGAAAGCGGCTGGCGGTAACAACTTGAGCTTGGTTCTTGAGAATGGGTGCCAGAAGCTTGGAAATGTCTTTGGGGGAGAATTGACCGTCAGCATCAATGTTGACTACGTAGTCTGCTTTGGCTTTGAGGGCGGCTTCAAGACCCGTTTGCAGTGCCTGCCCAACACCAAGATTTGTTTGGTGCGAGAGAACGGTGGCACCAGCTTTTTTCGCAATTTCCGCGGTGTTATCAGTGGATCCATCGTCAATAACAATTATCTCGATGGTGGAAACATCGGGAAAACGTTTTGGGATACTTTTTATCACGCTTAAAAGTGTGACTTTTTCGTTATAGGCCGGAATAAGGATGACAAGTTTTGGTAGCTGTTTCTTTTGCGCACCTTTTGATCGAGATTGAGCCATACGTATTTATGGCGATTATACAGAGGTGTGAGTCAGGTGGGGAGAGGAAAAAGATTAACGAGAATCGTTTTTTCGTTTTTTTACTATTTCGATCAAAACTAAATAAAGAAGTATGGCGATCAATGCACCGGACAAAATTATTGGAGCAAATGTATCGAGAAATTCAATCATAATTGGTTGGATTCCTGAAGAAAAGTGTAACACAGCCAAAGAATAGTGGTAATAATCATCGAAATAAGACTAGCAGCTAAGGAAATACTTTCAATCCCTAAGAGGCTGGACCAAGACACGGCAAAGGTAATTTGGGAAGCCACAAGGGTTATATCAAGAATCTTGTTGATCGTTCCTTGACCAAATACCATATCGGAAGTAAATCAAAACAAAGTAACAAAATACTAACGCAAATATATTCTTTGCGTCTATCGTCCAATTCCCCGATAGACAGCCTGTTTAGGCCATTTTTTGAGGCAGTTGCGACCGTCGATGATAAGTTTGAGATAGGGCCAGGCCTTGGCCTCTGCAGCCTCTAGGGATTCGATGTACTCGGGATGGTTGGTGGCGATGACCAGCGCTTGGATCGTAGGGTCTGACCCGAGCTCCTCCAGGCTAGCATGGGTGTTCAAACTAGGTACATGTGGATCAAAACGCGCGAGGGCCAGGCCCTGGTGCTCCAACAAGGAAAAAATCTCCATAGCTGGGGAATTACGTTGGTCGCCAATGCCAGCTTTATAGCTGCTCCCCAAGACACCAATGGTGGTGGTGTGAGGGTCCAGCCCTAAGGATTCAAGTTCACTGAGTAACAAATCCACCGTGTATTGGGGCATTCCACGATTAATCTCGCGGGCAAGTTTCAAAAAGCGGTGTTCGTAGCCTTTTTGTTGGGCGCTTTCAATCAAATAATAAGGGTCAACGGGAATGCAGTGTCCACCCACGCCACAACCGGGAAAATGGGGCATAAAGCCAAAGGGCTTGGTGCTGGCCGCGTTAATAACTTCGACAACATCAATGTCGAAATGGGCGAAACTTTGGGCAAGTTCGTTGACAAAAGCGATGTTGATATCACGGAAGGCGTTCTCCACGATTTTGCTGGCTTCAGCGGCGCGTAGGCTACTCACGGTTGTGATAGGCGCTTTTAAAAAGCTTTCGTAAAATGCTTTGGCTTTGGCTAAGCCTTGAGCAGAATCAGCACCTAACACCCGAGGAATTTTGGCCAAAGGGAATTGAGCGTTGCCTGGGTCGATGCGCTCCGGGCAATGGGCAAGAAAAACCTCTTGGCCAACGGTGTGGCCAGCTTTTTCCAGCAAAGGAATAAGCACTTCTTCGCTGACACCAGGGTTGACTGTAGATTCCAGAATGATCAAGCCGCCTGGATTAATCAAAGTAGCTGCGGTCGCTGTAGCGGCCAGAACGGGGCGTAAATCAGGTAAATCTTGATTATCGACTGGGGTAGGAACGCACATGACGATGACGTCGTAACTCTGTAAGTCGGCGGAGTTATTGGTAACTCTTACAGGATATTTTTTTAGGAGTTTTTTGGTCGAGGCGTCAACCCAGTCGGCTTGGTTTTGGATAATTGCCTGAATCTTTCGATCGTCCAAGTCATATCCAGTCACTTCATATTGTGCTTGCGCCTGGATGAGCGCTGCCACTGGTAAACCAACATAGCCAAGACCAATGACCAGCACAGAAGAAGTTGGCGGTTTGGCTTGCTGAAAAGCTTTCTTTGCCTGACGTGACATGAGGGCATTATAGTCTTAATGCTGCAAAGAAAAATACAGTCTAAAGATATAAGCTTAAACAGAATGGTTTACTATTTTTTAGACTTTGCCAGTTTTTGTTGAGAAAGATCAAGTTCATAAGCCAATTGTTGCATCGGTTGTAGGTATTTATAAGGCATATAGTCATCACCAATATTTGGTCCAACATTGAGAAGTGGAAGCAGGTCTTCGGCACTTTCATCTCGTACAAAAAATCGATTCAGACCATCATAAATGGCAAATTGATAGTTCTGTTTTTCCAAGAATGTTTGAATTTTAGGACTTTGATCACTGTCTTCAAAAACGACAACTCTTGGACGAAATTTTTTCCAATCGCCACCCTTTAGAACTGATAACTCAAAGCCCTCCACGTCGACCTTTAAGAAATCAATTTCTTTTTTGGCATATTTTTGGCAAATATTCGCAAGTGTCTCAATTGGAATGGAAATTTCTTCACATTTTTGACCGTTCTTTATGGCTTGGCTTGCCTTTTTTTTATCTAGCGTCGACCATCCATCTATTTCCGGGAAATAATAAAATGTATTCTTGCCTCTTTTATCTGAAAGACACATGTTCAAATTCACGTCACGGTCGCGCTGTTTTTGAAGCAGCTCGAAGTGTTTTTTGATTGGCTCAACGCTAATACCCTTCCAACCTTTTTCATAAAAAAGATAGGAAACGTTATCAAAAACTGGATGAGCGGCACCAACATCTATATAAAAGCCAACTGACTGATTCTTAAACAATCGGTATAACAGTACGTCTTCTCCATTTTGAGCATAGGAAATTGTTTTGTTCTTGGAGAAATGCGAAATATCCATGAAATCATTCTAGGACTTATTTCTAAAAAATGCACCAGATTATTATTTGCGTAAGAGCTCAAAAATTTCCTTTTCTGACAAGGAAAGAAATTCAAAAGGACGAATACTGGTGTCATCAATGGTAAAGGCACTCGCATGTGGTTTTCCAAACTTGATTCCATCATAGGGAACCTTGTGTTTTTTTAGCCAAGTTAGAGTAACGTACCCGATATCGCGGATTACTTTTGCTTCATTATGTTGATGTGTCTTCATCCTTCGGGCCGTAAAAAGAATAATTTCATAGCCATTATCATGATATTCTTGCAATTTATGAATAAGAGGAAGGTTGGGCTTTTTCTGAGAATATGGATCACTTGGATTCTCGATGGTAATCGTATTGTCGATGTCAACGAGGATTGTTTTTTTCGCAGAATTTTCTTCAATAAGCTTAGCTGTAGAGATGTTCCAATATTTTTGGAGTTGTTCCGGTGTCCCCATGGGCTTGAAAAGATGTAAACGATCAATGACTACTTTATAACCATTTTTAATGTATCGGTCGTAAAGAGGAGCTACATAGTACTCACCCGCAATTTCTTGAGAAAGTTCTTCAAGGGCATATTGAAGAAAGAGTGAGGTTGATCGAAAGTAATACAAACCCACTGTAGCCCATGGAGAGATTCTTATCTTTTCTTTAACTTCCCTGACCTGACCATAACGATCAATTTTACAAAAAGACCACGCTGTTCCAGGTTCCTTAGAACAGGGAATAATTCCTTCAATGTTTTGATCTTCAATGAGACGTAGAAGTGTTTTGCTCTGAAAAAAACTATCGCAGTTATAAATACAGAGACTATTTTTTAGCTGAAGATAGGGTTTCGCTAGTAGGGCCGTGTCAAGTTGTCCTTTGGTCGTTTTATCAATTTCCAACCAAGATAATTTAGAAAACGGATAATTTCCTCTTATTGTGTCCTCAAGTTGACTTTGAACCTGATGATCTTTTTTTGTAATGATAATGAGATGATCTTTTGAGAGTATGGGAAGTGAGGCCAATGACCACTCGAGCATTGTTTTTCCCTTCATCCTAATGAGTGGCTTTGGAGTTGAAGGTAACGTCGCACGAAAGCGTGTTCCATCGCCTGCGGCACAAATGAGATAGGTTACTGCCATATTTACTCCTCAGATAACTTGAGACACTCCAGCGAACGGGCTAACTGAGCCAAAGTTCTTTTGGGATGATCTTGATGTAAAGGAATCATACTAAAAAATAATGTTGATTCGTACAGTCGCAATAAGTGTATATCTATTTTTTTATTTTTTAGGAAAGCTAGAAATTCATTTTGCAACATAATTTGTCGTTCAGCTGACAATTTAAACTGTAAAACTGTTTGTCCCTCTTGAACAAGTATTTCAGCGGCATCACAAATAATAAGGTCATAAAGTCCCAAGAATGAGTGGCTGAGTTTTGCGAGTTCATACTCTATTGGTCGGAAAGTTTCTGAAAAATCATCGCTAAATCCGCGTGGATCGACAAGCTTTATTTGTCTTGATGAAACATCGAACAGGATATTCGAAGCACAAAGATCTCCGTGAGAATAAATGAGTTGTGTTTTTTTTGTGGTCTTGATAGCCATTTTAATTTTAGCTTCTAGTCTTTGATGAAAATCAAAGACGTCCACAAATCCATTAAGTTTACATAGGGCATCATATTGAGCAAAAAAGGGAAGTTTTTGGATTTCTACAAATCTGTCCGCCACTTTAGTTACAAACAAGTCCGATAATGATTCTTGATACCCGGACTGAGTGACCGTTTTTTTTGGAGCAAGAGAAAGATAATTGTTGAGATGATAAAAAAGTGTTTCTAGATTATCGTCAAGGAAAATTGTAGCGTTTTTCAAGAGCACACTCACGTCGAAAGAAAAGATTCTTTCCATCGAGTATTGAGCAATTTGCTCATTTTCAATAAAATCATGTATACGAGGGTAAAAAACCTTCACATTTTCTGGGATATTTTGCAAAAAGTTGTACTCTGCTCTTATCTTTTTCTTATTGGATGATTTTTTAATAAAGTAGTAATCGGTTGCTTCAACATCATTAAAATATCTTGCATCAAGGTTATTAGCAAAAAGATTTGTGGCATTTCCAGGACTATTGATATCAATTACCAAACCGGATATATCAATTTCAAAAATTTCATTTTCGGGTGGCCAGTGAGTTGCATTGTTTGATTCGCGATCTGAAAATGTAGAAATAGAAATTTTTCGAATGTATTTTCCCTGATTTTTAAGATGAGCATTTGAAAAATTAACGTTATTTTCTATGGCAAGCGATTTCTGAATAATAGAGTTAAGTGCTGGACCATCTAAAGGAAAAAGTCGAAGATCCCAATAAAAAACAGCGTCGTCATTATTTATCAATTGATGATCTGAGCAGTATTTAGTTAAGTCACTGACTGTTTCCAAAGGGTGGTCTAAAAGCAATATTTCTATATTGGAATGAGATAGATTTAATGTTTGTAATACTTTTTGAAGATACGTTGATTTTCCAAGGACTATGTTACTGTATGAGTGAATGCCCAATTTTTCTTGCAAAAAAGATTTTGTTGGTATTTGATCATTAAAAATTAAATAATTCATGTCAACCTATTTTTTTGTATCCATTATTCTAATGATTAACATAGCGAGAGTACACATAAGAAATCCCAAATAAAGAGGAAGATACGTTGCGTTGCTTTGGTTCATAAAAATGGGATTTGAAATATTTTGTACAACGTCAGAGAAAACTACGATAAAGTGACTACCTGTTATCAGCGCAACTGACAGTATTTCTAGTGTCCAGGCTATCAATGTGAGTATCGCTACTAATATCATTTTTTCCGATTGTGCTAATCTCATTTTTTTATAATTATGTTTTAGTTTTTGGAGCAAAAGTACAGTTTTGGTAGATAGTATGTTGTGATAATGCTTAAGTAGATGCTGTGAAATTAAGTCACAGATTTTGATAAAGAGGAGAAAAGCAACGAAAATAATGCTGAACACCAGTAAAAAGAGTAGAAAAGTTATTTTTTTTGAGCTGTCGCTTGATGCGAAAATTGAACTGATCCAAAACGGAGTAAAAAATAAAAAATCAAAAAGTCTTAAATAAAAAACAGCTAAAATAGCATTCATTACTATTTTCCGATTATAGAGAATGAGGATACATACGTTTCCCAAGTCCTTGGCATAAGGAAAAGTCACATTTCCAAGAGATGAAGAAATGAATTGCGAGAGTTGAACTGTCTGGATTTGCAGTCGATGTTCGGAAATTGTTATCCATAAGCGGATTCCGCGAACTATATGAGAAAGTATATAGAGAAATATAGCGGACGCTGCAATGACTTGAAAGCTCCCATAGTACATTCGTGATGCCAAAAAACTGGTCATAATAATGGACAATACAATAGTTGAGAAAACTGTTAATTGTCGAAAGAAAATAGTATTTTTTTTGGGGATATCCATAGAATCATGACTCTGTTGAGAAAATAGTCTTTGCTTCATATTTGAGTAATGAAAAACGATTGGGATATGGGGAAAAGACAATTCTGGGAGAAATAAAATAATTCAAAAATAATTTAGAAATGATGATTCCTTGTCGAAAAACTTTTGCATTACTGACTTGATCTTCCTCTCTCCACACAAGTGGAAAAAAAATTATTGAAAAATCCCTCCAGATCATGAACATGAGAAGATAAACATTAAATGTCAAATCGTTAGGTAAATTGAGGAAGAACTTACTCCGCAACGCAGATACTTTGTAAAGATTTAAACCTGAACCAGTATCAGTGACGTTTTTATGGGAGATAATTGAACACATTAAATTAACTAAACGATTTCCCCAAATTCTCAACTTCGAATAGCCAATCAATGTCGACTTTTTTGCAAATCTTGATCCCAAAAGACAATCGACATTTTTGTAAGCACCAGAATTGATATGAGGTAATATATCATGAAGATCTGCTTGATCATCTCCATGAAGGACAATAATGTAATCAAAATCCTTTTTCAGTGCGTAAAGGAAAGCTACTTTATGTGATCCGCCAAGATTATAGTTGTGGGTGTTTTGAATGATTCGTGAAGGTAGATATTGAAGGGTGTTCAGTTCTTTTTTTGCAGCTTCTACAGTCTTATCAGAGCTACGATTATCTATAATAAGAAGTTCTGAAAACTTTTTTTGAACTGATTTTGACTTAAACTGTTTGATAACTCGAGGTATTTGTTTTTCACAGTTGAAGACGGGAATAAATACAAGAATTTTTGGATTCTGACGACTGCTTTCTTGATCATTGAGTATCATAACTACTGCGAAGGATATCATAATTGAAGTGAGAATTGTTGGGCCAACAGCTAAAAGGAATGCAAACTGGAATTGAATGATCCCTTTCCACTTTAATGTACCGGTAATAAGGGTTGTCAAGTGGCGGCAAGATTATTTTTGAGATCTTATTTCCTTGTAAAATGAACGAAAAGGCTGGCCACGTCCAGCCGACTGTGTAGCGATCTGCATGCACGATTTGATCAGTGATGAGGATCTTTCCTGGTTGGTGTGTACTTAGCGTTTCTTGGGTTGATCGGTAAAATTGATACCATTGAACGTTATTTTGAATTTGCCAAATAGCCTGGCTTGACATTGTTAGTCCAAGGACGATGAGACCGTTTACATAGAGTGTTTTACTTACTTTAACTCGGAAAACTAGGAGTAAAGAGCCAACAATCATTAAAGCCAAGCTTCCTAAAGTAATGAAAATACGCAACTCGTACTCAGCCGCTGGAAGATTGGTCACAGATGTAAAAATATTTACAAGCTGTAAAAGATCGATAACAAAGATCAGTGAAAAAAGACATATGGAAACAATTCTTTGTTTTTGAAGCATGAGTTGGTCAAGGACAAAGAATAGTACAAGAACCACCAAGGCTAAAAGTGAAAAAAGAAGCCCAGTGTTTCCTAAATAATAGGGAAGGTGTTTCAAAATGGTCAGGATAGTTTGGAAATAGCCAGAGGTTTGCTCACCAATTGGGTGGGATTGCATCCAGTAATAGCTGAAGAAGGCACTCAGGGCATGAAGTAGCGACATAAAAAGAGCGGGTTTCTCTTTGTTGTGAACAAAGCGATAGAAAGCAATAAAAGCCAGAATGGGACTGAGCAGTAAATTATTTTCATGGCCTCTTAGCGAATAAAAAACAAACATAAGTATGAGCGAGTAATGAGAAATCTTTAATCTATCAACCCCTAAATACAAGAGAGCAATAAACCAAGAAAGTGCAGTAAAAGTAATTGCGGGATTCAATATAAAAATTTCGGAGGGTTGGGTAAAAAGAACATAACTGGCGATGGGAAGGATAATGAGCCAATATTTTGATTCTTGGTGAATAAACTTATGTGTAAGAAGAATACTCAATGGTGCGATTGTAAAAAGCGGAATGGCAAAGAGTAAAAGTAATATCTCGAGATTTTTGACATGCAAGTATGTAGCACCACTTACTAACGATTGATTGAGAAGATTGGTGAAAAGTCTCTGATGTTTTATGTCGTCAAAATATGGCCAATGTAGGCAGGATAAGGGATTGTTACATGGTAAGAGGGGTGTATTAACCTCGGCATCTTGCAAAACTGATATGAAAAAATAGGAACCATCATAAAAGAGTGCGCGTTTGACAAAAATCGATTGGAAAATGGAAAAACTGTAAATGAAAACAACCAAAAGCAAGAATAGATCTTTGTAAAAAGGGAAAGAAAGTAGCGGTAAGTATATCTTTTTTCTCAGACGATCCATATTTGCATATTTGATCATGGATCCGCTGGAATATCCACGAGCTAAATAATGAGTGAGAATCGAGTTGTTTTCTCAGTGTAGAATGACTGCTACAATGAGTTTTATGCCCGAGATCCTGGCTTATCGTGAACTGCTTTCAGAACTAACCAAACGAGAGATTAAACAGCGTTACAAGCAATCAGTGCTTGGCTATGCCTGGGTTATTTTGAATCCTCTTCTACAGATGTTAGTAATGGCCTTTGTCTTTTCTAAAATTCTTCGTATTACCAATCTTAGTGTTCCCTACCCAATCTTTCTCTACGCCGGTCTTTTACCCTGGACACTTTTTTCAAACTCCTTGAGCTCCAGTGTGAATGCCTTAGTAAGCAATGGTGGTTTACTCACTAAAATTTACTTTCCACGAGAAATATTTATTCAAAGCACTGTTCTCGCAAAAATTGTTGATTTCTTCCTAGCATCGACTGTTTTTGTCATCTTTATGGTTTACTATCAGCTTCCCATTACCCTTCATATATTGTGGTTCATTCCCATCTTTTTTATTCAAAATTTTTTCACATATGGCCTTGCATTAATAATGGCGGCTTCTAATCTGTTTTATCGCGATATTCAATATGTATTGGGATTATTATTACTTGTTTGGATGTATCTCACCCCTGTTATCTATCCGGTAGAGACATTTCCTGAGAAATTCCGTTGGATTTTTCAATTGAATCCCATGGCAGTTTTCATTAATGCCTATCGACAAGTAATTCTCGGTGGGTCGCCACCAAACTTTATAAGTTTGGGTGTCGGTATAGTTTTCTCGACAGTACTATATATTGTTGGATACTCCCTGTTTAAACGACTGGAAGGAGTTTTCGCAGATGTCGTCTAACGTCGCCATTTCCATCAAACATGTTTCAAAGTTGTTTAGTAAACAAAATCAACGGACATTCAAGGAACTTATCCCGGCCTTATTTGGAGGCAAATCAATCGTTGAGTCTTTTTGGGCGCTCGATGATGTGGATTTTGAAATTCAAAAAGGAGAGACTGTCGGAATAATTGGTCCCAATGGTTCTGGGAAATCGACCCTTCTTAAGCTGATAGCTGGTGTGAGTAATCCTACCAAAGGTAAAATTACTGTTAATGGAAGAATCGCCCCCCTCATTGAATTGGGCGCGGGTTTTCATCCTGAGCTAACGGGACGAGAAAATGTGTATCTGAATGGCGTGATTCTTGGTTTGACTCGTCAGGAAATCACTCAAAAATTTAATGAAATTGTGGATTTTGCCGAACTTTGGGATTTTATTGATCAACCTGTCAAGCATTACAGCTCTGGTATGTATTTGCGCTTGGCCTTTGCCGTGGCTGTGCATACTGATCCGGATATTTTACTCGTTGACGAAATCTTGGCGGTCGGAGATGCCAACTTTCAAGAAAAATGCCTTTCTAAAATGAGGTTATTTCAAAAACAGGGTGTCACCATCGTCATTATTTCACATAGTGCTGAACTTATCCGCCGTTTTACTTCGAGGGCAATATTACTTTCTAAAGGGCATCAGATCATGTCTGATGATTCCGATACTGTGGTCGATACATATACGTTTTCGGATGTTAATGAAGTGGTAGCAAAAGCCGAATCGCAAAACGCTGATTTGATTACACAAAATCCTTATGTTCAGATTCCAGAAAGCCCAATTCAATTGCTTGATTGTGAATTTCTTCATTCGGATACAAAAAAGAGAGTTAAGCGAGTTAAATCAGGGGATGACGTCATTGTACGAATTCACTATCAGGCTAAAGAAGATCTCAAGGGTATCATTTTTGGTATCGGAATCTATTCTGAAGAAGGGCATCATCTTTTTGGAACAAATACCAAAATGCTTGAGCTAGAAACCAACGTGTCGTCCGGTGATGGCTATTATGATCTGGAAATCTCGACGTTTTCTATCCGTGAAGGACTTCTTTATGTTTCACCGGCGATTGCTCGTAATGATCTTCAAATCTATCAGTGGCATGATAAGCAATACTCATTCCGAGTTAGTGGAGAACCAAATGCGATTGGTTGGGTTCGTTTCTTGAAATAAATAGTATGAAGAGAATTGCTCTTTTTGTACATTGTTATCCACCTGCTCAAGGTGGTCTCGAACACTTAAGTTCGGTTATTGTTTCCATTCTTGAAAAGAAATTTGAGGTTCATGTTTTCACTGGACAAGGATATACCTTGGATAGTTATAAAAACTTTAATCAGTATGTAGAGAATAGAGATGATCAGACTCAAGTTCACCGCCTCCCTATTCAGTATCTGTGGCAGAAAATAGCGAATAAATTTCTTTTTCGCTTTGTTGTTCGATTTGGTATTTTTTCTCCTTGGTATTTTGGCCCACTTTTACAATTTGAAGATGAACATAAAAAAATAATTCGTTCTTCTGATTTTCTCATCGGAATTGGAATGCCTACCTCAAGTCTGATGTACGCACTTCATTTTTCCATTTCATATGATAAAAAATTAATTGTTTTACCCGCTTATCATCCAATTTCCTACTACAATCACGTTTCAGTCTTTCAAAGTGCCTTAAAAAAGGCATCCCGGGTTTTGTATCTCTCTCAGTATGAGAAAGACAATTTAAGGCAAGCTTATCAAATCGATACTCATAAACTACGCCCTCTCATTTTCTCCCCCTTTTCTAAAAGCGAATTATTGGCCTCATTACAATTTGTTGAAAAACGATTGCAACGAATCAAGGGAAAGCCAATTACCATTGGATATGTGGGGCAAATTACTGCTAGAAAAAATTTAAAAATGATAGCGGATATTTCTGAAAGACTCTCTCAAATAGGGTATTCTCATAAGGTTCTGCTAGCTGGTTTAAAGACAAATACTTCTCAGCAAGTTGAAAATTACTTTAAAGATAGAAAAAACATCAGAATTCTTTATGATTTTAAAGAATCTGAAA
>CAZRAG010000012.1:0-503 GCA_964598125.1 uncultured Pseudomonadales bacterium
TTTCTTAAGCATCTCGTGTCCCAAAGTCTATCTGATCATTTTCTAAATGATCCCTTGCAGTTAGAAATTGGTGCAGGGGTATCAATAGGATATTTTTCTCAGGAACACGATCTTCTTAACCGGAAAACAACCGTTTTGCAGGAATTTATGCGGCTCACAGGAAAAGATGAGTCCCAAAGTCGCCGGCAATTGGGTGGGTTCCTGTTTGTTGATCGGACAGTTTTTCAAACTATAGACCAACTTTCTCTAGGAGAACGGGCCAGACTCCATCTGGCGATTATCATCAATCAAAACAATAACTTCCTCGTTCTTGATGAACCAACCAACCACCTGGATTTACCGAGCCGAGAGGTGCTTGAGCAATCACTAAAAAACTACCAAGGTGGTTTTATTGTTGTGTCTCATGATAGATTTTTTATTCGACAAATAGGCATCAATCGAATAGTACAAATCCAGCAAAAGGAGCTCATCGAGATTACCAAAAAAGTTCAGAGCCACTAAGG
>CAZRAG010000012.1:513-26436 GCA_964598125.1 uncultured Pseudomonadales bacterium
GGAGAGGGGGATGGAGATGGAGAGGGGGCTGGACTGGGAACGGGACTGGGAATGGGTGATGGGCTGGGTTTTGGCTCTTCCTTTTTCCAGTTAGCCCCACCAGTGCCAATTTGTATGGTTCCACTCTGACTCTCCTTTCCACCTTCAACAAAGGCTTTGGCATAAATCTCGTGTCGACCAGCTGAAAGGTGAATTTTGGTGGTGTAGGGAGGTGAGTTAAGTGTTTCTCGCTTATCTCCATCGACATAAATTTCAACTCTCTCAACTTTTCTTTCAGAAAAAGTTCTTACCTCAATTTCCAGATCCTCTTCATTAAAGGTGGTTTCATTCTTTGGCTTTTCGATGAGAACCACAATATCTTCTGATGTACTACACATCTCGGAAGGAGGTTGATAATCTCCGGCGTTTGGCTGACCACCTATCCAAGCCTGTATACCTTCATTCCACCGATTTCGGC
Source organism: uncultured Pseudomonadales bacterium (assembly GCA_964598125.1). Taxonomy (GTDB): domain Bacteria; phylum Patescibacteriota; class Microgenomatia; order UBA1400; family UBA1396; genus UBA1396. The sequence continues at coordinate 971 of CAZRAG010000012.1, forward strand.
CATCTTGGCTAATGGGGTCCTCTTCCTTAAGAATAGTAAAGGTCTTTTCATAGAAGTTCCCTCTTTGAATATCAGCGGCTGTAGCCAGCTTATCCTGTTCACGACAGAGACGAACTTTCTGGTGTATAGGATCAGGTTCGGTTGGGAGAGTTCCTTTAATAACCAGTTCTTCATAGGATTCAAAGTCATCATGGGCCCGATAGCCCGAAACCTTATCGACCGCTACCTTTTCGATAGAGTCAGGCATATCCCAGGCATCTGTTGTTCGACCACTGGCAATTGCCGCCTTCATAATCCGATTCCAAATGGGAGACGCACCGGTGACACCGGAAGCAACCTTGGTCATGCTCGTGTTGTCATTGTTTCCCACCCAAACACCAACAATGGTTGATCGACTCCAGCCAATGGTCCAGTTATCCTTTTGGTCGTTGGTGGTACCAGTTTTGACAGCAATGGGACGACCTTCAATATTCAACTGAGAGTTCAGTCCAAATTCACCAGAACGAGCAACATTATCAGAGAGAATACTATTAATAAGAAAAGCTTCTCCTGGCTCAAGCACTTTCTTTCCCGGAACATTTTTATGTTGAAAAAGCGTTTTTCCCTCAGAGTCCTTTACCTCGAGAATAGACACCGGTTCTATCTTTGAGCCGCCATTGGCAAAAGCGCTGTACGCTGTGGTGGTATCAATCAGATGGACCTCCGCACCACCCAAAGTCACTGCCAAACCAAATCGCTGGAGATTTTCCTTTGTGGGTTCGAGAGTTTTAAAACCCATATCATAAGCAGTGCTCAACATATTGCTCACACCAACTGTAGCTAAGGTCTTCACTGCAACCACGTTATTTGATTCTGCTAAGGCCCGACGAATGTGCATCGGCCCACGGAATTGACCATCATAGTTCTTGGGTTGATAGGGTTTTGTATCATCATTGGGAGCAAAATTGGTAAAGGCGTCAACAAAAACAGTTGCTGGGGTCATTCCTTGTTTAAATCCGGTTACGTAGGTGACTGGCTTAATCGAGGAACCTGGCTGGCGGAGACCATCAACCACCACATTGTATTGACCGGGAATATCCTCGGCAAAATAATCTTTACTCCCCACCATGGAAAGAATCTCACCATTGCGTGGGTCCATAACAAGAGCCGCCCCATTAGTGATATGAAAATCAGCTACCTTTTCAATTTCTTCAGCCACGATTGTTTGCGCTTCATCCTGGAAAGGATAATCAAGGGTCGTTTTAACCTGGAGTCCACCTTGCTGAACCATTTCTTCGCCAAACATATCAGCGAGTTGATCCTGAACATAAAAAACAAAGTGAGGGGCCTTAATCGCTACACGTTGTTTGGCAAATTCCACCGAGTCAAGTTGCTTGACAGCCTCATCATGAACTTCCGTTGTTATATACCCATCTTCCTGCATTCGGCGAAGGACACCTTCAGCCCGCATTTTCCAAAGAGGCTTTCCATCCTCATCAGTCCGGCCAAGATACGGAGAGTAGGCCGTTGGTCTCTGAGGAAGACCTGCCAAAATAGCCGATTCTACTAAGTTAAGATCAGCCACATTTTTATTGAAGTACACTTCTGCCGCGGCCCCAACCCCAACGGAAGTACCACCATAAGGTGCTTCATTGAGATACATCTGTAAAATTTCATCTTTACTATACTGGCGTTCAATTTCTAGCGCCAAAATAAGTTCTTTGAGCTTACGGGTTGCTGTTCGCTCACTAGAAAGAAGGGCATTCTTCACTAATTGTTGCGTCAGTGTCGAACCACCAACCACTCGGCGACGAACAATAATGTTATATGGAATACGAATGATGGTGAGCGGATCAAAGCCGCGGTGTTGATAAAACTCTTTATCTTCAATGGCCACTGTTGCCTGCTTCATGTACTCAGGAAGCTGATCAACAGATACGGGAATTCGCCGCTCGTCGGCGTATACGTCATACAGTATTTCACCGTTACGATCAGTAATTTTGGTTGAAAAACCCGTTTGGCGTTTCACGCCGCTGGGATCTGGGAGGTCATTGGCTACCCAAGCAACCATAGCAATAAAAAGGAGAATGCCGGCAAAAAGTCCAGCGACCATAAGAACGGAACCAATTTGGAGAGCTTTTGCCCGCCACATTTGGCTCTTGCCTTGAACTCGACTTGCTTTGTTATTTCGGACTTGGCGAAGCCAAAGAGATTGACGAATAACACGCTTGAGACGCCACTGCATTCGGCGTCGCCATCTTCGGAAAGTCAATTGCCACGACATAGCCAAAAGTATAGCGTAGAATGGGCGCTATGCCCACTGTTTCTCTGGAAAGCCCTGTCAGTGTGCTCCCCGGAGTCGGACCAAAACGGGTCATTACACTCGAGGAAGCAGGAATTCACACTCTTCAAGACCTCCTTCTTTATTTGCCCTTTCGCTATATTGACGCCAGTCAAATTACACCGATTGCCCATTTGCAATCAAACCTTACCGTCACCATTCAGGCTAGCGTTGTAAAGCACCAGCCATTGCCACGGCGCGGACCCAGATCGATTATTCTGACCACTATTGCCGATGACACCGGTCAACTGACAATCTCTTTTTTCAATCAACGTTATGTTCTGCATAACCTGCAGGTGGGAGAGTCGTATGCTTTCACCGGGACTGTTAAGGAATTCCGAGGAAAACTGAGCCTAGCCAATCCAACGTACGAATCACTCAATAAAGAAGTTTCGATTCATACGGGCAGAATTATTCCGGTGTACCGACAAACAAAAGATCTTTCCGTGCGCTGGCTACGACAACTTCTCCACATTGCCCTTATGCGGGCCAACCTGCGTTTACCAGAGTATTTACCTGAATCCATCCTTAAGCAACAGGGCCTCATGTCTCGCCAAGAAGCACTGCTTTTTGTCCATTTTCCAGAGAATTTTCAGCAGGCTAAGCTCGCTCGACGTCGTCTGGCTTTTGATGAACTTTGGGAACTCTTTGAGGCTATTCAACAACAAGACGAAGAAAGAAAACGACTCGCGGCTGTAGCCAGCGTTGCCATTAGAGACTTGGATCAGGATATAAGTGATTTTGAAAACCTCCTGCCTTTTCCCTTAAGTCCTACCCAAACAATCGCGTGTAAGAATATTGCCCAAGATCTTGCCCAAAGCTACCCAACGCAGCACGTTGTCCAAGGTGAAGTAGGGAGTGGAAAAACCTTCGTTGCTGCTTTTGGTCTCCTGAGAGTAGCCAAATCTGGACGACAACCTTTCTACTTAGCACCGACCACTATTTTGGCACAACAGCATTATGAGGTAATCGCTCCTTTGGCTCAATCCATGAATGTAAAGTGTGAGCTCTGGACTCGGACCCAAAAACAGAATGACCAAGCCAACATCATCATTGGTACTCATGCGATCCTCCACCATGCTACTTTTACTCCTGGCTTGGTGATTAGTGACGAGGAACACCGTTTTGGAGTAGCTCAACGTCAACATTTTTGGACGCAAGATCCTCGTCCCCACCTCATAAGCATGTCCGCAACACCCATTCCTCGTACCTTGGCCACCATTCTTTTCAGCAATCAAACAACCTCAAATCTCGATATCATTCCGGGTAAACAAAAAAACACGCTTACCCGCACGTTTCCCATTCGAAAACTGTCAGATCATTTTTCTTGGCTGGCAAATCAGGTATCCACCGGAGAAAAACAAGCCTTTCTCATCGCACCTTTTATTCATCCTTCAGAAAATGACGATTTTTCTAAAGTTTTTGATGCGCATTCACTCTTTGAATTAGCTCAAAAATCAATGCCCCAAACCAAAATAGCCTTATTAACAGGTGAGAATAGTGATGGGGAAAAAAACCGAATCCTGGAAAGCATGAAAAATGGTGAGATTGATGTCCTAGTAGCAACTCCTGTTATCGAGGTGGGGATTGATTTACCGAAAGCTGCAATTATTACCATTACCAGTGCCGAAAGATTTGGCTTAGCCCAACTCCATCAACTCAGAGGACGTGTTGGTCGACAAGGACAAGAAAGTTGGTGTTTCTTGGTACCTTCTGCTGGAGCAAGTCAAGAAAGATTGAAGCAACTGGAGTCCATTCATGACGGAAGAGAATTAGCCGAGCTTGATCTCGCCCTCCGTGGTGCAGGCGAATTCTTGGGGACTCGCCAGTCTGGTTGGGATACTCTAGAAATCGCTTCCTGGTTTGATCTTGAACTTTTACAGCAGGTCCAAAAGGTCAGGAGAGAGCTTGCTTAAGACAGCTCTCACACACCAGATGAGGGAGACTCCTTCGTGATACAATAGCCCTTTGCTGCCGATGAAAAAAAGCGCAGAATAAAGAGAAAAGAAAAGCAAAACAAGGAACACTATGGGTGCATTACCAAAACGCCGAATCTCTACCAGTCGCTCTGGGAAACGAAGACTCGATAAATTTGTCAAAATCATTGGCAGTCGACTCACTCGTACCACCAAGCGTCAACGCAAAGAGATGAAAAAAGGCGAAGACAAGTAAACCATGCCCACTGGCGCTGACCGCCGTCATGCAAAAAGAATTGCCCGAGTGGAGGCTTTATTTGCTTGGGAATTTCAGCCGGATTCCCACCTGGCTCAATACCGAGCCGTAAAAAGAATCCTCGATTCTCTTGAAGAAATCGATGCACTCATTCTCGAATTCGCTCCGAAAAGAACAATAGCAGAGTTCAATAAGATGGACCTTGCAATTCTCCGCCAGGCGCTGTATGAATTAAGGTACACCAAAACTCCTCCGTTGGTTGTGATTGACGAAGCTGTGGAAATCGCTAAGGAATATGGTAGTGACCAATCCAGCAAATTTGTGAATGGCGTCCTTGGGAGTTATTGGGACAAACACAAAACAGAATCACTCAAGGAAGCGGTTATGAATCAAGACGAAATATTTGAAAAATTAAAGCGGGTTATTGCCGTCATCTACGGACATGATGAAAATGAGATTGTACCTGATTGGGACGTCGCCGAAGATCTTGGCCTCTTTAACAGTAGTCTCAATCATCCTGAGGATGATATGCGTTTCATTCAGAAAATCAATCAGGTTTTTGGTATTGAACTCGATATGCAGATCATTCGTGATATGTATGAAGAAGAGGAACTCGTTTCTCTCAATGATCTAGTTGATATGATCGATGAGGAACTTATCAACGCCTTGTAATTCCGTATGGCACTTCCTCTTGAACCACTTCCCCCAGAACTCGATTCTCTCTCTGAACCTTTGCGACAGCAGGCATTTACCCACCGTTCTCTGAGGGCACACCATCTTAAACGAGAAGAAACCAATGAACGACTGGAATTTTTGGGTGATGCTGTCCTTGAACTTGTTGTTTCTGAGTATCTTTACCAAACCTTCCCGCAGGCAGATGAAGGACAACTTACCCGTTATCGAGCGGCTTTAGTGCGGACTGAATCACTGGCTCTGGTTGCCCAAGAACTCCATCTTGGAGAACATCTGCAAGCCAATCTTGGTGAGGGAGAAGAAATCCAAGGTGAGATGCAGTTTCCTTCTATCTTGGCTGATACCTACGAAGCTGTTTTAGGCGCACTCTATCTCAGCTCAGGCTATGTTGCCTGCTCTCAGTATGTTCATAAGTACCTTTTACCACACCGACCAGATTTCATCACCGCCCTCGATGCAAAAGATCCCAAGTCACTTCTCCAAGAAAAGATCCAGGCGCAAGGACAACCAGCCCCAGAATATTCCATTGTTAAGGAAGAGGGACCTGACCACGCCAAGACTTTTACGGTTTCCGTACAATTACCAGGCAAAAAAATAGTGCTGGGCGAAGGAGCCAGCAAACAAAAGGCCGAACAAGCCGCCGCTGAGGCTGCTTTAGATCGCTACTTTCCAGAGTAGCCCCAAACCTGATATAATTCGCTACGTTATGCTTAAGATTAAACTCAGTCGTGTTGGTCGAAAAAATCAACCCGCCTACCGAATTGTTATTAATGAGCGCCGAGATAAGCGCGATGGGAAGTATGTGGAACAGGTTGGATTTTACAACCCAGTTACCAAAGAGCTCACCATTGATGTGCCTCTCTACCAGAGTTGGGTTGCTAAAGGAGCTATTCCTACTAAAACGGTTGCTCGCTTACTTGAAACCTTCACCAAAAAGGAAACAACAAAGTAAATATGAAGAACTTTCTCGAGTTTCTTTTGCTCCACTTAGTTACTCATCCTGATGCAATTGAGATTTCTCAAGAAGAGCAAGCTGATTACACCGAATTCATTATTAAGGTTCATCCTGAAGATATTGGTCGTATTATTGGTCGACAGGGAAGAACTATTCAAGCAATCCGCACACTGGCTAAGGTCCGAGCCATTCAAGACGACATCCGAGTTCGAATTACCATTGATGACTCTGAGAGTGCCCAGCCAAGCGGTCTCGCAGAGGAAAGTCAAGAATCCTCAGAAGCTGAAACTCTTCCTCAAGAAGAATAAGTTTCCTGGTTAGCTTTACTCGCCGCCAAATAATTCCTGGTTATCGTACTGCTGAGGGAGGATATCACTTCCTTCCCCAGGTAAGGAGTATCCCTGCAGTGCCTCGAGAACCTTTAGCTGTTCCGCATTAAGTTTTGTTACTGGTTGCTTGGCAACTGCTTCACTCGAAATAGCGGCATACCGCGAAAAAATGGATAGTGTCACCTGATAGTTTTCCTCGTCACGAATAGAGCTGCTTAAATCAAATTGTGAAATATCCATGAGAGGCAGACTTGATTCTATTTGAGAAAAAGCCTCCTTTATCTGTTCCAGTGAACCGGAGAAAGTTACCTCAAACTTAAAAATTTCCACGCCTTGAGCCGTTAGAGTCGGCTTGGCTTCTGGCTGAGCGGAATCTGTTGACACGACGCCTGGGTTTAAATTGTAATCCTCAATGATGACACCACTGTGACTCGCAATGGTGTTAATAGCCATAAGGTTATGGAGTGGCTGCTTAAATTCAGGAAGAGCAATGCTTACTCGATCAAAGTGCTCCTGATCAGCTTCTTTGAGGTCACTCAGAATCGTTACCCGTTGACTACTCTTGGCCACTTGCTGCTCTAAACGACGAATAGCCACCGCATTCTTTTGAATTTTCTGCCAGGCTGGCCAAATTCCGAGGGCGATGAGAAGGAGGGAAGCTGCTCCAATAGCTGCGGAAACCACCAGCATCCGGCGCTCGATCAAAAAATACTGGATTTGTTGTTGCCAATCATTCATGTTCATATTATTGCCTTGAGCTGAAGGGCAACATCCATACGATACTTGCCCTCTTCAGTCCGACTGACGTTTTCCATGGAGAAACCTGTCACTTGTTGTGAAATTTCTGGTCGACGCAAAAGTTCAATGAATTTTTCAAATTCAAAGTAGTTATTGGTAGAAACGGTAAATTGGAGTGTTCGTGTTTCTTGCTCAAAGGTGACTCGTTGGAACTCAACCCCTGGTTGGGTGAGTTGTGTCAAAAAATTGAGCGTGTCCTTTTGCGAACCGCGTTGTGGCCAAACATCTACCAAGGACTTGAGACGAGCAGAGTAGACAAGATACTGCGCTTCTGTATCCACCATCCCGCGTAGTGCTCTCGATGCTTGATCATCCTTTTCCTGTAGTTGTGTGCTTTTCTGAGACTGTGAAAAAGTGTATACAACCAAACCAACGGTTATCGCACCTACCACCATAAAAATGCCTAAGGAAATCCATAAAACAATTTTGTCCTGTTTTTGCAAGACAGCCAATCGTCGACGATGTTGACGAAAAAAATTAATAGTGGGAACGGTGGGAAGTGCCCGAGCCATACGAGCCTTACCCCTTCGTATCCTTGAGAGCTAGTCCTACGGCGGTAACAAACCGGCTGTCTTGCGGGATGGTCTGTGGCCATTGGAGGTTTGGGAGTTCAAACAACCGGGTCGGCAAAACTTCAACCCCGAGTGATTGTGAGAGAAAGGGGAAAAGATCAGGTAAGTATTGGGATCCACCATGCACTAAGAGGCGCTCAATGGGAACATTCGGGTGCTGAGAAATAAAGTAGTGAAAGGATTTTTGGACTTCAGCTGCCAGAGACTGAACCACTGGCATAAGTGCCTGGCGGACACGACCTTCAGCTCGATCAGCTAACATGCCGTAACTTCGCTTGTATTCTTCTGCTCGGGCAGGATCCAGTTGAATAGCTTTTTCAATGGCCCGGGTAAGAAGAAAACCGCCCACATTAAATGAATACACAAAGGCCAACACACCTTTATCAACAATAGTGACCGTGCTGCTATTAGCCCCAATATGAAGTAGGGCAATAGTTTGATCTACCGGTATCTTTGATTCTAAACAGCGAAGTTGTGCTAAGGTATCGGTTTCCAGATCGACCACATCAAGACCAACTTCTAAAAGCAAGTCAGCAACGTTCTGAACATACTGCTTTTGAACACCAATCACCAGTATTTCCATGACCTGATCTGTCTCACTTTCAGTGCGACGCAACACAGAATACTCATACTGCAATTCCTCATAGGGAATCGGGATCTGTTGTTCAATTTGCCAGTGGATAGCGGAAGCAAGCTCAGCGTCGGAGAGACGCGGCATGGTAATAATCTTGGTAACAACCATCGATTCGGGCATACTCACCCGAATACTCTTATTAGGGAGATTGTTTTTTTGCCAGAATGTTTGAAGCTGAGTGACTAACGACTCCCTCATTTTGGGATCAGACGGAAACAAGGAGCCAGCAGGGTTAGGGTGTTCAAGAGCGGTCTCAACAAGAAATCGATCCCCCTTGTGCTGCCCAACAACGGCCTTAATGGCATAACTTCCGATATCAAGTCCAACAGTTTTCATAATTTCGTCTTTATTGTTTTATTTCACCATAGTGGTTCCAGAAACCATGGCGTAATCCAAAATTCCTGGAGCAAATGGTTGTGATCTTTCCACCTGAACAGCCTTTGTTTCTCGACCGCCTTCAGCCCGATTTTTTCCGACTGAGGTTATGCGAAATTGTTGCGGTGAAAGGGTCCAAGAACCATACGCCGCAACCGAAATGGGGGTATCCGTATACACGGGAATAATTCTGACAATATCGTCATTATTTTGAAGGGTAACATTGTATTTTAGACTATACTGTGAGCCCCAGTAATTGGAGTCGTTCGGATTGATACTGGTAAAGTTGTCACCGTGGCTACATGGTCCAATCGTAATGTACCGAGTAGTGGCACTGGCGCCCGCTGACTTGACAATTTGAACAACTAAGGAGGCAGGATTATCCGCACAGTTTCGGGAGGTCCCCCATTGTATCTGCAGAATATTTCCCGCAATGGAGTTGGAAACATCAACCTCAATCGTGACACCCTCTTTTACTCTTTCCTCAAAGGCATATTGTTTTTCAATTCCCACATCCACCTGGGTGGCGTCAGCAAGGTCAGAAAAAGTAACATTGTGTTCATCACCAGAGAAAGAAAACGAGTCGTCGGCACTATCAGAAAGGACTCTTTCGATAGCAGACTCAGCGGCGGCAAAAGTTTTGGCTGCCTCTTGTGATTGACGAGTGGTTGTAACTTCTTGGGTTGAACGACCAGCCACGGACAAACCGATAGTTGAAACAACTACCATAACAAGAATAATCACCAAACCAACTTGGCCTGACTGGGCAGTTTTGAGCTTCATGATGCCTTCTCACTGTAACATTTAATTGAACGATCGAACATATACACTCGTGGAAAAAACTTGATTAAAATCGGTAATACTACTCGATAACTCGGGAACGGTTAGGGTGAGATCAACATTCACGAGTGTTCCAGAGTTTCCACTCGCATTGTTACAGGCAAAAACAAGGCTTTGAACATCGACGTCACTGGTTGTGAGTGCTGCTCCATCGGAAGCCACCGCAGTCCCAGATGGTGAACGGGGGATCAAATTATAGGTAACAATCTGTCCATTTTGGCTGGTTACCTGTAGCTCTGTGGAACTCACACATGTTGCCTCAAGCGAGTTTCGCAGTTGGTAACCAAGTGCATCAAGAACAAAGTTTCCTTCTTGTCTCATCTTATTGAGCCCTTCGGACTGAGTACTCCGAAGCTGTCCCTGAAAAAGTATCTGGACGGCCGCTAAACTCAGAATCGAAGTAATGGTGACAACCGTCAATAACTCAATCATGGTGTAACCCAAAGAACTCTTTTTTACTGCCATTGCGAGAACCTCCCTTGTAATACGGTTGATATCTCTCCTTGGCGACTGGGACGATAAATGGTGATGGTCACTACTAAATCATCTTGTGTCAACCGCTCTAAGATAACTTCTCGACGATAGGGTGAATCAGGAATGGTTTCATCATCTTCACATTCACCAGATTTCCCGCCAATCTGACGAACATTTGTGGGATAGGTAGCAAAACAGTAGGTCTGGGTTGATCCAACACCTGGCGCGCTCGCGATAAAAACTACCCAACCAAAAGAATCTCGCTCTTTGCGGAACCATTCAAGCGCTTCGTTCGCATAGTTCGTCGCGGTTGTCTGCTCGAGGGACGATCGTGAATTCCTTACCGAGGCAATAATAGTTGAAAGAACCGCCACTAACACCAAAGCAACAACAACGGTTGCAAATAGGACTTCAAGAATAGATTGTCCAGATTCTCCTTTTCTCATGGCGCCACCAATCCAACTTCTTGAATCACGCCGTTGGGCAATACGGTAAATCGGTAGACCTTGGAGTTACCACTTTTGGCAATATTGATGGTCTTAGCCGCGGTGGAGACCGGTCCTGGATTAGGAGGAAAAAGAATGTCAAAACTGGTTGTAAAGGTGAAACCGCTGGGCAAATTCTTTTGTTGTGTCTCCAACTCTGTTCCCCCGTCACAACGAATACTCATAAAGTATCGACTGGTATTGATAGCTCCACGTATCCTATGACCAGAAAGAGAAGTGCAGCTCTCTGGTTTTTCACCAGCCTGACTACGAGCCTTTGTCCGTTCAAAATCTGCAATCACATTTTTTGATGTTTGAATGAATCCTTGTTGGCTATTGAAATTATTGTAAGCAGCCAAGGCTCCACCTGCCAAAACTAACGAAAGCGTTGTCGTAACCAAAAGCTCAATCAGAGTGAATCCCTGTGAACGAAAAGATAGTTTAGTTGGGTTGCACCAAAACATACGCATTACTGGGTAATCCATAGGCTGACCCATTTGCATCAGGATCATTTGTGTTTTCCAGGTAACCCACGAGCCGATAGGTCACAGTCGTAGGACGGGTATAGGTGTAGTCATTCCAACCACTCGCTTGTTTTGGATCATGAGGAACAGATTCGATATTATCGGGGACCAGACCATTCAATGAGTTTGGATACACCGCATTTGACTGACGATAGGCCTCCAAAGCAACTTGAGTGTTCATGAGATCCTTTTTTCTTCGAGAGTCACGGGTTTTTTTGCTCGCTGAGGCAAAAGAAACCATCACAATCGTTGTCAGTACGGCAATGAGGACTGCCACCACCAACATTTCAATAAAGGTAAAGCCTTTACTCTTCTTGTGCATTCTCTTCATCATATTTACTCACTCAAACAATACCAGTCAGTTCCAGTTAAACCACAGGCACTCGAACATGCCTGGGCATTTTGGCTATTTTCCATGATAGTAATGAGCGCATATTGGCAGCCATCATTCCCAACATACTGATAAGAATAATAGTGAGCTGCTCCGTTTCGTGGGTCCACGTAGTTTTTCGCCAAATAGTCAGGCTGTAAAGAGGAAAGAAAAACACCATCTGCCGAAGTGTCATCAATCTGGGGAAAGGCACCATTGACTAAGCGATATTCCTCAATCGCTCCCTTTATTTCGTTAATTTCTGCTTTGCGGCGTGTATCGCGAGCATTTTTGTTTGCTCCCTGAAAGCTCATCATAGTAATTGCCGTTAAAATACCGAGGATAGCAATCGCAACCAGCAGTTCGACAAAACTAAATCCCTGATTGGCGCGGTGTATCTTCATTGGAGGTTCATGGCACAGTAATAGTTTCCGCTGCCAAAAGAGCAGGTTGTTACTCCATTTGCCGGCGCACTGGACGCGTTGCCTGTCCCTGACTGATCAAGTTGAGCACAAATACAGTAAGCGGTTGAAGAGCAACGACGAACATAGTTGGCACCAGTTTTCGGATCAACCGGAAAGCCGGCTGGCAAAACCTCGGCCATACCAGCGGCGCTACAATCACCAACAGTCGCGCCCGTCCCCGGGTATTGACCATTAAGTGAGTTGTATTGTTCGAGAGCATTTTGGAGAGCACGAATGTCAGCTTGGCGTCGGGCATCACGCCCCTTTTTTTGGGCAGTGGTATAACTTGCCGTTCCCAAGGCTATCAGAATTCCAATAATGGAAATAACAACGAGGAGTTCTAAAAGGGTGAAACCAGCTTGTCGAAGTGTAATACGCATACTGTCTTCAGTATACACATTTTCAAGTAACAAAGGCATTAAAATTATTGGTTCATTGCGAGATTCCTGATTGAACAACAATCTCAATTTGACTAATTCGGAGATCTGCAGAAGAAACACCCTGCTGATCAGTAGCCTTGATAGATGCAACATAATGACAGGCATCTTGCTGACAACTATACTCATGTGTCGTTTTCCCAATCGCGGTAGAAAATGTTTCCTGTGTGCCATCTCCAAAATCAAGAACTACCTCTTGAACGTCCGCTTGTGGAGTTGCAAAAGTGTAGTTAAACAGCATGAAGGTATTCTCGGCATCCAGCTTTACTTGGCGTGTGGCTGAGTCAGCTGCTGGATCTGTCTGGAAAAAGAGCAAGTTTGGTCGACTTTGACAAGAGCGATAGCAGGTTTCTTGACAGTCGTTGACACCTCGAGAAAAAACATCCCCAACACCTTGCTCCGTAATGGCATCACAACAGGTCAAGCCATGCGCTTGACAAGAACTCACTATATTCTCAGATAGAATGGTAGATTCACCAGAACGAACAGCTAGGTTTTCGTCCTCCGCCGTAAGAATGATATTTCTTAACCATAAATTAAGGGTAATTTCTCCCTGGATAGCTCGGTGATCCAAAGGAATCGAAAATCCGGCATTTCCAGTAGTTTTTCTTACTTGCCAGGGCAAGGTCTTTGTTTCTGACCAAGGATAATACTGAAAGCTTCCTTCACAAGCGACCTCTAAAACATACTCACGATCATTCAAGAATCGTAATTGCAGTCGATTCACGGGGGAGCCGACTTCGCTGAGACATTGATCTGTAACATTAGACCAAGTATTGGTTCGCAACAAAAACGTCACATCACGAGAGATGCGGTTCTGTGCCCATATGAGCAAAGCTTCACGAGTAATTAAAAATGAACCGCCACCAACCACCACTAAAAAGATAAGAAACGATAGAAACCATTTGATAAATCTCATAGCAGGGCTAGATACCAGCTTAGCAAAGAATCGCCATACATTAAACTGAGAAGTGTTCCCAGAATAAGAAACGGTGCAAAGGGTACTGCCTGACCAAATTTCTTTTTTCCAACAAGAATTAGTCCAACGCCGACTACCGCCCCTATGAGAAAGGATAACCAGACACCCACCCACATATCAGGCCAGCCCATGATGAGAGCCAGCGGAAAAATCAGTTTTACATCACCAAATCCAAAGCCACGCTTTTTGGTAATCAGCCAGAGTGACAAAAATGATAACAGTAACAGTGCTGCTCCCAACATACTCCAAGCAAAATCTATCGGCCGATATATACCGGCAAAAATCAAAAACAGGCGATATAAGAGAATGAGCCAGAACAAGGCGAGCGTTGCCCAATCAGGAATAAAGTAACTTTTCAAATCAATAATGAGAATAATGAGCAAAATAATTCCCGCCAGTAGCCAAAATAAGGGCTGAATGATTTGCAAAATAGGAGTGAAAGTTAAACGGAAAAAAGCAAATCCAATAAGCCACCACCAGGCAAAAAGGGTGGCAGTTATAAATTCCACAATGGGGTGCATGATATCGATTTCTTGGTGGCAGGTTCGGCATTTCCCCCGTAAGGCCAAAAAGGAGAGGAGGGGAATAAGCTCATACCAGGTAAGTGTGCGGCCACAACGGTCACAATGAGAACGACCACGCACAAAGTCTTCACCGCGGAGAGTCCGCATTACCACCACATTGACGAAACTACCAATAAACAGTCCAAAAATAAAGACTGGAATTACGAGCCAGAACGAAATGCTCCCCATGTAGGGGAGCATATCATAACTCTTGTATTTGTGTACTTTGTTTATGGAAGACAGATCATACACTTCTCGTCATCTGTGAGATCGGCAAAACAGTCGACTGTACCGGTAACAGCGGCAACTGGACAAGCTTCTTCAACATCATTCGTGAGCTGTTGATCGTAGGTGTCTGGCTTGGTTGGATCACAGCGATTACTGGCCTCAAGATCAAAGGCATAGGAAGATGGGTTGAAACACACATACATGGTTCGGTTCGCACCTTCTGGCTTCTTGACTAAAAAGTCGGTATTATCAGCATCCTTTGACAAACGATTGCCAAATGAGTCTTTAACTTCGGCAGTATTCATGAGTGGAATGATCCAAGACCAGTCTTCATCCTCATCAACTGTGGCATCTGCTTCGTAGAAAAAGAAAAGACTTCGGTAATCGGTGGTTACACTACCTGCACCTGCAGGGGCAGTGACATAGGGGACGGCACTCGTCGCAGCCGTGCTACCACCAGCACTACTATATTCCCATCCATCAGCAAAACTGTTGGCAATTCCGGTGACACCTTCTTCATTCCAGGGGTATTTTTCGTGAATAGCAAAGTAGCGATCAACGGCACTAATAAGCTGAGCGGCATCGGAGCGACTCCGAGTGTCACGACCCTTGTTGATCTGCTCGATTGGGTTAATAGAGGAAAGTACAGCGACGGCGAGAACACCAATAACGGCGATCACGACCAGCAACTCGATCATAGTGAAACCAGCACTACGCAGCAATTTTGATGTATTAAACATGGGCAGCTCCTTGATGTTTGTGTGTACATTAAGCCTAGGCGAAAAGAGGCAGCCATGTCAATAGTAAAAAATGTGTTCGAGAAAGAAATGGACGTATATGTGGGGAATTCCCACACTAAATGAAAAAACAAAAACAAAAGAGATTAGAACTGAGAGGTTAAGCCATAGATTGGCATGATAATCGCGATAATTAAGAAACCCACTCCCAAACCAAGAACAATCATAATAAGTGGTTCAAGAGCCGTAGTCAGACCCTTAATGGCGTGTTCAGACTCTGATTCGTAGTAGGCGGCCAGCTTTTCCAACACATCATCGAGTCGACCTGTTTCTTCACCCACGGCAATCATCTGTGAGACAAGTTCTGGAAAAACGGCTTGCCGGGAGAGTGACTGAGAGAGAGGTTTACCTTTTTCAACATCTTCTCTGGCTGTTAGAACCGCATCACGATAAATCACGTTTTCCATACCTCGCGCCACAATTTCCAGTGCTTCCATAAGTGAGATACCAGCACTGACCATTAAGGCCATTGTTCGTGAAAACTCAGTGGAGAGAATCTGTTGCCGTAGCGGTCCCATAATCGGAATCTTGAGCATGAAACGGTCAAATTGCTGCCGACCTTTTTTGGTATCGACCCATTTCTTGAAGGCAAAACCTCCAGCAATGGTTGCCCCTAAAAGAACATACCAATATTGAACAAAGAAATCAGAGGTATCCATAAGTATCTGAGTGGCCATAGGAAGATCAGCATCAAAATCTTCATAGAGAGCCATCATTTGGGGAATAACAAAGATCATCATAATAACAGCGACAATCAACATAGCGGCCAAAACAATAACCGGGTAAATCAAGGCACCTTTTGTTTTAGCCCGGAATTCTTTCTGACTTTCCAGAGTATCGGCTAAACGCACCAAAATGGTATCAAGGGCACCAGCCGCCTCACCCGCTTGGACCAGAGAAATGTAGACCGCATTAAAGGTTTTCTTTTCTTTGTTGAGCGAATCACCAAAATTGGCACCTCCCTCAATTTCTCGATTCAGGTGACGAATGACCTTGCGCATGGCTGGCTTGGACTGACCTTCTAAGATCGTAAATGCCTTAAGAAGTGGCAGACCGGCATTAATCATGGTCGCCAATTGGCGAGTAAAGTTGACAATATCGTCGGCTTTAACTTTGGCGAAAGATGCATTAAGTTCAGACAAAGCAGATTCATTTTTTTCATGGAGTGAAATGATGAGGAGCTTTTTTTCTTGCAAAACAGCCGCCGCCGCCGTTTTGGATTTGGCCTCAACCTTCCCTGTGAGCTTTCGCCCTTGCAGATCTCGAGCTTGATATGCAAACTGCGGCATATTATTTTCCTAACAGTCGATTGAGTTCTTCCGGTCGAATGGCGCGTTTACTGGCTTCTTCATACGTCAGTACACCAGAAGAAATGAGAGAAGCTAAATGGGCTTCAAGCATCATCATTCCTTCACCACTTGATGTCTGCATAATACTGTCAACTTGGTGTGTTTTGCCTTCACGAATGAGGTTCGCAATGGCACTGTTGCGGACTAAAACTTCAACTGCCGGTACCCGACGGGTACCGTCAGCCGACACGATCAGACGCTGAGCTAAAATGGCTTTTAAGACAGCTGCAATTTGCTGGCGAACCTGGTTTTGTTGATGCTGAGGGAAAATATCGATAATACGATCAATAGTTTCTGGACCAGAATTGGTGTGTAGCGTGGCAAAAACGAGGTGACCGGTTTCTGCCAAGGTGATGGCGGCCGCAATAGTTTCCAAGTCACGCATTTCTCCCACCAGGATGACGTCAGGGTCCTGACGCATTGCCACTTTCATGGCTCCCGTCCAGTCAGGGCTATCCTGGCCAACCTCACGCTGAGAAATCGTAGCTAGAACCGGCGCATAGATATACTCAATAGGATCTTCGATGGTGAGAATGTGTTCTTTGCGTGATTGATTAATTTCTTGAATCACGGCGGCCAAGGTAGACGATTTTCCGGAACCGGTCGGACCGGTCACCAATACCAGGCCAGAATTATATTGGCTAAACTGGTGAACAATAGTAGGCATGCCGAGTTCTTCTAGCGTTTTGACCTTCATGGGGATTAAACGCAAAGCAGCGGCCAGAGAACCGCGCTGGTAGTAGGCATTGATACGGAAACGACCGCGCTTTTCGTGTTGATAGGAAAAGTCGAGGGTTTTGTTTTTTTCCAATCGGGCTTTTTGCTCATCATCAAGGAGTTGCAAAATAAGATCTTGCGTTTGGGATTCTGTGAGCGGGGTCTCACTTTGAATCGGGAGAAGTGAGCCAATAAGTCTCACCATGGGTGGATGACCAGCAACCAAGTGCAAGTCGGAAGCTTCGTGCTCAATCAACAAATCAAGCATTTGAAACAATGTGGCAGGCATATCTTCATTCTAGACAGAAGTGCAGAAAAAACAAAGTATGAACGCGGAAACTTTTTTTGAGAGAGATCGGCTTTCGTAGTGTAGGTAAATCAAACCTTTTTTCCCACTCCAAATTTCATAAACACTTAAATTTGGGCAACGCGGAGAACTTCTTCGAGTGTGGTAATACCTTCCAACGCTTTCAAGTATCCGTCTTGTTTCATGAGAAGCATACCGTCAAGCATGGCTTGCTTTTCGATTTCAGCTGCTGACTTTTTCTCGAGAATCATTTTACTGATTGTTGGGGTGACCGGTAAAACTTCGTAAATACCGGTTCGACCCTTATATTCGGATTGGTTTGGAGCCAACTCAGCCTTTTTTCGCTTGAGCGTAAAGTTATCGCGAGTAAGTTTATGTTCCTGAAGATACTTGGTAAAGTGGGCACCAAGCGTGGTCTCAATATCTTTAATAACGGCTTCTTCTGGATGATAATCTTCGACCTTTTCAGGATTCACCTTACGAGGAACACGCTGACCCATCACCAAGGTCATGGAGGATGCCAGCAAGAAAGGTTCAGCATTCATATCAAGCAAACGGGGGAGAGCACCAGCGGCAGAGTTGGTGTGAATGGTGGAAAAAACCAGGTGACCGGTAAGAGAAGCCTGAATCGCCAAATTCGCCGTTTCCTCATCACGAATCTCACCGACCATAATAATATTGGGGTCTTGACGCAAGAAAGAACGCAAACCAGAAGCAAAGGTTAAGCCCGCTTGCGGGTTAACCTGGACCTGATTAATACCTTCCATCTGGTACTCAACAGGATCTTCGAGCGTAACAATATTAACTTCTGGACGGTTGATTTTATCAAGGACCGAATACAGCGTCGTAGTTTTACCAGAACCGGTAGGTCCTGTCACCAAAATAATGCCGTGGGGAATATGGATTGCTTCCTGCACGTGACGCAAAGCATCACCGCGCATACCTAAATCTGTAAGCGTGGGCACATCAGCACTCTTTTGCAACAAACGCATCACGACTTTTTCACCATGGACGGTGGGTAGGGTAGAAACACGCAAATCAACTTCACGATCGGCCAAACGAAAAGTAAAACGTCCATCCTGTGGCTGGCGCTTCTCATCAATCTTCAGATTGGAAAGAATCTTAATGCGGGAAACCACGGCCTCATGAACCGATTTTGGCAAGACCAAGCGTTCTTGTAATAAACCATCGATACGATAGCGAATTCTCGTTTTATCCTCCATGGCTTCAATATGGACATCAGATGCGTTTGATTTTAAGGCAAAAGTCAGGATGGTCTCGACAATTTTGGCAATTGGAGCATCACGGACCACTTCTCCGGCACTGATTTGCTCATCCGTTTGTCCAGCCACCAGCACGTTTTTCTGGCTGGTAACCATGGTGTCCTGCAAGGCGGCGGTGACTTCGTTAGAAAGGCTCTGGGCGTAGCGTTCATTCACTGCTTTTTCAATGTCACCGGCAGGAGCAATGTAGGGAACTATTTGCAACCCCGTTTTGCGCTCAACAAACTCAATCGCACTCAGATCTAAAGGATCGGCCATGGCCACCGATATCTCTCCATTCGCTCGATCAAGCGCAAAAGGAAGCATGTGATACATCTTGGCAGTACCATCCGAGATCTGAGAGAGCGCCTCTGGAGATGCTCCTACTGTGGAAAGATCAATATACGGAACATGGTAGAAAATTGACTTTGCCTGAGCCAAATCAATTTCGGAAACAATGTGTTTGTCTTCCAGAATCCGGTTAGGATCTTTATTAGACCGGACCTGCTCAAGAGCAATGTCATCGGCTTGGCTCGCCGAAATCTTCCCTTGGTCAACTAAGACATCTACCAGAGAAGTGTAAACTTTCGACGACTGATCTTGAAGCGTCGGGGCAGGCATTGCTTTTATCTTACGCATTTTTGGGAGGAGAGGAAAGGTATGAAAGTGCAGCGATTGTAAGAAATGTGAAGCATTAATTTGTAAGTCTCACATTTCTTACATCAACCTGTACAATAAAACTGTGGAAAATTCATACGTCCCACCAGAAGTTGTTCGTCAATATTCGCAACAAGATGATCAAAAAGACGATCAACCTGATGATCAATCTTCATCAACACAATCCACAGGCAACACTCCCGCTTCTTTTGATCCAGGACAATCTGTAGGCTCGGCAACGAATCAGCAGGGAAACGGCCTAGCAGGCCAAGATCAGTTCGCCAGTGGAGGTGAAGGATCTTCCAATACTTCCCAAACGCTGAGTTTGAAAGAACAACTCAAGATGCTCTCACCTCTCGGATTCCTTACCGCTCTCCTTGGCCTTCAACCCTCTCAACAAGAGCTCGAAAATCGCCAAAAACAAGCGGCCAAACAAGAACAGCTCGTCTTTCAATCACAGCAACAGTGGCAAGCTCGGCAAGCGCAAGAACAGCAGTCAAAGATGGCCTTGAGAGAAGAGCAGGAATCCATTCGCACGCAAGGTCGATCATTTGGCAAACCGCGAGCCGATTCTGTCCTCTTTCAGCGAGTCACCGATAACCCCAGTCAGGCTGATACTCAACTGCTGACTCGATCTGCTAAAGACGCCCAGGAACTTCGAGCCAGAGCGGCCCAAACGGGCAATGCTCCCAAAGGTAAACAACAAGGTCCAGTTGATTTTGGAACGCTCGCCCAACAAAACCAAGGCATGCAAAAAGCGAGCGAAATGACGATGGGCGAATAGCCTGTTACAATAGCCTCCCATGTCTGGATTCATTATTAAAAATATATTGGTAAATGTTGCAGAAAAGCCAATTCTCAAGGATGTTTCCCTTACCATTCGACCAGGTGAAATTCATGCCCTCATGGGGCCAAACGGGAGCGGTAAGTCCACCCTGGCATACACCTTGGCCGGACACCCAAATTTTCAACTCATGCAAGGAACATTTTCTCTTGACGGACACAGCCTCACGCAGCTAACACCTGATGAACGTGCAAAGTTGGGTCTTTTTTTAGCTTTCCAATACCCCACTGAGATCCCTGGAGTAAGTGTCCAAAATTTTCTCCGAGCGGTTTGGGAGGCGCGCTTTGGTGATATCAAGGGACCAAAAAAAACGGTTAACGCCCCAGATATGCGTTTTGCAAGCGTTTTAGAGTTTCGCCAATACCTTGCTAAAACAGCGGAAACACTGCAAATTTCCCCAGAGCTTCTCAAACGTAATGTGAACGAAGGTTTTTCTGGAGGTGAACGCAAAAAGGTCGAAATTCTCCAAATGACCATTTTCCAACCCAAGTACGCCATTCTGGATGAGACTGATTCTGGCTTAGATATTGATGCCCTCAAAACGGTTGCAGCTGGCGCTACTCATATCGTAGAAAAATATAACTCAGGCTTGCTTGTCATCACGCACTACAAGCGACTCTTGGATCACTTACAACCCAGTAAAGTTTATGTTCTCATGAACGGAAGAATTGAAAAACAGGGTGGTCCAGAAATTGCCGATCAACTTGAAAAAGATGGGTATCAGCAGTATGGAGAGGAAAAGTATGAAGCAACAGCCAGAGCATAAACTCACAGACCAAGTTAAGCTGCTCCAAAAGGCAGTTCTGATCAGTAATGAAAAAATTCTCCTTTTAAAAAGAAGTGAAGATGCGTATAGCCGACCGCATTGTTGGGACCTTCCAGGTGGGAATTCAGAGTGGCCTAGTTCGCCAGAATTCACTCGGGGTCTTCATCTTGAAGATTTGGTACGAGAAATTCAAGAAGAGACAGGTATCTCCATTCCGGCTGAGGCAGTGTTTCAACGAGATCTCGTCTTTTTTGACACCACATTTCAACCAGAAAAACAGATGTTCACAGTCTTGGTTGGCTGGAAGCATGTTCTGAATGGCACCGAGCCTCAAGTGACAATCAGCAATGAACATTCGGCGTACTCTTGGGTGAGCCCCAATGACATTGCTCAATATGATTTTGGCTTTGCCCAGTTCATTCCAAAAATGATTCGCCGGGCGATAGCCCAAGTGTAACGATATTTATGGCTCGATTTGCTCCCATTGTTCCTCAAAAAACCAGTGATTGGCTTATGGATGAGCAATATCAGCATGGCTTTAGTTTTAGTACACAGGACTACGCCTTAATTAGCCAACCTGGTCTCAGTCAGCGCGTAGTAGAACTCATTGCTCATCATAAAAATGAACCTGTCTGGATGTTGAAAAAACGCCTTGAAGGCTTGCAAATTTTTACTCAAAAGCCTACTCCCACTTGGGGAGCAGATCTTTCTGGAATTGATTACAATGCCATTCATTACTATTTGCGCCCTCTTAGTGAAAATGCCAAATCTTGGCAGGACGTCCCCAAAGATATTCAAACTACCTTCGAGCGTTTGGGAGTACCGCAAGCAGAGCGAGAATACTTAGCAGGGGTAAAAATGCAGTATGACAGCGAAGTGGTCTATGGTTCTCTCCGACAAGAATGGGAAAAAGATGGCGTTATCTTTTTGTCGATGGATGAAGGCCTGGCCAAATATCCCCAACTTGTCAAACAATATTTTGGAACGGTTATTGCTACTGGCGACAATAAATTCTCGGCCTTGAATGCGGCAGTGTGGAGTGGCGGTTCATTTGTCTATATTCCACCAGGAGTAAAGGTGAGTATGCCTTTACAAACCTACTTCCGCATTAATTCAGAAAATGCCGGACAATTCGAACGTACTCTCATTATTGTTGATGAAGGAGCCAGCGTTCACTACATTGAAGGTTGCACTGCTCCTGCCTATAGCAGTCAGTCATTACACGCAGCGGTGGTCGAAATTGTGGTCAAAAAAGGTGCTCACTGCCAATACACCACGGTCCAGAACTGGTATAAAACGGTATATAACCTAGTAACCAAACGGGCCAAAGTGGAAGAAGAAGGTGAAATGATCTGGACGGACTTTAACATGGGCAGCAAGGTCACCATGAAGTACCCGGGATTTTTACTGACTGGTAAAGGCGCCCGTGGCGAAACTCTTTCCATGGCAGTGGCCGGAGAGGGGCAGCATCTCGATACTGGAAGTAAGGCGCTTCATCTTGCACCGTATACGAGTTCGAGTATTGTTTCTAAATCAATCAGTAAAAACGGAGGTCAGGCAACCTATCGAGGCTTGACTCATGTTTCACCAAATGCTGTAAAAAGCAAAAATAAGGTCGTCTGCGATGCTCTTATTTTAGATACTGAAAGTATTTCTAATACCTATCCCACACAAAGAGTTCTCACCAGCGAAGTCGAACTTGAGCACGAAGCCACGGTGAGTCGAGTGGGAGAAGAGCAATTATTTTATTTAATGAGTCGCGGTCTCTCCGAAGAGCAAGCGAGCAAAATGATCGTTCAAGGTTTTGTCGCCCCACTTGTTCGTAAGCTCCCTTTGGAGTATGCCGTTGAAATGAATCGCCTCATTGATATGGAAATGGAGGGGTCAATCGGCTAATCTCTATGCTTCCTTCACCATCAAACCAGCCACCAATCCTCCATCGGTATGACCAACCCAATACACGCCAAGTACTTTATCTTGAGGAAGTTGGAAAGCATCAAGTAGAAATTGCCGCCACTGGAGTGGAGCTCACTATCATCGGCGCTTTCTCCACCAAAGACACTGATTCCCTGCAAGTTGAACTCACTGTTATTCACCAAGCGCGAAACACGCAGTCACACACCTATCTTCGCGGAGTAGCGGCTGACACTTCGCAGCTGTATCTTTCCGGTACCATCATCGTGCATCCTGAAGCCGTAGGTACCAACGCATTTCTTGATGAGCGCATCCTCCTTGTTTCCCCAACGGCCAAAGCAGAAGCGATCCCCAATCTGGAAATAGAGCAAAATGAAGTGAAATGTTCGCATGCTGCGGCTATCTCGAGTATCCCACCTGAACAACTGTTTTACCTCATGAGTCGTGGTCTTTCACAACCAAAAGCAATTGATGTCATTACTGAGGGATTTCTCAGAGTCAACCCTGAGTGGATTGCCTAACCTTTTTGCCTACTTATCTGGAGAAGGAAGCCTGTAGTATCAGAATTTTGTTTGAATTGTTGAGTAGATTGAAGATATGAAAAAGACAGCTTCCATTCCTCTCGTAACAAACACTGATTCTTCACAAAAAAATGGAATATCAGTCAAAACTCTCCGTGGAACTGAGCAGGGTGTCTTTGAAGACAAAAGAAGTGATGACGATTATTTTGATGACTGTCCCATCTGTCAGGCTATGAAAAAGGCGGATCAGCAAAATCGTGATCTAACTCTTCAGGAACTCGAGTCTGCTTTCCAAGAAGCCAAACGGCTTGGGCATATGGTGGTAACGAAGGACGATATGCTCAACGAAGATCATCCCGAAAAACTACTCTCACCCTCTAATCAAGATCCATGGTTTGATGAAATCGAGGCCTGGACCAATGAAGAAATTGATGAGTATATTCGTGATCAAGAAGAACAAAATAGCAAAGAGAAGAAATAGCTGATATTCTCATTTTTTCTCTGGTAAGTTCGCGCTTATTTTGTTATCATTTGCCAACATGGTAGATGTACAGTTCATCCGGGACAACCCCGACCAAATCAAACAAGCGATCAAAAACAAACAGCTTGATTCTTCCGTTGTCGATGAACTTCTCTCACTGGATAGCCAACGACGCCAACTCATCCCAAAAGTAGAAGAACTCCGTCAGCAAAGCAACGATTTGCAGCGCAGTATTAAAGGGCGCAAACCGACCCCCGAAGAAATTGCCCAGGGAAAATCACTCAAGGAACAACTCAAGCTCATTGAACCAAGCTTGAAGGAAGTTGATCAACAGTTTCAAAAACTTCTCTACGCCATACCCAATCCGGCTGCTGATGACGTTCCTGTTGGCAAAGACGAATCGGGCAATCAAGTCGTTCGCCAAGAGGGGGTAAAACCAAGCTTTACCTTTCAACCAAAGACCCATGAGGAACTCTTAACGCAGCTTGATCTCCTTGATACCAAACGAGCGGTAAAGATTGCGGGGAGCCGCTCCTACTTTTTAAAAGGTGACCTCATGCTGCTGGAACAAGCTGTGTTTCAATACGCCCTAAAAATGATGGTCAGTCATGGGTTTACTCCCTTTGCCGTCCCCGTCTTGGTAAAAGAAGAAGCATTTGTGAATACTGGTTATGGCCCTTGGGGGTTGGACGATATCTTTCGAACCCAGGATGGTGATGGCTTGATCGGCACTGCCGAAGTTCCCCTCACGGCCTACTACCAAAATGAAGTTCTCAGGGAGGAAGATCTTCCTATTAAGATGGTTGGTCTGAGCCCCTGTTTTCGTCGGGAAGTTGGCAGTTATGGCAAAGATACGGCTGGTATTTTCCGGGTCCACAACTTTACTAAATTAGAGCAAGTGGTGTACACCGTGGCTGATGAGAATGTCACCCGCCAGTGGCACGAAAAGATGCTCGGCTTTGCGGAAGAATTTTTGCAGGCATTTGGCTTTCATTATCAAGTTCTTCTCATGTGTACCGGTGATATGGGAGCGGGGCAGCGTCGCAAATACGATATTGAGGTGTGGTTCCCTGGGCAAGGAAAGTATCGAGAAACTCACTCTGATAGCTACTTTAACGATTTCCAGGCACGCCGCCTAAATATTCGCTACCAGGCTAAAGATGGCACCCTCAAGCATGTTTACACCATCAACAATACGGTGGTAGCCAGTCCGAGAATCTTGGCAGCCATTGTGGAAAATTTCCAGACTGAAGATGGTCGTATTCGAGTGCCAGAGGTGTTACAGCCGTACATGGGTAAAGAATGGTTGGAATAAGCCAAACAATTCGGGAGACCATTGTAAGAAACTCTCACCAGGAAATCAACCTTTCTTTATTTTGCTGTCTACGGGTATAATCAACTTCCATGAGCGTTCATGGAAAAAATTTCAACAAATACTCTCCAGGGTATATCTTTGTCTCAGGCGGAGTTCTTTCATCACTTGGCAAAGGAACCACAACCGCGTCAATTGCTTTATTACTCAAGTCACGCGGCTACCGAGTTTCTATTGTAAAGTGTGAAAATTATCTCAATATTGATGCTGGTCTCATCAACCCTATTGAGCATGGTGATGCCTTTCTCTGTGACGATGGAACCGAAG
>CAZRAG010000013.1:0-25637 GCA_964598125.1 uncultured Pseudomonadales bacterium
TTCTTGACGCAGGTGGTTATCAAGCGGAGGATACAGACGGTTTTGAAGATACTGTTACCATTGGCTTATATGCTATTGGTGGGCCGTTAGGTCTTATATAGGTTTCACCGTTTGCGCAGAGCCAACAATCAAGTCACTCTCATCAGCCAAATAATTACCCAGAAAAGTTATATACCTTATAAAGAGTATGACTAAGTTCCTCAGAAGATATATCTTCGCCAAGAAGACCAAAGAGCCGAACGAGCTCCGAACTCTTGTCAGAAAAACCAAGTTTCTTGGCTTGATGTGTTGACCAGCCTGCTCGATCCGTAGTCTGGCCGCGGGCATTGTCAGTTAAAAAGTGAATCACAAATGGCGGTAACTCAAGCAACTGTATAGATTTCTGTAAGAGATTTTCTCCTTGATGCATTAAAGTTCCAGCAAAACCATTTCCTTCGTACTGCGCATCGGTGGTGATGGCGTCTGTTACTCGGGTCACTTCACCACTTTGGGCAAGTGCTTTTGGAGCCAAGAGCAATTCTCGACTCGCCATGACAATGAAAGACCAAGGAATTTTTTCTCATCTCACCGCTCTTTTTCCTGCTAAAATACCCCCACCAATTTGGACAGGCTCGGCGATTCGCGCTGAGTTTTAGACTTCTAAGGAGTTTTTCATGGCCGATTGGGACATGCAGACCTTTCGTCGGGCAGCGCAAGATGCCGGCATCACTGGCGAAGACCGCAGAGGTAACCGGGCAATCGATGAATTCGCGCGCTACTATGAAGAGAATTACGATAGTGGCACGCGCAAAAACCACGGCTACTGGGATATCCGCGAGATCGCCCAGAAGTGGTGGGGTGAAAATCGCCGCGACTACTTCGGTCAATCCTTCGGCGACGACGAGGACCGCTACACGTAGCGGCAAGGTCAACCATGGGGGCCAGCCTAACTGGCCCCCAACCTCCGATATACTATTTTTATACTCATGCAGCATTCATCAGTCCTGAACTATCAGCAAAATCTTCAATCCCTCATTGGTGCGAGCGTTCAAAAAATCCACCACATCAAAGATGGCATTCTGCATATCTATTTTGTCCCCCGTCAAGAAGATTTAGGAGTGGAACAGGAAGTTGTTTTGTATGTCGATGGGAACTGGGAACTAGTAAACCAAGACGGCCAAAAAGCACTCACTTCCGATTCCGCTTTTGAAGATCTGGAAAGCTTCGCTCAAAATCCACCACTCAATACCGTCCAGAGCGTTCAAGTTGCTAGGAATGGAAAACAACTTGAAATTCAATTTTCTCAACTGCGTCTCACAGTTTTTCAGTCCCCTTGGGGCTTGGCATCCTTAAAGCGCGTTATTGTGTTGTCTAATGGAAAGTACCTTTATATTCATGATCGCTTAACCGAAGATCTAGCTGAGTTCGAACATCGAGAAGTTATTGATCCAAAAAAATAAGGTCACCTTTTTGAACTTTTTCCTACTATTATTTGCAACTCGCTATTTTTTAAAAATCCGAGCAATTTCTTCCATTTGATCAGGTGAAATTCTTGGAGGAACGGCTTGAGTTGGCTGTTCGACCCTATCAAGGATTTGTTGTACGATTCCACTCAACTGTGTTGCGCGATCAGCCGCTTCTCTCAACGTAGCCAGTGTTACTTTTGCTGGCATATCAGAACCCAATTCATCAGCATTCATTTGATCAACGAGTCTTTGGTAAAGCCCAGCAATTTCATGTACAACCTCGGGTGGTACCTGTTCACCTTGGGGTCGAGATTCTAACCATGCCTGAATAGCAGGAAGATTAATCTGTGTGGGTTCGCCGGTTCTTCTCCCTGTTATGAGCACATAATATCAAAAAAGATCCTGATCAGGATAAACACTTTTACGGACAAGTCTCTAGCTGATACTCCACGTTATGAGGCCTAAAACTAAGCTTTTCAAATGTTCGGCGAGAAGGCAAATTATCTGCAAAGATATGGGTCTTAACTATCTGGACTCTGGCATCAGTGTCCTTTACCCATTTGAGAGCCCGCTTTACCAGTTCTGGCGCCACCCCCTGGCCGCGATACTGCTCATCCACATACACTACTTCAATTTCACACTGGGGCAGTTGTCCAGTTTCTGACGTATCAATATGTGCATATAAATAGCCCGCTGCATGGTGATCATCAGTTTCTACCACAACAAAAAGGGCGAGCGGGTTTTCGAGTTGTTGGGAATAACGATCCTGCGCCTCGTCTTGGTTGAAGGTAACGGTCCTATCAAATTCTCGCTCCACCAAAAAAAGTTGCTCTCCAAATCGTAAGAGTGTGGGTAAATCCGCTTTTGTTGCGTATCGGTAATTCATGTTTAAAGTATAACTCTACAGGCTTGAGAAATATCTTGGAGGTACGGAAAGGGCCCCGTTGCGAGGCCCTCCAAATCAAGATCAAGGGGAAAAATAAAAAAGCTATTTGTTCTTTTTTTCCCACTCTTTCTTTTCGGCAGCCGTGGCGATGTGCCAGTGCTGCGCGTTGCTGATCCATTTATTGACGTGGAGCTGCGAAACCAAACGAAACTCTTTGTCCCCGTTTGGCTTTGTACGAACGATCAGAACCTTATTCGATGCCATTCCTTATATCCTCATCATGAGAAACGAATCAGCGGATATTTTATCACAGATACCAAAATAAGTAATTTTATAAGCCTAAGAATGTCGCTTTTCCAGACCCAAGCTCTCAATCAACAACGCATTTGAGGCTTCGGTATCCTGCGGATCGTACAATACTGCCTGCCAGCCAAAGGCTTGAGCAGCCTCCACATTTTTTAAACTATTGTCGATAAAAAAAATTTCACCTGGATTGACACCTGCTTGCTGCTGGGCAATTTGAAAAATGCGTTCATCTGGTTTTTGGGCTCGAACGGTTGAGGAATCAATCACAGCATCCCAAGGCAAATCAGGAATGAGTTGCGCTTGCCGGATTTTGTCGAGCATCCGGGGATACATATTGGTTAAGAGCCCAATGCGAAATTGTTTGTGCGCCTGTTGGGCAATCTCCCACATGCCTCCATTTGGTTCAAAGCGATCAACAAAATCATCAAGCATAGAGTAATCCCGCGCAAAAGTTACACCTGGAACCGCCGCTATCTTTGGCAAAAGCGTATCGACGTCGCAGTCAACGCAGATAGCATTGCGATGTTGCTGCCACACGTTATTAAAAGCTTCCTCGTTGTGCTCCGTAACACCAAGATCTTGCTTCATTTTTTGCCATTTGTTGCTTCCAGAAAAGTCAAATAAGAGAACTCCACCAATATCAAAATAGACAAACTTAACCATACTCATAAGTATACGGGAAAGACCCCGAAAGGATCATCAATTGTAAAGAATACTTTACATTTTGTTAAATATTCTATACAATGCAAACAGAAAGAATGTCTATGCCACAATTGCAGTACAAACATATCCGACTCCTCACCGCGATGTATGTTTCCATCATTGTTTCAACATCAATCAACACGCAAAACGCCTGGTTGGCCTTATTTGGTGTGCTCAGTGGCATGATTTTTCTCTGGGCAGTTAAACGGAAAATGCAGGTCCAAACCAGTGATGAAATGATCGAAAACATTGCTGGCAAGGCGGCCCGGACCGCCTATGGAATGATTACTGTTATTCTTGCCTCGCTATCGCTTCTTCTCAACATTACTGGCGAACCAACCGGCTACCTCACCGCCCTAGCCACTATCTTGAGCTATCTCACTCTTTCACTCATTGCCCTCTACTCACTCGCCTATTACTACTACCAAAAACAACTCACATGACAAACGCAATTCGCATCCTACGAGCGCGTGACGAACTGACCCAAGAAGACCTTGCCCGAAAAGTTGGTGTAACACGCCAGACCATTTTGGCCATAGAAAAAAATAAATACGTGCCTTCATTAGAATTGGCATTCAAAATCGCCCGAACATTTCGAGCGGAAGTTGAGGAGGTATTTCAATATGAAACTCAGTAGTGTAAAAAAATTCCTCTTTTCTCCCCTGGTGGTTTTTGGAACCCTCACTGGATTGGTGTTTGTGTTTTTGGGATACGTGATTGCGAGCGCGTGGATTAGTTATGCTGTTCAAGACGAATGCAATACGGCAAAGAGAAGTTATCCAGGTGATTGCGTTCAGGCCCTCATTACCCAACTTCAAGATGAAAAAGTGAGTTACCACGATCGAAATGATTCTATCTGGGCGCTTGGTCAAATTGGCGATACCAGAGCTTTGCCTATTGTCGAAAAAATGTATACCGGTGACCTCAATCACACAAAATATGACGCTGAGATTTCTCAATATGAACTGAGCAAAGCAGTGAAACTTTTGCATGGTGCGACGAACGTTACTTGGTTCGCTCGTCCAAAGATTGAGCTTTAAAAGAAAAGGTGAGGGCCTGGCCCTAGCCAGTTTTCTTTATAAAACATAGTCCTTCTCTATCAATTAATATTTTTTTTGCACAAGGTCTTACCCAATTTTCGCCTGGTTTCTTATCATTAAATTTTTTTCTATCTGGAGATCGTTACAGGGCCAGGCCCTCACCAATGTGTGCTAAAATCTCGGAAAAGGAGACCTATGCGTATTGGTCAAGAATACGATTTTTACGAACAAAAGGCTCGTGTCCAAGCATCAGTTGATAAGATGACACTTGAAGAACTCAAGTTATACTTCCTTACAAATTATGCTGAACATTATGCCCAGATGGGTGGACATGGTGGATTTGTCGATATTTCCTCAATGGGTACTGGTTTTCCTGAATTCATGGTGCGGTTTAATCTCGTTCAAGACAAGCTTGCAAGCAAGCTCAGTGAGAGAGAGTATGACGCTTTGGTTCGATCAGCTCGGAATCACCCACTTGTTCGGTCAACCGACGAAGCAAACCGTTAGCATTCGTCGTCAAAGTTCCTGGCGCTAACGCAAGCCAACGATGCGCCTTAATCCTGGCGTTTTCATAACTATCATCGATAAAAGAACGCTGATCACCAGTGTTAAAGTGCCACTCAAAAAAAGATAGACAACTAAGTTTGGCATGCTCGGGCTATCAGCCGCCACGCCGGCAAATTTGTGTAAATAGTCAATAACCATAGGGTGAATGAGATACAAGCTAAAGCTGATTCCCGCTAGCCACTTCACACCCTTCAAAAACAAACGGCTTTCAGCCAGCAACTCTGGCAATCGCAACCGCATGAGTAAAACGAACAAGTTTGCCGACATTGCTACCACTCCCACACTTAAATACTCTTCGGCATAGGTCTGCCCGCCAATATAAAACCAGTCATGCCCATGAATATGCCAGTATAAATTGAGATACGCTAAGGCAATAGTTGCGAGGAAACTCACACCCAACACACTCACTAGAGTTTTCGTTTTCCATTTGGGCACTGCCCAGCGATACCAATACCCAAATAAAAAGTAGCCAACCCAGACTGTCCACAAGCTAAAGGTGTGGAGCACTTCCCCTTCACGAAGTGTCAGGTAACGAAAAAAAGTTACCAAAATAGCATTGGTAAAAAAGAAGGCAATCACGTATGCCGGAATCTTTCTGTCTTTCAAGGTAAATAGCGGCGCAAAAAGTGGCACAAGTAAATAGAGATACGTCAGCACCACCAAAAAGTATAAATAACTGTAGGTATTTTTGGTCAAATTTGCCAAGACATCAATAAAGTAATAGGGCTCTCCCCTTTCCAAGGCAACATACCAACTATACAGATGATAGATCACATAAAAAGACAAAAGAGGCACGACAATACGATGAAACGTCTTACGAATATTTTCCTGATAGCTGATATTTCTCCCAAGGACAAGGTATCCACTGAGCATGATAAACAAGGGCACACTTGTTCGAAACACACCGTTGAGTAAAAAAGACATCCACCACAACGTGCCATTAAAAAAATCCGGACGGGCATAAATCGGGCTGAGCAAGTGGATTCCTATCACACCCATAATGGCAAGTGCGCGAACCAAGTCGGCATTAAAAATGTATTTCTTGTGAGGGATGATTTCTAACTTTGCCATTACTGTCAGTGTATTACCTGATGAAATATTGCGCAATAAAAAAGAAAGTAACTACTCTTGTACGACTGGTCTCACTGAGTTTTTTACAAGATACCTTGTTGTTAGAAGTCCAAGCAATAGCGTTCCAACGATCAGTGCAGTTGATTTGGCCGAAATGACATCGGAAATGAATCCAATTGATGCCGCTGCAAAAACATAGGGAATGTTTTTGAGCATATTAAAAGTAGAAAGCGTGGTCGCTCTGTACTTTGACTGAGTAAACGTATTGATGGTTAAAGAAGTAATATTCCCAAAAATAGCTAAAAGGCTTGAACGTACCACAAGTGTTACTCCTCCCACCGCTAGTCCCAGCCATGGAGATATTGCCAGGGAAACACCAATAAGAGAACCAATAAGAATAAGACTCATTTTTGGCGAAAACCGACGCGAAATATACGGGGTTAGCTGTGAAGCAAGTGCTGAGGTAATAAAAATAAATGACCAAAGGAATGCCAGTTGTGTTTCAGAAAATCCAAACTCAACACCCAGAAAACTATCGAGCATTTCTTCAACAATCACGGCAATAGTGGCAATAGAAAGTAGCAAGATCACTTGCGATTGAATAGCCGCCGTTTTGGTGAGTTCTTGGATGCCGCGTTTGTTCTGTTCAAGAAACGCTTTCAAAGAGAATTTTTCAGAATCAACCGGCGGTTCTACAAGCCAAAAAGAGAGTACACACGCCAATAAATAGGCAATTCCCGAAGCGATAAACGGTAGTCCAGGAGAAAACGAGTATAACCAGCCACCAATTAAACCAAAAACAGCCGGGGCCACAAGTTGGAGAGTTCGCATATTGGAAATAACACGGTCATATTTGGCTTCTTCCCTCTGTGAGAGCAGTGAATCATAGACGAGGGCTTCAATCGTACCGGAATATAAAGTTCCACCAAGGGAGGCAACAAATACCGACCCCATAAGCCAGAGAAAAGATGAGGCTGTACCCATGAGAATGTTGCCCAATCCTTGGATAAAAAAAGCTGTGGTGAGTGACCATTTTTTACCCAACAAATCAGCTACAGCGCCGGTGGGAATCTCGGCAAGAGTCATGGTTACAATCAGTACGGTTTCAATGAGGCCAATTCCCGAGTAGGTGGCAAAGCGCAGATAATAAAACACCCAAATACCCAACCAGAACCAGGCATGATTGAGAAACACGAGTGCATACGCCAAAGAAATATTCCTCTTCAAAGACATGTGGAAAGTATAGCAAAAGCAACAACTTTTCCTGATACACTGAGTTATCTATGTCCCTTGAACGGTCACTTTCCCCGGAAAACCAGACGCCTTCCAAAGTTATTTTTTTCAGCGGCAACACCATGACTGATGCAAGCAATTTTCCTATTTCCCAGGAATGGCTCAGAACAACCCAGCAGCAAGATTCACCAGATACAGCCATTTTTTATCCTTCCATAACCACTGAGACCTTTTGGGCAAACCGGTTTGACACCATGGCCAAAGATATTGAGGAAGCCATCAGTGGCGGCGAGAACGTGACCATCGTAATTTATTCGCTTGGAGCCGCTGAGTTTATCCAAGCATTTATGCATTTTTTGGACCAGCGACAAAAGAAAAATCGCGAAAATAATACGCCGTTTGAGCCTCTTGATCTGTCTCACATCAACTTGGTCCTCCGTAGTCCTGCCGGGTTAGTAAAAACTCTGTCGGATCAATGGCGACAGGTACGGCGAGGATATGATCTCATCAAGAATTCTCTGGGTGGTCCGCTGGTTGAACTGGAACATGTGCTTACTTTTGCCCCCAACGTAGCAGATGGAACCGATAAGCAAACCATTCTTGCCATCGTGGTTCAAGCCTTTAATCAAGCATATCCAGAATTTTCTACAGCGGCCCAACATCCTGATAAAGTGGATCGGCTTGAAAACATTCCCCTGCAAGTGGGACCTGATCATCTCGACGACGAACCGTTTCAGGCCTTACGAACCCCGGAACTCCAACAACTTGATCAAGATCTTATCCAAGCAGCGCAAAATGTTTCGGCAGATTCGCAAGGTTTTCGCGATGCCTTGACCGCCCGGACAAAGTATTTCAAAAAACACAAGGCACTCGACAAGTTCTTTCATAATCAAGACGGCGTTTTGATGGAAGAAAAACCAGAAAAACGACCTCAGAGTTTGGTCGCTGGAGTTTTAGGCCTTTTCCGGGTGATTGGTCGAGCAGTTTCTCCTGGTAATCATGAGGTTTACAAGTGGTTCGAGTCGCGAGGCATGAAAATTACGGCCCTCATTCCCGAGCACGATTTGTTTGTCAAATTGGAAGATATCGAACAGTTCTTTTCCCTCACTTC
This sequence comes from uncultured Pseudomonadales bacterium, assembly GCA_964598125.1. GTDB lineage: Bacteria > Patescibacteriota > Microgenomatia > UBA1400 > UBA1396 > UBA1396. The sequence goes on from CAZRAG010000013.1 coordinate 8,362, forward strand.
CGAAGATTTCTTTACTCCAGCCAGCACGCATAACACCCTCACCAATCGGCCAAATGAATTCGTCGAAGCCTTAAAACAACTGACTCTCCGTCAAAGTGCCAGTGCCTCATCTTCCGATACCGTACAATAACTTTATGCAGATTAAATCAATTCTTCTGACTGGCGACGATGGCTACAATTCCATTGGTACCCGCCTTCTCGCTCACTTTCTCCATCCAAAGTACGACGTCAAAATCGCTGCCACCAAGCAACAGCAAAGTGGAATGGGCGGGAAAATTAATATCAAGGGCGGCACATATGGCGAAGCTCTCATTGAGAATGTGCCTGCTTTGTGGGTAGATGGTTCCCCGGCTGATGCCGTGGAAGCGGCCGTCAATCACTACCGCCAGGAATTTGATCTCATTATTTCTGGAATTAATCTGGGTGCCAATGTGGCTGGTTCTATTATCTCATCGGGTACTTTTTCCGCCGTTTTCCGAGCACTCAATCTTGGTTTGAGTCAGCGAGGCATAGCCTTAAGTTGGAACATCCCTCCTGCACAATGGTTTATGGACCACTCGCCCACCGAGCCGCTTGATGCCTATCTGGCCTATCCTGGCCAAACCGCACTTGATCTTTTGCATTTGATACTCAAGGAAAAATTTTGGAATGCGTCCCTCCTCAATATTAACTTTCCCGAAAACCCAACGCACGAAGTCGTTTTTACGCGTCCCTTACAAAATATTAATAACTTCTTCTTGCCGGTTGAGCTTGACAACCAAACCATGACCTTCCGTTATCCAGGTGGTGTCATTGAGCCAGAACACTCTGATATGACCATTGATGTTCATGCTTTGCAGGCAGGAAAAATCACCATCACCCCTTGCCGCGCCGACTTTTTAGACCCGCAAGTGTATGACCAAACAAAACAAAGCACTCACCAACTCCCTCACACCTGAGGATGTTTTTACCTGGCAGTCGCCCATTGGACTACTGGAAATTGCTCTCATTGCCCATAAAGTACAAAGGGTTTCTCTTCTTTCTCAAGGCAAAGTAAGCAATCCTGCTCCACTCACAACACTTCAAGAAAAAATTATTCACGCATTGGATAGCTACTTTCATGGCCAGCTGCCAATACTTGATGTTCCGCTTGACTGGAATCAAGGCACCGAGTTTCAACAAAAAGTGTGGCGGGCACTCTTACAAATTCCCTATGGAGAAACACGTAGTTACGCCGATATCGCCCATGAAGTAAAAAATCCTAAAGCGGTACGAGCCGTAGGACAGGCAGTTGGCAAAAATCCCTGGCTCATCTTGGTTCCGTGCCACCGCGTTATTGCCAGCTCAGGAAAGCTGGGGGGGTTTTCCTGTGGACTCGATATTAAGCGCCAATTACTGCAGATTGAGTCTCAGCGAATGGAAGTAAATTTATAAAATCTCTGGACGACTGACCTCAAATTGCGGTAAGTAGTACAAAAACATTGCGGGTACATCATCGACGAGATACCTCTGAAATTCAAAATAGAGAATCTTCCGTTTGGATTGACTCGTTTCTTTACGAGCATCCTCTAAAAGTTTGTCCACACGTGGATTCTGGTAGTGGGCAATATTCGTAGATTGTGTGGAGTGCCACCAACTGTATTGGTCAGGATCACTGGGAATCTCACGGGCTATTAAGGCCACTTGGAAATTCTGCAAATCACGTAAGGCACGAACTTGAACATCTATGCCGTATCTTCCACAACCAGGCTCATCTTTGGGGGGATTCGCTTCACAAGCCGCAACGGCTGCTGCTCCCAAAGATTTCCAATCCTCAGCGATCTTTTGAGCCTCTGACATATGCGAAAGTGCGGAATCAATGGTAATTTTGAGTGGCTGTTGCGGATTGACGGTTTGAAACAACTCGACTGCTTTACTGAGATTATAAGAAAACGGCTCGATTTCTTCGGTGGAATTGTAGGCCCAAGAGGTTGGGGAAATAGGACTCAAGGCACGCAAACGACTGTCTTCTGGTCCCGGTTTGTGTGTGGCGTAGTTGAGCGCCTGACGCATTTCTTTGGTCAGGTTGGCATCAGCATTGTTAAAAAACACCGCTACATATTCATTGAGATTGACGCTTTCTTCAGCAGCGTACATTTCTTTTTCTTTATCTTGAAATCCGTTGAGAGAGCTGAGTCCTTCAAGCGTATCCACTTGACCAAGACGAAATGCCGTAATGGCATCTTCTTCGGAAGGATAAAAACGATAGACCAGCCGTTCCTGTGAGTTAGTAATGACTAATTGGCTAATAAAAGTGTTCTCATACTTTAAGTTTTGAATCCGGTATTCACCTAAACCAACAATCTGATTTTCGGTCCAAAAGCCAAATCGTTTTCGCTTAATATGGCGAAAAAGTGGTTGGGAAACCACGGCGGGAAACGGAGCATAGGCATCCTGAAGGCGGAAAAGAATGGTGTTGTCGGTGGCTACGGTTTGGACATCGGTAAAATTAAAATTTACATCTTCGGCCGCAAACTGCTTTCCATCCTGCCACTTAAGATCATCTTTCAGAAGAAAACGAAACGCCCGCCCGTCTTCTTCGACCGTCCAACGTTGAGCCAATACCGGATAGGGCTGACCAGTTTCATCAAGTGCAGTCAGGCCGGTACTTACCTTAGATTGAATATCTTCCGGAAGGTCAAGCCACCCGTACAAACCCACTCGACCGATGTAATACGTTTTCTGCTGCCGAGGAAGAAGCTGAATGAGGGTAGGGAAAAACCAAACCAACAGGACGCCAAAAACAACGCTCGCAATAATCACTCGTTTATATTTTTGCCAAAAAGCTTGAATATACCAGGAGGTAACGCGGAGAGACGCCATAGAGATAGTGTAACGTATTGTAGACCTAGCGAACCAGTAAGAGGCTCAAGATAACAAATAACGCGGTTAGCAAAAATGTAGCGTAGAACATTGCTTTTTCCAAACCTCTTCGAGTGTGAAAGTTTTCCCCCCCACTCATAAGACCGCCCGCTGCAAACATTCCTGACTCACCCGACTGCAGCAAAATGCTGCCAACGAGCAAAATTACCACGACTACCAACGCAATTTGTAAGATATCCACCATCCCATTATACAGCCTTTTTTAACTAGGGCCTGGCCCTTATATTTTTCCTGGCAGAAAAAACAGAGATCTACTTTGCCCAGGCTAAAATATGGGTCAAACCCTGCGGCAAGCTTGGCCAGAATGACATATTTAGATATAAAAAGTAATAATTTCTTGCCAGAAAAATTACAGGGCCAGGCCCTCAGAGGACGCTGCCAATAATGGAGCTCGATAACGACAAGGCAAACGAGAAAAACACTAAACTCCAGAACTGACTGAGCTGCCAGCCAAAAATGGTCATTTCATGAATAACAAACCCAGGGACGAGCCAGAGGGCTAAATACAACAAGGCAATGTTAATAAGCCAATTGAAGATTCCCAAAGTAAGCAAATTAATAGGTAAAAATAAAATTTTTAAGAGAGGCCGAACAGTGAGATTAAGGAGAGCAATCACCACACCAGCCATGATCAAGGTCATGGTATTAGCAACACTTATTTGGGGGATAAAGTACGCCAGCAAAGCTACCGAGAGTATGGTGATAATAATTGGGCGAAGGATATTTTTCATACTTCTACTGTACCGCAAATTAGTGAAATACGTCGCGTTTTTCCAAACGCTTGTGCACGTGTCGCTTGGCAAAACGATGTGATTCGTCACGAACTTGCTGCAAAAGTTGTCCCGCTTGAGCAATCCGATCAATGGGAATCTGAAGGGCTGGCTTGACGTGCGGAGTAACAAGATTCCCATTCGCTTCGCTACCCAAGAAATCATCTTTTACCAGAGATGGCAAAAATAATCGATCCGGGTGTTTTCCAATCGATACAACCGGGTTCTCCCAATGCCACTGCTCCTGTCCCACTCCTAATTGCCCTTTGCCACCATCAATGAGCACTAAATCAGGTTGCCCCCATTCGGGATGATTTTGCCGGCGCTTCAGCACTTCGGCCAGCATACCGTAATCGTCTGGTGTATCTTTGCTGCGGATATGAAAAATCCGGTAATGCTGTTTGGCTGGTTGACCATCAATAAACACCACCATCGAAACCGTGGCATATTTTCCCTGAACATTGCTCACATCGTACCCTTCAATCCGGTGTGCTTGCCAAGCGGCCGGTAAATCAAAGTGGTCCCGGACAATTTTTGAAAGTAGGAGACTCGCTTGTTCACCGAAGACACTTTGAATTCTGGGCAGAGCTATATCTGGTGCGACACGGTATTGTTCACTGACCAGACCTTGGATTGATTCCCATTCTTGCTTGAGTTGAGCCGCAAGTTCATAATTTTTTTCCTGGGCGGCCGCCTCAATCTGTTTTTTTAACTCTCTTTGTACTGTTTTTGTTTGTCCGCGCAAGAACATCTTCAAGCGACGAATCATCTTGGCATAATCTTGAGGAGTCATTTCGCCAGCACAGGCTCCTTTACACACACCTAAATGAGCATAAAAACACGCCCGCAACTGGCCATTTTCACGCTTAGCCAGCCATTCTTCTTCATTGGAAAACATTTTCCCCGCCTGATTACACCAACCAAAGCTCGAGCGAATACTCCGCAATACTTGCTTAAGCATGTAGGAAGATTGAAATGGTCCAAACTGCGTTCCCCCTTTAAAAACGGGTTTTTGCAAATCTGTCCGACGAGCGGTCAAAAGCCGTGGAAAAAGTTCTTTGGTTATCACAAGATAAACGGGTGATTTATCGTCACGTAGGCGAATGTTGTAGTGTGGCAGGTGTCGACGGATAAGCTCAGCCTCCACAAAAAGGGCTTCAAGTTCCGATCCTAAAACCTGACATTTAACATTGACGGCTTCCGTAACCAACCGTTTTTTAAAAGCGGTCAGCCCTTTTAATTGGCGATATTGGGCAATACGATTTTTAAGATTTTTTGCTTTACCGACGTACAAAACCGAGCCGATGGAGGATAAAAACCAATACACCCCCGGCTCCTGCGGAAAGGAGCGCGAAGCCGACACCCAAGACCCAAGGCTGGCGCCACTGGGAATCGATGGCTCGGCGAGCGGAGACGGTATAGGTTTTGCTTTGGTCATGTATGAGTACGTTGAGTTTTGCTTGATCTGCCCGCCACCAGTTATTCCCGGTGAGTTCAATCGCTATTTCCTCACTCTGGTATGGAAGGAGGACAGGAATGGTGTGGGTGGGTTGACTCAAAAGATCAACCGGCCCCTCTAACCCAAACGCTACCTGTACATTATAAGCGGCCACGCCGCTTTCATTGGTGACAATCATGGTTTCTTGCGAGGGAAAGCCAAATTTAGGAATCAAGCTTTGCTTTTTTTCAATTCCAAACTTGGCAGCAAAGTCACTTGCACTCGAGGAAAGCTGAACATTAATATCTTTTTGCTCTTCACCAGCCAGCTTGTACATTCCGGCTGGGAGAGGGCGCGAGTCACTGACACCTTGGATGGCAAACACCAAATGTCGCAAATCAAGTTTGCTAAAGTAGTCGACTCCTCCAGTAGTATCTGCCCAGGTTGGATCGACAGGGGTCCAGAGCTCTTTTTGCGCATCATAGTACTCGGGCCAGGTATGGAGAACATCAGCTACCAGGGAAAGAGGACGCAACCGGCTATTTTGCGTAATGGCGTATCCAGTCACCCGCCTCGCTGGAAGTCCCGCACCGCGAGCAATCGCCACATACACATCGGTAAACTCCTGACAAACCGCATTGCCGGTGTCTTCTAGCGCTCGAGCAGCGCCAAGTCGAACTTGAGCATCCGGTTGCTCAAAACGCTGGTAGTTGTAGGTCAGGGTGTCGGTCACGTAATCGTAAATAGCTCGTGGGCTCTGGTATTTGTCACTCAACTCTTGAATAAGCGGTGTCCCCACTGGCCAGAATTCCGTTGAGGCAAGATAGTTTTCGGCCGACTGATGTGACCACCAATTTTGGCGGGCACTCTGGCGCAGGGGACTCTCCACACTGAAGTCTGTTTGTGGCCGGGCGTAGACTGTTGCTAAAGCATTCACCTGCACCGTGGTTTTGTCCTCGCCAGCTAATCGAAACTCGGCAATCCAGTTCCCATCAGGGTCACGGGTAATCTTTTCTGGCTTTGGATCAATACGGGTGTACTGCAATCTCTGAAAAGCGGTGTCTGGTGGCAACGCCACTTGAACAACGCCGACATTTTGTGATGAGTTTGAAAGGTGATACTGCAGATTCAAATCATAGGTTTGAGATTCGCCAAACAAAACTGAAATCCCCTGCTCCTGACCAACATTCAGAAACTGAACAACGCCACTCCCAGGTGCTTCCTCAAATCGATATTGAGCTGGCTCAACCAAGCTTGGTTTTCCAAATTTTTGGGGTACAATCACCGTGACCTTATAACCAGAGAAATCCTCAGGATTAGCAATCTTAGGGATACTCACTTCAAGAACTTGGCCATACTGACTCGCAATATCTTGACTGGTATAGGAAATTTGAAAGACTTGCTCTTTTTCTCGACCAACTACGCGCTGCTCTTCTGGAAATTGGACACGAACCGTAGTGGTATTGATCCCGGCAGTTGAACTAAAAGGCAGAGGTTTTTTGTCGGCATTACTCACAGACACGTTTTGAATATCGGTCGAATTAATTTCTAAGACATACTCCGTGGCGTACACGGTGGACATATTATTTTGTAACCTCAGATCATAGGTGACCTGCGTGGTACCACTTTCAGTGATGGTGTACGTGGCTTCTAATTTTTTGGTGAATTCAGTGAGGGCCCGCACCTTTATCTGCTGACCAAAACCAAGTAATATAACGAAAGCAATCAAAATCGAACAAAAATGTCTCAGGCGCATAAACACCTATAGAATACACGATAGAATACAACTGTGAATTACCTTTGGAAAAGAATCAGCGCGAGTGTTGTAATCCTCGTAACGAGTGCTGTCCTTTTGAGTGGTTGCAGTCTGCCTGGCCAGAAAGATTTTTCCGGATTGCAGGTGGAAATTACCAGTGGCTCGGTGAGTCAAATTTACCTTGACGGCCTGCATTATGGGCAGACCCCTTTTGAAAAACGCGATATTCGCCCTGGCACGTATACTTTGCGAATTGAACCAGAGGACTCGGGAAAAAAGCCGTATGAATCGCAAGTACACCTCTACCCTAATACGCTTACTTCGGTTTTATGGAGTTTTGATGGACCTGAGCCAACGGGTGCGGGCGAAATTCTGGAACTTGAACCCCTGGCTTCTAAGGAGCGAACTGAGCTTTCTGTCATTACGGTTCCTGAAGGGGCAAAAATTTCACTCGACACCAAGTCGTACGGATTGTCTCCTGCTGTGGTGGAGTCTGTTTCTGCCGGGCAATACACCCTCTCAATTGAGGCCGTCGCCCACGTCAAGAAAGCCTTTGGCATTACTTTACAGCCAGGATATCGCTTACACGTTTTCTCTCGACTGATCAAAGAAAATGCTGCCCTGGCAACACCTGAAAGCAGTAGTGCCTCCGCCCAGGCTAAAGCCGAACCTACGCCCGATATTCTCCAAATTCAAGCACCGACCGCCTCGGCCACTCCTTCCCCAAGGCCGTCACCCAGTGCTTCACCTTCCGCCCCGCAGCCAAGCCAAAACATCGAAAAGCCCTACGCCATTATTAAAGAGACGGGTACCGGATGGCTACGCGTTCGTGATCAAGCCTCTTCAACTGGCCAGGAAGTTGGCCGAGTTGATGTTGGCCTGAAATACAAGTATCTCTCAAATCTTGAGGGATGGTACGAAATCGAATATTCCCCCGGTAAAACCGGCTGGATTTCCGGTCAATTCGCTGACATTATCCGGTAGTTTTTAAGGGCCAGGCCCTGCTATCTTTTAAAAAAGAAAATGTTGCTTTTTGCATAAAAGTGGTACGTATTGTTTATCTTTTTTCCAAGGTCTAGCCCAATATTTCCTCAGAGAATATGAGATATCCCTCGCCATTAGCCAGGAAGAAATCTAAGGGCCTGGCCCTATGTTTGAAGGTGTGTGCTATTGTGTCTCCAGTATGCAGCCAACAATTGCTTTAAACACTGGACATCAAATACCTTTGCTCGGGTTTGGAACCTGGCAGCTGACGGGTGACACCGTTTATCAGGCGGTAAAAACCGCCATTACAACTGGCTATTGCCATATCGATACGGCTGATCGATACGGGAACCACAAAGAGGTCGGCCAGGCAATTATTGACAGTAGCGTCGCCCGCAAAGACATTTTTCTCACCACGAAAATCTGGCGTGAAAGCCTCCAGCCAGATGATGCTCTTCAAGCCTTGCCTCGATTTCTCGCAGAGCTGCAAACTGACTACCTTGACTTACTTCTCATTCACTGGCCAAACCTGCAAGTCGATATGAACCAAACCTTTACCATCATGCAGGAATGACAACAACAAGGCCTCATTCGTTCATTCGGGGTTTCCAACTTTACAATCCACCATCTTAAAGATATGTTGGCGGCTGGTTTTATTCCCGCTGTCAACCAGGTAGAGTTCCACTGCAGCCTCAATCAGCACAATCTCAAAGCCTTCTGTGAGCAAAACAATATTGTTCTTACCGCCTATTCACCCATTGCCCAAGGCTATGACTTGCATTTGCCACTCATTCAAGAATTCGCCCAGAAGTACGGCCGATCTGCGTCACAAATTATTCTTAATTGGTTACGACAAAAACAGATTGTCGCTATCCCGCGATCTGCCAACGAAAGCCACATCAGAGATAATTTTGCGAGTTTGGAGTGGGAACTGGAAGCCGAGGACGTGAAACAACTCGATCTTCTTAACGAAGACTATCGGGTGGTGTGTCCAGATTTTGCAGATTTTGGGTATTAACAACTCAAAAATCATTTTTTTGCTATTAACTTTATATTATAACGTATCGGAAGAAATAAATATTGTATTGAATTATCAACATATATTTATATAATTTCTCTCGCCTTGTCCAAACAATTATAGGAGCAATTATGGCAAGAAAATATTCTTTAGACGATCATCCAGATTTTCAAAGCGTTGATCCCCAGCTTTGGAAAAAAGCCCAAGCAAGAGAAGATGAAACAACAGGCCTAATGTTACATGGCTGGACAAGAGAAGAATGGTTGTCGTACGTCTATCACCTTGTTTTACAACAAATGGCAACAAATGGAATCGACATATCTACCGTGGACGATGAAAAACTTGAGCAAATTATCACTGAAATGAAGAATATGACCAAGCACGTCATGACCCCTCCTTCTCAGCGGCATTACTTCAATAAGAACGTTTCCGCTTAAGCTTTTTTTGGACACAAAAAAAGGCCCCAGACAACGGGGCCTTTGTGTTTTTGTGCACCTGGCGGGATTCGAACCTGCGACCTTCAGTTCCGCAAACTGACGCTCTATCCAACTAAGCTACAGGTGCTCAGGGGAATATTATACAACGGTTCTGAGCATCTCAAGATTTATCTCCAAAACGTGGACAAAAAGAAAAGGTTTCTTCATAATGAAAACGTAATGGTGAATGATCCTCTGCCCAGTCATCGATCTGATAGTGTTGATTTTCCATCCGAATCGGAAGACATTTTTTCGCCGCCTCTAAAAACAAAAAAGAGGACTTCTCAAAAACATAAACTCATTTACCTCTCGATCGGTATTCTGGGTTTTGTTGGTTTGCTTATACCAGGCATTTTTATGGTGCAACAAAGCACCAGGCTTTTCAGCCAGGCCTGGGAAAAAATATCCTTCCGGGATCTGCGATCACAATATCCAGAAAATGCTGATCTCAATGATCCCCGTTATGCCACTATGTCCGCAAAACTTGTCGGTCGTCGTTGCCCCCAACCTGAAAAACCACAATTACCCGCCGGAAAAGTGCTCTTGTTTGAGAATGAAACGGGAACAGTATTCACCTATCCCATCGCCAAGGACACCATTGAGTTTAACAGCACTTTGCTCGCTGGAAAGTATTATCTCTTCTTTCAGCCTGAGGGTGACCCACAACCGTATTTTGCTGCCGCCAGTGACACTCATGACTTGATCGAAATCAATCTCCAACCAAAAGAAACATCCGAAACCATCCAAATCTGCGACTCGCAGTACATTTCCAACTGGTTGCCAGCCGAACTCCAACCAGGCGCCAAAACCGACCCCCTGCAAACTCAACGTGAGGCTCTCAACCTCACTGTCGATTCAACCGCCAGTTTTGAGGAAGAATTTACACCGTCCAAGGTTCATGGAACAGTCTGTCCTTATGGCCAAAATGTTTTTCCGGCAGGTTCAGTGATGTTTTACGATTCGAAACACAATGAACTCATTGTTCATAAGCTGCGAGAAAATGAAAACTCCTTTAGCATTCAAGTTCCTCCAGGAGAATATGCTGTCTTTTTTGCCCCACAAAACCAACTTCTCCCCATTTATGCCTTTACTCAATATGTAACTTGTGGCCTCGATCCTAATAACTGCCCTGACCATAATCTTTTATTGACAACGCTCCAACCTGCCGAGGAATATGGCGGGATTCAAATTTGTGACCCCCAATATAACCAAACCGGACTCCCGGCCAATTTAACCTATGAAAACAAGTAAACTCCTCACTCTGGCGATTAGTTTCCTTTTTGTTGGCTTGGTGAGCGTGTTTAACCCCTGGTCTGTCCAGGCGTGTACTTGGGTGACCACCAGTTGTGGTTCCGGTTGTGCCGATAATCAGAACCTGTACAACTGTTCCAGTGATGTCACGGTTACGTCGGTCACCCCTAGTGATTCAAATCCTGATTCCAACGCGAAAGCAATGTCTGTTGCACCACCAAAAGTAACCGAGGCAATTGCTCCTCCCAGCGCTCCCCCAGCAGCTCCTAAGGCAAAGCCGGCCGCACCAGCAGCTAAACCTGCTGGATCGGCCTACTGTGATGCTAGCCGTGGCTGGGTAACCAGCAGTTTTATTCTCCAGTGTGACTATGGCAACGATGGCAGTATTGACTATTCCAATGGCACTGGCTCCACTACTGGTAGTCTGGCCACTGGTCGCTGTATCGAGCTCTGTAAAGGAATGAGCTCATCATCGGCACCGAGCGATTGGCAATGTACCCCAGGTAAGATTGAATGTCAGTCAGGAACCGTCCGGGGACGTTCCTGCAACGAGTTTGGGAAATGGGGAGAGTATGTCAACATGGTGGCTTGCGGTGCTGGACCTCAAATAGCCTGTGCAACCGTCAAAGACTACTGTCAAACTTTTCTTACTGCGAACTGTTCCCTAAAACCAAGCTACCCCAGCAAAGAGGCGTGTAAGGAGGCCTTCAAGAATGCCTTTTCTGGTGGTCCTATGAATGATGATAATAATCCCGCTGCTCCAAAGTGTTATGCCACCGCCGATAACTGTTCAACGTATTCAACGGAAAACTGTAGCAAAACACCCCATTATGTAAGTCTTGGACTTTGTAAAGAAAATCTTCCCCAGTGTTATGCCGCCGATAATGGTTGTTCAACCTATAACACTGAAAACTGCAGTAAATCCCCTCACTACGCCACTTTGGCACTTTGCAAGGATGCTTATGCAAACGCTTTCGCTGGTGATCCTGTCAATGACGATAACAACCCGGCTCCAGCCAAGTGTTATACCGCCGACAACGGTTGTTCAACCTATAACACTGAAAATTGCAGCAAATCTCCTCACTACGTGAGCTTAGGACTCTGCAAGGATGCTTATGCAAACGCTTTCGCTGGTGATCCCGTCAATGACGATAATCAGCAGGTTCAGTGTTTCCATCCCAATAATCAGTGCAAGCTTGAGCTCAAACGTGGCGTCTGCCCGAGTGGCTATGACACCGATGCAGAAGTATGCAAAAACAAGATGCCCCGACCAGCCAGAACAATACTCACCTTACTGAGCGAAGATGAAGTTCTTCGTTGTGAAAACGAAAGTGGTTGTGTTTGTAGCTATCGAGGGAGAACAGTCATGATTGACTACACTCATCGCTGTGTCGCCGAAATTTTTGAGCAATCTGATTCACCACTTGAAGAACCAGACTCCCTGCCGGCTCAACCACCAGACCTCGGACAAGATGAATTTTCCGATTTCTGTAGTCAGTTTACCGGTGATTTTGAGTGTACTTCTCAGGTAGATATTTGTGGATGGCACATCCTAAGTAATACCTGTATCTCTCTCAACAAAAGCTGCGGCGAGATGAGCTTGGAAAGAACGTGTGAACAGAAAGATACGTGCGACTGGGTCAATGGCAGTTGTGCTGAGGCATCAAGCGTGTGTAGCAACACTAACCCAAATGGTGATTGCCCTCCAGGTCAAGAATGTATTGGTATGCCTGTCACAGAGGTAGGCACGGTGTATAGCTGTGAAGAAAAGACTTCACCACCGGTTCAAACACCACCAAATGATAAGAATGAAGATCCATCTGTTCGACCTCCATATGAAGATCTGAATGAAGGTTCTTCCTACTGTACCGTGAATATTGATGATCGCCCTATTCTCCCTGCCCGAGTTCCACTCAGTGTTGCGTGTACTTCTCCCTATGATGGCTCGCAAGCATATCAGTGCCCTCCTGAATACTACTTTGATCAGAACCAGTGCAAGGCGAATGAAGAACTCAAACAAAAGCTTGCACCTTCAGAAAATGAGTCCCCCAATCAGGAAAATGAAACTCAGGATCAAGAAAACGAAGTTCCCAATTCTGAAAGTGATGCCGGTGGAGATGAGGATCAAGAACCAGAAATGGATCCACCCAAACCTCCAGGATTTTTTGGCTCGGTCCAAGAACAGCTCAATAAACTTGCTAAACAGTGGCTCGATTACCTTCGTGGCCGGCAAAATGCCACACCTGTCCCCACTGATCCAATCCCTGCTCAGCAAACAGAGCAACCACCTGCTCAAGATCCTCCCGCATTGAGAATTACTGTCGTTTGCCACTTTCCAGTCCCAGGAACCAATAGCTGTACCTCAGCTAGCTATGATGTGCCTGAAGATCAAAGTGATAGCTTTTGCCATTCCCTGTCCAACGGTGGGGCATTTGCAATGTATGAGGAAGCAGCCTGTCAGGACGCTGCCAGAGCGAGTGTAAATAATTATCAAGAATATCAAGATATACTTGATTTTAACCAGATAACAACGATAACCCCGTCTTGCCCTGTTTATCAGCAACAAGATACTTCAGACCCACTGTTACCAATCACTGTACCAGGTGAACAATGTGATTATGAGGTCTGTGTTTGCAATAATGCAGGCAATAGAAGTATGATCTTCTGCCAGGACATCTGTGGACAGACGTCACAATGATTTAGAGTAACTTATTCCAACGGAAATTTGTCTTGCAGCCACATCACCCAACGATCCATCTGAGATGGAATTGGCTCTTCATATATGAGGTAGCGACTGAGAATATCGACTAAATCTTGCGCTGTCACGGCTTCTTCACCCTGCTCTGGCGATGGTAAAAGAATGAGTTCATTGCCAAAGTGGGTGGGTGCCTCAATGTGAACCTCAAGCTGTCCGCGGTTATTGCGCACCCAGAATCTGCCGAGTTGCTCCCAGTAATACAGCTTTTCCGCTCGATAACGAATGCCATAGGTAGTGACCTGGTGAACCACTTGCTCTGCCCGAATACTACTTAAAACATAGGAGATAAACAAAAAGGCTAATAAAACAAATATTAACAGGGTTTGACCAGCAAAAAAGAGAATCAAACTCGCCAACAAAACAATGACCGCGAGCGAAGAATAGTATTGGCGACTACGGACGGTCGTGACTCGTGAATCCGCCTGCCACTCGGCCATAAGATATTCTGGTTGTGGCTGCAGCGGCCCTTGCCACCAACCTTGCTGATCAGGGACCTGATAGTCTTGTGGGTTTGATTGTTCAGCAGAATCTGGAAACTGTTGACCAGATTGTTGTGCGAACAGGTAAGCATCATACTCAGCCTGGCTCATTGGCTGATTGGGTGCTTGATACGCAGTTGATGATGGGACAGCGGACTGCTCCTGAGCAGCTGGAGAAACACCTTGCCCCACTGGCTTTGCAGAAGATTCACCACCAGCACGAAACACTGGCTTGGCTTGCGGAGCAGAAGACACCATAAGCTTATGGTAGCAAAAAACTGCTGGATACGCACAGGCATAAGAAGGGCCTGGCCCTTGCTAATTGTCCAGATTTACGAAACCAACTTTCATTATTACCAGGCTAAAAATTGGGCCAAACCTTTAAGAAAAATGTACCATAACATCAGTATCATCGTTGTTTTTTTGAAAAAAGAGACCAGGGCCAGGCCCTTCTTCTTTTATGCCTGTCGCTCAAGCCAACGTTCTACGTCCAGCGCTGCCATGGTGCCAAATCCGGCAGCGGTTACTGCCTGACGGTACACAAAGTCAACATTATCACCAGCCGCAAATACGCCTTCACGGGAAGTCATGGTGGGATACGCCACTCGGCCGTTTTCGGTGATATGCTCTTGCGCCAAAGCAGCACTTGGAGCATCGAGTCCTAATCGCGTTACTACATACCCCTCTTTATTTAGCGTAACAAAGTCACCTAAAAACTGAGTTGCCGGAACATGCCCAATGGCGTAAAACAGGCCGTCGGCCTTAACAACATCCTCTTTCTCTGTTTGCAGATTTTTGAGTGTAATTTGGCTCAGCGCTCCGTTTTCGGCATGCAGAGCCGAAACAGTGGTATTCCATAACATTGTGATATTAGGATTATTCAAAACCCGTTCCTGCATAATCTTGGAAGCCCGTAAACTATCGCGACGGTGAACCAAGGTCACTTGATCCGTGAATCGAGCCAAGGCCACGGCGTCTTCAATCGCGGCATCACCACCACCAATCACATATACGGTGCGATCACGGTAAAATGCCGAGTCGCACACGGCGCAGGTGCTGATTCCGCGGCCAAGCAAAGCATCCTCGCCAGCCAAACCCAACATGCGGGACTTTGCCCCGGTAGCAATCAGGAGAGATCGCGCTTGATAGGTTTCACTCCCCACCGTTACCACAAACTGTTTTTCCTCTTGAGCGACCGAATCAACCCGTTTATCCACAATCACCGCCCCGAAGCGCTCGGCTTGCTGACGCATGTTCATCATAAGTTCCGGCCCGTTAATACCTTCTGGAAATCCGGGAAAGTTTTCAATCTCAGTGGTGTACATCAACTGACCACCAATCTCCTGACCAGAGAATAACAGCACATTTAATCGGGCTCTCGCCAGGTACAAGGCTGCCGTATATCCTGAGGGACCAGATCCCACAACAATGACATCATGCACAGTGGGTGACATAGGATTCATGCTTATCCTTCTAAGGCTTCGTCAATCATGTGACGATACCCATCTTCTCCAATGAAACCAATCTGGTGGGCAACAATTTCACCGTTGTTGTACATCATGACCGTAGGAATACTCATCACACGGTGAGCCATGGCAATTTCGCGATTCCCCTCTTCATCGACATCGACCTTGACCACACTCGCCTTGCCAGCGTACTCGGCTGATAACTTGTCCATGATAGGGGCAGCCATTTTGCAAGGACCGCACCACTGAGCAAAAAAATCCACAAGAACGGGAACTTTTGAATCAATGACTGCGTTCTGAAATTCATCCTGACCAGTTATATGCTTTGCTTGTACTTTTTGGTCTGCCATAACAACCTCTCCTTTGTTTCTCGGATGTTCTTTATATCACGACTACTACCATAATGCATAGTACCAATTTAGCACTCTATCAACTGGAGTGCCAATAACGATATTTTCTCGGTCGATAGTCCCAGAAGGAAATTCTATAACCATATCAACTGGCTGATTTGGGCTGACTCTCAGGATATCATTTTGATTGGAAGGATGCTGAACATTTTCGTGCAGATCCACTACTTTTCCTTCAGCTACCCAGACGAAATCAAGCGGAAACAGCATGTGATACATCCAAAACTGCGACTGTTCCTGGCGTGGATTGATAAATACCATACCATCCGCACCAATCTCAGTTCGGTCACTCAATCCCTGTTGGCGATCCTTGGCCGTAATGGAATAAATTACGTGATAACGTTTCTCCCCAATCTCGAGTTCGCCAAATCTCCGCCACTGTCGACCATTCACCAAGATAAGATATGTCAAGATCAGTACTCCCAAGAAACCAGCAATCAACCAGCCGTTTAAGCGAACCTTCTTGAACAAATCCCGAGAAAAGATTTTTTGTTTCAACATAGATCTTTACACAAAATAAGAGCGCCACTTCTCCGGAACATTCCAGGAAACATCTCTTAGCAGCACGCCCAAAACGAATAACAGCAATAAGACATGGAGAAACTTAGCCGCAAAAATGAGCAGTAACAAGGACAGCAACAAACTTACCAGGAGGGACAGCCTTGGCAGGTAACGCCAACCGGGCCAAGGAGCCGCTTTGGCCTTGCGAAGCCAGGCAACAAGGCGAAGATCTTTCAATTCAGGCAGAACAAAAGTGTCAGCGCTCGTCTGTTTTTGGCCGTTTTGCGGCGCGCGATACCAACTTTCTCCAGAAATAAAGAGGTTACGCATCGTTCCATCCCGCTCTTCGGAAATTTTAAGTCGCCAAGTTGGATAGCTATAACGATGGTTGGGACACTGCAAACTGTACAATTCATCTTCAGCTATTGGCTCATTCCAGGTGCCATAGAGAGTGGTAAGGTGGGCTCTTTTTTCAATCTGCTTGGTTTGATTGAGAACTTCAACCGAAAAAAACAATAATGGCAATGGTCGTCCGGTCACATCCTCACGCCATAGGTGGGGATGTTCCGGCCAGCCCTTGATAAGGGCAACGAACCAATGTTTTAGAAAACCTGGCCAGACTTTCCAGGGGTTGCCTGTTTGCGCGTGAAGCACAATAAAATACAACCACCAAAAAATGAGCCAGAGGAAAAACAGCACACCCTGAAAATTGTGTACAAAAGTCGCAATGGAGTCGGTAAAAAGAATGGTTGGCTTGATGACTGGCTCAACAATTGGTTCGACAACTTTTGCAATTGGTGGTGGCAGGTGAATTTGGGTCCAAGTCCAAAATTCTGGCAGAGTTGGCAGCTCAAGAATGAATGGTTCGGGAAAAATCCCTGGTGGAACCACTACAATCACCTTGGAAACCTTGTACACCAGCGACAAGCCTTCGAGCACGGCGGCGTTGCCGGCTTTATCAACCGTTGTAAATCGCAACTGGACCGTCTCGTCCTCTTCGAGCCATGGAAGTTGAAAAGAAAAATTTCCATTTTCATCTGACTTGGTCAGCAAAGTTTTATCCTCCCAACC
>CAZRAG010000014.1:0-23812 GCA_964598125.1 uncultured Pseudomonadales bacterium
CGAAAGACCTTCTGGCCTTCTTTGACCGGAACGCGTTGCACAATTCCGGGTGACTGGGCATAGATGGTAAGAGCATTTCCTTTTTCAACCTTGGCTTGTACGGTAACTTGTGGGCCCGTCCCAATATGGTAGGTCTCCACAAGCCGAATCTCTGGTTCCGTAACCACTTCTGTCTGTTCCGGTTTTTGCAGTATCCGGCCAGCAACTAAAAGACCAGCAAGAAGTGCGAGTGTTAGCCCAATGACTGTCCGTGGTCGGAGGGACTTCTTCCACTTTCTTATTGAGATGAGTGAACTTTTTTTAAGACGATTTATTCTTTGAGTTGAAATAACATGCAAAAATTTCATACTATTTGCTTTCCACATTTTGAGCAATTTTTTCCATGATATGACTGAGTTGAGCTTTTTCTGTATCTGTAAGAATGGACAAAACCTCCAGTATATGGGCTGTTCGTTTTTGTTTGCATTTTTGGAGAATAGATTCACCCTGAACAGTAAGAAAATAACGAGAAATGCGTTTATCTTTTTCGTCGGCTCTTTTTTCTACAAAACCAAGCTTTCCCAGCTGGTCAAGAAGACGCATCGTTGTGGGGAGCTTTGTTAGCAAGTCTTTGGCAAATTGTGATGTGCTGAGGCCGGGGTTAAGTTGCAGGTGCAGCAGGGTATGCAGCTGGAGAAAGGTCAAGTCAACCTCATCAAGTTGGCAAAGTTGCGAATGTAGGCGAAACTTTCTCGCTACTCGCAAAATAGAGTTCATGATGTTTGATTCCATGTCTAACATAAATTAATTAGCAGAGGTAAGTATTCTAGTGATTCGTTATTTTTTGTCAACTCATTAACCTTTTGATCACTTCTTTTTGTCTTGGTACAATCGCCCTGTGCAATTAAGCGAACCATCTCCGGAAGAAGTTCTCAATTTCAAATATAATTTTCGTCCGTATCGTCCAGAATTCGCTTTTTGGGCTGGAACAGAGAAACAGAGGCTCTTAGCAATTTTGCCTGCGAATGTTGAGGTCCACCACTTTGGGAGTACAGCGGTTCCTGGTCTTAGTGGTAAAGGAATTATTGACCTCATGCTGATTGTTCCGAGCGAGGATCCGACAATGCTTGTACAAGAACCGACTTCTCTTATTACTGTGTTGGAATCGCATGGATATCACTACCGACCACATGTTCGTCTTGATTCTCGCCGTTGGTTTCTGGATCGGTTTGAATACCTGGAAACTGGTGAGATTCGAGGTTTTCATATCCATATCGTGAACGAGATTGCTGGCCGAGTCCCCATTGAGATTCTCTTTCGCGATTACCTTTGTCACCATCCTCAGCAAAGGAATCAATACGAGGCTGCCAAGCAAAAAGCGGTGGCGGCAGCCCAGCTTGTCTTTGGAAAAGAAGCGAAAAAACAAGCATATATTCAGGCTAAAGAACCAATTATTCAGTCAATACTCAGTAAGATTGCCCAAGAACAAAAACAGTAGCTCCGCTACAATGTTTCTATGAGCAGCCCCATTCCTCCAGAGGCAGTTTTTTCTGTTTCCGAGTTTCTCGATCTCACCAACGAGATGCTCAAACCACTCCGAGTGACGGTTCAAGGAGAGATTACGAGTTTGACTATCCGAGGCCAAGCTGCTTACTTTAATCTTTCTGACACGAAAGAGAAGGCGGTACTGAATTGTTTAGTGTGGCGCTCAAAGCTTTTCAGCATGGGTATCGACCTCAAAGAGGGGCTCGAGGTTCAGGTTGTCGGTGTGCCAAGCATTTACAAGCCGTTTGGTAAATTCAGTTTTCAGGCAGACTATATTAGTCCTGTTGGCGAAGGAGCGCTCAAACAAGCATTTGAAAAACTCAAAAAACAACTTGAGGAATCTGGCTATTTCGATCCCTCAATCAAAAAGTCACTTCCAGATTATCCCCAACGTATTGGTTTGATTACCTCAAGCCAAGGGGATGCGATCAAGGATTTTCAAACTCATTTGGGAAAATATGGATACACCATTTATCACTATGATGTTCGGGTTGAAGGATTGAAGGCGGTGGATTCGATTACTGCCGCCTTTGCTTGGTTTAATGAACATCCGCTGCAACTGGACGCTTTAGTTTTGACCCGAGGTGGAGGAAGCTTAGAAAGCTTGCAAGCTTTTAATACATTGCCAGTTGCTCAAGCGATCTTTAGTTCAAAAATTCCCGTTATCTCGGCAATTGGCCACGAAAATGATGTTACCATTGCGGACCTGGTAGCTGATGTTCGCGCCTCCACACCAACCGACGCCGGTAAAATTCTTTCCTTTTACTGGATTCAGTCAAAAAAGCATTTGTTTTCCCTTCAAGAAAGTATGCAAACGCTCTTTTTGCGTGCCCTGCAATTCTCAAACCAAAGAGTTTCTTATCAGCAACAATTTCTTTTTCAGGCTTTCTCAAACCATATCCAAGGGTATCGTCAGACGATAAAACAATATCAGCATTTGTTGTACCATTTCTTTCCTCGGTTACGACAACGTTTTGACCTACTCGCCCATACTTTTGAACTCAACTTTTCTGTTTGGAGTCGTCAGCAGAAACATGGAGAAGCAATTCTTAATCAACAGAAAAATGAAATTCTTCGATTATTTCAACAAAAAACAAGGCAATGGCGCCAATTGTTAACGCAACTGGACATTCAGTTAAGGCTTTCAGACCCCAGGACAAAATTAAAACAAGGCTATAGTATTATTACCACGACTCAAGGTGAGCTCGTTCGAAGCGTGGGTCAGCTCGCAATTGGTGATGTTCTTCGGGTTCAACTCCATCAAGGAAAAGTAGAAACAAAAGTAGAAAAGGTGTCTGAATATGGCCAATAATCAAGGTTTTCACTTTCAAGAAGCGCTCAAGGAATTAGAGAAAATTAACAACTGGTTCCAGCAGGAAGATATTGATCTTGAGGAGGGTCTTGAGAAGCTCAAAGCAGGCAAGGATCTTATCACCCAATGTCAAAAGAGATTGCAGGAGGTTGAAAACGAGTTTATTGAGATTCAAGGAGAGATGAACGAGAGTTTCTCAGTTACAGAAGAGTAGTCTTTTGAATTATTCGCTCGCTCATTTTTTGTTGATAGTTGGTTGTTGAAGTAGCTCTATTCGACGAACTTAGAGTTGATTTAAGCGGTTAAATAGGAGAATAGCGCAGACGGTCGCAGGTGAGATCCATTTTCTGTAAGTTCTTATATAGCCGTTTTTTCTTTAATAACCAACGAGAAACTTCGTATTTTCTTTGTGTCTTTTTTTCTGCTACTATAGTTTTTATGCCTGACAAATTTACTGCCACTTGGGTTTCTCATTCGTCTATGAGTGACTTTTTAAAGTGCCCACGCTCGTACTATCTTAAAAATGTTTACCGTGATCCCAAAACGAAACATAAAATTCAGCTCATGGGTCCACCTCTTGCTTTAGGGGCGGCAGTCCATGAAGTTCTTGAAGGCTTGTCGGTTCTCCCTACCCAAACTCGTTTTGAAGAATCACTTATTCAACGTTTCCAACCAGTCTGGAAAAAATTTTCAGGAAAAAAAGGTGGCTTTTGGGACGCTGATACAGAGCAACAGTACAAATTGCGCGGAGAAGCGATGCTTCGGCGTGTTATGGAGAATCCCGGTGTATTGCAAAATCTCGCCGTCAAAATTAAAGAAGATCTTCCCTATTACTGGCTTTCAGAAGAGGATAACATCATTCTCTGTGGCAAGATTGACTGGCTCGAATACCTTCCTGACACCGATAGTGTCCATATTATTGACTTCAAAACGAGCAAATCTGAGGAAAATGAGTCTTCCCTCCAACTGCCCATTTATCACTTACTGGTTCATAATTGTCAGCACCGAGCTGTTACCAGGGCCAGTTACTGGTATCTCGAAATGAATGAAGAACTCACACCTAAAGAGCTCCCTGACTTAGAAAATGCATCTACTCAGGTCTTAGAAATTGCTCAGCAAATGAAGACGGCACGGAGTCTTGAACGATTCAAGTGTCCTCACGGTGATGAGGGCTGTTATGCTTGCCGACCATTAGAAGCTATTTTGCAAGGTAAAGCTGAGTTTGTGGGAGAAAACGAGTATCGAGCTGATGTGTATATTTTGCCACCCACGCAACAAGATGAAAAAGAAACCAGCGTGTTGCTGTAACTGAAAAATTATTTTTCCAGATATAAGTGTTCGCGATATTCGCGAAGAACCCGAGCGGCACTGTAATGGTCAGTGAGTTCAATTGTTTTAGACATGCGCTCAATCCACCGTGTTGGCAAGCCCGCTTGGTTTCGGTCGTAAAACAGGGGTGCGATTTCTTGCTCCAACAGATCATACAGAGTGAGTTCTGGTTGTTGAGAATCAAGCGTCCAGCCAAGGTTTTCCCAGCTTACTTCTGCCGACCAACCATCGGCCACGGTTGCTTGGAGAACACCATTACTCGCTGCTTTCATGCCTGAGGTGCCACTTGCCTCCATGCCAAACTTTGGGGTATTGAGCCAAATATCCACTCCTGCCACCAGTGATTGAGCCAAAGGAATATCATAATTGGGAAGAAAAAGTGCGGTACCAGATAATTTTGATTGAAAGAGCTGGATAACTTGTTGCAGCATTTTCTTAGCATTCTCATCACCAGGATGGGTTTTTCCAGCAACCACCAGTTGAACTGGTCGGGCCGGATTACGGAGAATACTTTCAAGGCGTTGAAGATCGTTGAAGATGCTATCAAGCTGTTTGTAACTTGTGATTCGTCGGGCCCAGGCAATAACCAGGGTATCTGGGTTATAGCCAATACCTGTCCGCTCTACGGCAAGCTCCATGAGCTGGTGTTTATATTGACGGTGGGCGTTCCAGAGTTCTGGAGGTTGTAAGGCCTTTCGGAATTCTGGTTTCTGCCAAGTTTCTTGATGTACTCCATTTGTAATATTTATCCATGAGTACTCTGGCCAGGCTTTTTGGGCGAGTTTGGTATGAGGCATACTTACCCCTGAAGCTTTTCGACTGGCATTCAAGGCCAAACGTGTGATACTCAGTCCTGAATTTGGTTTGGGAATATCTTGACCTTGGGCGAGAAGTTGATCGGTCTGGCAATGACATTTTTCAGCATAAGGAAGCGCATATGGTTGGATGAGATCCGCAGAGTAGGTTTGATTACCAGCAGCAACCAGGGTGTGATTTGTGTAGACAATTTTCTTTTTTGCTTCTTGCCACGCATCTTCAAAGGAAAGAGCCTGAGTGGCAATAATATCTGCTACATACTCCCAGATAAGAAAGGCCGGCCGCCCTTCATTAAAGTGATACACACTGGGAGAGAGACCCATTGCTTTGAGCGCTTTATATCCTCCACACCCAAGTAAAATTGCTTGTTGAAGCTGACTATGATCATCGCAGCAATAAAGGATATCCGCGAGACGCCTGGTTTCCGGTGAATTTTCTGGTGTATCGGGGTCAAGAAGGATGAGGCTAACCGTACTACTGATAATCCTTTCATGAACAGACAAAGTAACGCGTTGTGAGGCAATTGTTACCTGAACAGTCAACGGTTTTCCGTCGAAAAGAACCGGAAAGATTCCCTCAGCAACGGGGTCAAAAGCTCGATCAACATCCTGTTGCCAACCGCGCTCATCAATAGCTGATTGAGCCAGCTTGCCCTTGTAGAGTAAGCCGACCCCAACAAAGGGAAAGTTGCGATCTGCGGCCGCTTTCAAAATATCGCCAGCAAGGATTCCAAGCCCACCGGCATAAAATGGCAAATCGGCAGATAATCCAAACTCTGCACACAGGTAGGCTACCGGTGATTGAACAGAAATATGATTCACAGGTATACAGCATGACAGATCTTGAGTTCCCTCCGCAAGTCTGTATGAATTACCTTTTTCAGCAATGACTCTTACTTAACTATTACTCCTCTCTTGTTGATTCCTGTGTCTTGCTTCGTAGAGTACATAAACGAGATGGAGGAGAATCTATGAACGATTCACAGCAAGCAATGTTTAAGGGTATGAAATCAGTAGTGGCCGATATTTCGCGAAAAGTCGATCTTCTTCATCAGCAGAATCAGACGTGGTCTCGGAATCACGAACGACATATTCGGTTAGTTGATATGCAACAAGAGGCAGATGAACTCGTCAATATCCTAACTGACCAATTTACCCATGTTACCCCTGAGTTACGTTCAAGTGTTGATCGACACTTTGATGATTTGCGAGAGCGATTAGTGGCATTACAGACTCGTCTCAATGCCTTCGCTAGACAGTACTCGGGTGTTTAAAAAAAAGAGAGGAGAGATATGGACATAATCTCATTTATCCTGATAGGTGCCCTTGCAGGGTGGATTGCTGCGCAACTCATGAAAGGCGATGGGTACGGTCTCATTGGTAATATCCTTTTAGGTATTATTGGTTCCTTTATTGGAGGATACATTTTTACCATTCTTGGAATCTCCACGTATGGATTTGTCGGCAATCTCGTTACGGCAACAGTCGGAGCGGCACTTCTTTTGTGGATTGCGAGTCTCTTTGCTGGGACGAGATCTCAAATATCTTAACGAGGATTATCTCAGGAGCTGGGCAGGCTTCAGATCAAAAGCACCTTACTGTACGCAGTAGGGTGCTTTTATTTACCGGTTATGAGGACGGCAAACCCGGCGTTAGCAGCGGCGCAGCCTTTGGGATACTCACGACTTTGGATGAGCGCCTGGTGACCCAAGCTTTGGTCCCAGCCCCACTCAACGACCTGAACAGCAGTTTCGTATCCTGAGGCAATGTTTTCATTTATACTCGTCCAGCCAGGATTTCTTTCAAAGAATTGGTCAGCTCGTGCATCAAAGCCATCATGGTTATCCAGTTTTCCAAGCTCTAAAAGTTCATTCACCCGAATGCTTGCAACGGTGCAAAGCTCGTTTGATTGTTCAAGGAGAGGAAGCTGATGAGCACGGCGATAATTTTGGACCGCCAACCAAAGATCCTGTCCGGTGTATGTGGGCTGTTTGGTTGTTGCCGATTGTTGAGTGGAGGTTTGTATATCTGGTTGAGTAAAGGACGGCGAAGTGGTAATAACGATAATGATTCCCTCAACCTCTTGGAGGTTCGCTTGACGCGTGGCCACGCCAACTTGGGTAAACGTTTGATCGGATAAGAGCTTACTTTTCTCCAAGTCCATTGCCTGAGAAAAATCACCAAAGCCAGTCACAAAGACAGTCAGGGTTTCTATTTCTGGAGGTTTATCGAGACTGACCGCTTTGAGCAGGGATTCATAGTCCACTGATTCATCAAGAGAATTGTTATCCTCAACTTCCAGTGTTGCAAGCCGGGCGGTTTTGGTGAGAGTGGTGTTTTCCACGAGTGGGGGAAGCTTATTTTCTTGGCGTTTTTCGTTGAGATATCCCAGAACTTGTTCGGGGTGAATATTTGTGGCAGCGGGTGGTGTCAGAGGTTGGAGAAAGCGTGTCTCAGGTATTGGCAAGGAGAAAACAGGGAGAAGGTTATGGAGTCGAGCGTACGCGACAATAACCATAAACACCAAGGTTGCACCTAAGAGTCGCCAACGGAAAACTGGTCTTGAATGTATCCTAGGCATGTGGATATTGGTCACCCATAGCGTCTTTCAGCTTACGATTTGAAAGAATAAGCGATGGCTGATAAGGTCGCTCTGCTGTCTGGTTAAACACTTTGACTGAGCTTGCTTGGAGTTCTTGTTGGAAGCCAAAATGAATGGCTATCTCTTGAGCCAGCGTGTAGTCGCTATAAACAGTTTCCGTGGTGGCGTGGAAAATACCAGCTGGTTTGTGGTCAATATTCCAAGCAATGACTTTGGTAAGCCATTCAATGGGTGAGAGCGTAAAGTAATGATCCGCAAAGAAAGGACCTGTCTTCCCTTCAGCCAACGCGGTGGCCATTTTATGCCAAATATCTTTCTTAGGAAATTCATCCTGACGGTAGGGAAAGTTAATGCGTAAGATTGTGGATGTTGGTAGAAACTGAATTACTTTTTCTTCAGCTTCAGATTTGGTGATGCTGTACCAGTCGGTAGGATTTTTTGTGTCATCCTCGCCATAAGGTGCATGCTTCAATCCATCAAATACATAACCAGTCGAAAGATGAATCAGGTGAATATTGCGCTGAGCACACTGTCTGGCAATATTTTCAGTACCAACCACGTTGACTTGATAGCAACTTTGTTCTTTTTGGTGAAGTTGTTGTTGGGCAGCGTTAACATCCGTAAAGGCTGCCAGATGAAGAAGGCAATCGGTAGGGTGCTCATCCAAGGCTTTGGATACAGTTTGCTCATCAAGAATATTGACTCCACTAGTAAGATCGAGATTATGAAACTCAAACCGATCACTCAGGTGCTTAACAATGGCCGATCCTACTAGGCCAGAGAGACCTGTACCTAAGATTACTTTTTTTTCCATAGTTCCCTTCTTCGTTTATGAGTTGTGATTGACTTGAAAACGTTCAGTAAAGGAAATAGCCGATTGATCCCGTTCAGAAAGAATCATCTCCTCAAAAGAGATAGGCCAAGCAACGTTCAAATGAGGGTCGAAAAGAGAAATCGCTACGTCACCGTTGGTATCACGGTTTTTGTAAAGTTGGTCAACAGCATAGACATAGTTAACTGGTCCTTGCGTTACACAAAAAGAATTTCCAATTCCTGCAGGGAGAAAAAATGAGCCATGCATGCCTTCATCACCAACTGTCGCCGTAAAAACTTGACCAAAAGTTGAAGAATCCTGACGAAAATCAGCAAAAGCACAAAAGGCAGTGCCGGTAATAACGGTAATGAGTTTTCGCCAATTTTCTGCATGGAATCCACGTATAACGTTGGTTACTGAATAGCTGAGATTGGTTTGTTGAATCTCGAATGATTTGGGAAGGATAGCATTGAGTTCAGGCAGGCGAAAAAGCTCAGCATAAAAACCGCGATGATCACTTGCTGCTGTAAAAGGCAGAAAGTACATGCCGGCAAAGGGAGTTTCCTGGATGCCTGATGACAAACTTTGTCCATCATTCGAGGAAAAAACGATCGGTTCAGCCATATTAATTTTCCTTGGATTGATAGTTTTGTTGATAGAAGGTTTGAGAGCTCTCTTTCAAAGGTTTCCACCATGATTCGTTGTGACGGTACCACTCGACGGTTTGGCGGAGACCTTCTTCAAGCGTTACCTGGGGCTCCCAGTGAAGATCATGATGAATCTTGGTCCAGTCAATGGCATATCGGCGATCATGACCAGGACGATCCTTGATCAAATCAAGACGGCTCTCCGGTAATTCCATAATTTTCAAGATCATATGAGCCACTTCAAGATTCGAAATGTCTTGAGTGAGACCACCCACACAGTAGGTTCTGCCAACCGTATTAGGATTAAGGATGATAGCTTCAATCGCGCGACAGTGGTCCGTCACAAAGAGCCAGTCACGGACGTTCAGACCATCACCATAGATAGGAATGTTCTTTCCTTCGATTAGATTGGTGATAGCCAATGGAAAAAATTTTTCTGGAAACATGTTCGGACCGTAGTTATTTGAACAATTGGTAATTGAATATGGGAGTTTATAGGTTTCACCATAAGCCCGAACCAAGTGATCGGATCCTGCTTTGGAGGCGGAATAAGGACTGCGTGGATCGTAGGGTGTGGTTTCTGCAAACTTTTCACTCGAGTTGAGTTCCAAACTGCCAAAAACCTCATCAGTGGAAATGTGATGGAAACGCTGAATGTCATGATGGAGGGCAGCGTCAAGTAAAACTTGTGTTCCGGCGACGTTGGTAGTAATAAAGTTACCTGGTTCCAAGATGGATCGATCAACGTGTGTTTCGGCTGCAAAATGAACGACTTGATCTACTCCAGACATTACCTCATTTACTGCCTGTGGGTCACGAATGTCTCCCTGGATGAAGACATGTTGAGGATCATCTTGAACGGAAGAGAGATTTTCGAGGTTTCCCGCATAGGTAAGAGCATCAAAGTTGACTACAGTATCCTCAGGATGATGTTCAAGCCAGTAGCGGACAAAGTGGGAACCAATAAACCCGGCACCCCCGGTAACCATAAGTTTCATATCGTTGCTTCCTCCAATACTAACACGGTTTTGTTGTTTGAACGATCTCCTCGAGAGATTATCAGGTGCGAAACGGGAATATGAAAAAATTTTGAGAGTTGTTTAAGCATTTCTTTATTGGCTTTGCCTTTTTGCGCAGGCGAGGTAACATACACCTTATAGTTATCTTGCCCCAACGATAAAACCTCATTTCGACTGGCACTGGGAACCACGGTAACGCTAAGAACCTGCATATGTTTACTATAACAAGTAATACCTGGAAAAAGAGAGAGAGTAAAAAACCGCACGTGGCTGTGGTTGTCTTGTCATACAACACGGCTGATATTACCCGACAAGCGATTGAAACACTCCTCAGAAGCCGGGACGTTCGGCTCAGCATTTTTGTTGTGGATAACGCTTCTACCGATAGAAGTTCAGTTTCT
The DNA here is from genome assembly GCA_964598125.1 of uncultured Pseudomonadales bacterium. Lineage (GTDB taxonomy): Bacteria > Patescibacteriota > Microgenomatia > UBA1400 > UBA1396 > UBA1396. Next base: position 10,464 of record CAZRAG010000014.1, read on the forward strand.
CTTGCTCGTAAGTACCGACTTCGGAAGAATCACGAGCTTCTGGCTACGGTCGATCAAAAAAAACAGGATACGAATGTTCTTGATGTGTTTGAGAATATTCACCAAGATTTTTCAGAAATTTCCAATATCCGTAGTTTTTCTCAAAGTGACCATGAGCTCCATCTTATTGAGTTGCGTAACAATTTGGGATTTGGCAGAGCAAACAACATCGCTACCGTTCTCACTGATGCACCTTTCATTTTTTTTCTCAACTCTGATGCCTTCGTAAAGGCAAAGACTATTGCAACCTTGGTTAAGAGTTTCGAAGAAAGCAACTTTACACAAAAATCATCAGTTCTCCGACGGTCAACGAATGTTATCGACAATGTTGGCATCGCGGCCGCTCAGTTGTTCAATCAAGATAAGTCTCTCCAAGTACAAGGTGGCAGTTTGCCAAATTTACTGACCATTGCTCGCTGGATAACTTTTTTGGATGATTTACCTTTTGTCAATCATTTCTTATCCTCTTATCAGCATCATGAGGTGCAAATGCGTGCCTTACGACAAAAGAAAATCGCTAAAGTTGGTTGGGTTGGCGGTACTGCCATGATGATCTCACGAGCCTGTCTTGATGAAATTGGTGGCTTTGATCCCAACATCTTTATGTATGGCGAAGATGTGGAACTTTGTTGGCGAGCAAATCACAGGCACTGGGATGTCATTTTAGTTGATGCTGGTCAAGTGATCCATTTGGGATCTGCAAGCAGTGACCATAAGCACGCCATAGTGGGAGAAATTAATGGTCTTTTGTATTTATGGTATAAGCATGCTTCAAGTTTTGACCTCTGGTGTTTGCGGCAAATCTTGCGTTTTGGTATTCGCTTACGGATCATAGTTTTTGGTATACTGCGACGATATGGACGTCAGCGCGCTTATCAGGAAGCTTTGGAACTGGTTTGATAATTACTTTCTTTTGTTGGCTACAGCCATCCTTATTGTCTTCATTCCTTTGTACCCAAAAATCCCGTTAGCGGATATCATTCCTGGATATATTGTCCGCCTTCGTTTGGATGACGTTTTTGTTGCTATAGTTGCCTTGTGGTGGTTTATCCAGTTATTGCGCCAGAAGGTCACCTGGAGGACTCCGCTTAGCATCTTTATCATTGCCTACCTTGTGGTTGGACTTGTTTCAAACTTTGTCGGAATGTATCTCATAAAAACTATTCCGGTCCAACTTTTACACGTTGGAAAGTCAATGCTTACCTGGGCACGCCACATTCAGTATCTTTCACTCTTTTTCATCGCCTACAGTGCAGTCAGGAATAAGCGTCAGGCATTAACTTTATTGAGTGTTTCTTTAGTGACCTTGATTGGTGTGGTGATTTATGGCTATGGCCAGAAGTATATGTATTGGCCCGTTTTTTCTACGATGAATCGTGAGTTCAGCAAGGGTATTCGTTTGTATTTGGGCGAGTTTGCGCGCGTGCAATCCACTTTTGCTGGTCACTATGATCTCGGTGCTTACCTTGTTTTGCTATTACCGCTGGCACTTGTCACATTTTTTGCTTTTGGAGGCCGAGAATTCTCGCGTCCTTGGCTTAAGCGCCTACTTCAATGGGGGGCAGCCTTTGCCTGGTTAAGCGGTCTTTGGTTGCTCGTAATGTCGGCCGCGCGTTCATCATTCATTGGTTATTTGCTCGCTGCAGGTATTGTAATTTTGCTTTATATGCTAAAACGGGGATTCTGGTGGGGTGTAAGTCGTGGCGCTAGCGTTTTGCTGATCAGTTTGCTCATGATGCTTATGGTTGGTGACCTTTCAACCCGATTTTCGCAAGTTATCGATGAAAATAAGTATCCTCTCTTAACCCATACCTTTAAAACAGCGGAAAAGATTCGTAAAGAGCCCCTTAAATACATCGCTCTGAATTTTCAGCCTCCGCAAAACAGCAAATCATTAGCAGAGCTCGAGGCAGAGCTCAAGAAACAGGGTATGACAACAACCGACACTCAACCCTCTACCGACCGGCCGAAAGATGTCTATACGGATGTTCCCGAAAACGAATACGATTTGGATGATCCCGCCGCTACTTTAGCTGGAAACCTCAAACAGGTGGGCGACAAGCTTGTTCAAGATCGAGTGTTTTCTGATTGTGCTTTAGAACACAGTCTCTCAGTCTGTATTCGATTGGAAACTCTTTGGCCACAAGCGTTTGCTGGTTTCACGAGAGACCCACTTTTTGGCTCGGGATATGGAACTTTAACGAAGTCAACAGTTGAACAGTTTACCGAAGCGGAAAGTACTGACAACAACTTCTTGCGAACGCTCGGAGAGAATGGAGCCATTGGTTTCTTTTTCTACTATGGCACTATTGGAATTGCTCTTTGGTACAGCTGGGTTGCCTACAAAAAGAGTGAGGACCCATGGATTACCGCCTTAGCCATTGGTGGGTTTGCCGGTACTATCGGGCTTCTTGTCAACGCTGTCTATATAGATGTTTTTGTTGCCTCAAAGGTTGCGTATACATTTTGGACTCTTCAAGGAATCCTCATGGCCGTTTTTGTTAAAGAAGGATTGATTGCTCCACAATTTGCTTTTGATCGGCTCAAGGCTCAAGCTGACACCAAAAACCTCGGTGAATTACTCAAGAAGGTTGATGCAACTGCTCAGGCCAAGACAGCCAAAACACAGTACCTTTCTCCCACAAAACGCCGGGTGAAAAGCACGTCGAAAAAAAAGAAACGCGTTGCGCGATAAATATGAATCGACGAGCATTTATGGACTTTCTTAAACAAAAGTGGCTCTCTCTTTTCGTTATCTTTTGTTTAGCAATTGCTTTTTTCTTACGGCTCTACAAGATTGATACTCCTCTTGCTGATTGGCACTCCTTTCGGCAAGCAGATACCGCTTCAGTTACCAGAGAATATGTTAAAAATGGCGTAGACTTCCTTCGACCTCATTACCAAGACCTCTCGAATATTCAATCTGGTCATGACAATCTTGAGGGATACCGTATGGTGGAATTCCCGCTGGTAAATGGAGTATTAGCGGCAATTTTGCGAGCGCAACCGGAGTGGGATATTGTAATTGTGAGTCGTTTGGCAAGCGTGATGGCAACGGTATTCGCCATTAGTCTTTTAGGTTGGTTGGTTTGGAGAATTGAATCACCACATATCGGAGCAATCACCGTTCTTGTTTGGTCGATTCTTCCTTATGCCATTTACTATGGGCGAACGATTTTGCCAGAACCCTTTTTGCTTTTTTTCATTTTGGCTTCTCTGACTAGCTGGTATCTCTGGTTACGAGATGCCAAAGTAAGTGATATCTGGCTTGTCATTACCGGTGTCCTGGCTGCCCTGGCTTTACTTGTTAAGCCAACAGCCGTTTTTTTTGTTCCAGCTTTTCTTGGTATGCTTGGTCAATATCCACACCGGATTGTCATTGCCAATAAAAAAGGCGTTCACATCAAGTGGGTACCTATACTTAAATTCGTGATAGTGGCTGGATTGGCAATGATGCCGGTTGTTTGGTGGCGGATGTGGATTCAAAATTTTCCCACAGGCATTCCCGTCTCGGACTGGCTATTGAATGGTAATGGTATTCGGCTCAAACCCGCCTGGTGGCGTTGGTTATTTGCCGACAGAATTGGTCGTTTAATGTTTGGTTATTGGGGCGCTCCATTTCTGCTCTTCGGCCTGGTATTTTCTTTCCCCCAAATTGGCAAGAACAGAAGATGGAATTCAGTGTTGCAAATCTTGAATTCATTGGTCAGTACTGTTTTTTCCTGGGTTACCAAAAGTGGAACACTTTTTGGGCTTTCCTTAGGAATATTGATGTATTTGGTTGTTTTCGCGAGCGGAAATGTTCAGCATGACTATTATCAAATTTTGCTCTTGCCGCTTCTTGCTTGGCTTTGGGCAAAGGGAGCGGTCTCCCTTATTGGGAGCTTTACTGATAATTTTCACAAATCACTCATGGCTGGATCGGTTCTGTTGATCGGTCTCTTTTCTGTCTTTTTCTCTTGGTACTTTGTTAAGGACTGGTATCACATCAATAATTGGGCCATTGTTCGAGCAGGTGAGGCGGTCAATCGACTGACTCCACAAGATGCCCTTGTGATTGCCCCTTACATGGGTGATACAGCGTTTCTTTTTCAAACGAACAGGAGAGGGTGGCCCATTGGTTTTGAGATTGATAAAAAGCGACAGATGGGTGCCCAATTTTATGTTTCGACCAGCAAGGATGACGAAGTTGGCGAATTACGAGAACGCTATCCCGTTGTAGATGAAACAGATGAATATATCTTGTTTGATCTGCGAGTTGAGAAATAACTATGCGTATTTTCATGCTCACTCCATATCTGCCTTATCCGCTGTTGAGTGGTGGTCAAGTACGCACCTACAATTTGCTCAAGCAAATTAGTCAGGAACATGAAGTTACCTTATTTGCTCTTATAAAAAATGAGAGTGAGCGCCAGCATGTTAAAGAGTTAGAACCATATTGCCACCGAATCCAGGTTTTTAAACGGACACAAAAGCCATGGCATCCTCGAAATATTTTCTTGGCTGGTTTCACTCCGTACCCTTTTGTGGTTACTCGAAATTTAGTTACTTCTTTAAAACATGCAATTGCGGAAGAGCTCCAAAAAGAAAAGTACGATCTCATCCATGTTGAAACCTTTTACATGATGCCAAGCATACCCAAGACTCAACTTCCTATTATTTTAGTTGAGCAGACTATTGAGTATTTGGGATATGAAGACTTTGCCGAGAAAATTAGCCGAAAATTGCCCTTTTTGAGATTTTTCCTCAATATAGATATTGCCAAAATTCGCTACTGGGAAAAACACTACTGGCGAACCTGTGATCGTTTAGTGACGGTTTCTGCTGACGATCGAGATTTTATTCATACCGTTGAGCCAAAAATTAAACGCATCGATGTGGTAAGTAATGGGGTTGATTTGCAGTTCTTCAATCAGGTTAAGAAAAAATTTTCAAAAAATCCCATCCTATTGTTTGTAGGAACATTCAACTGGTTGCCGAATGTCGAAGCTGTTGAGTTTTTGGTGGAAAAAGTATGGCCAAAGATTTCTACTGCATATCCCCAAGCCATCCTACGCATTGTTGGTTCATCTCCAACGAATAAAATTTTGCGATACGGTGAAACCGATGCTCAAATTCAGGTTACCGGTAGGGTAGCGGATATTCGAGATGAGTATTCACAGGCAAACGCCTTACTTGCTCCGGTTTTCAGTGGCAAAGGAACACGCTATAAAGTTTTGGAGGCTATGGCCTCCGAGACTCCTGTTGTGGGAACAAAAATCGCCCTTGAGGGTATTGGGGCGGATCCGCAGAAGCACTTCCTTTTAGGTGATGACGCCGAAAGCATGGCAGAGCAGACCATTCATTTACTGAAGGATCAGGACTTGCAAAAGGCACTCGGAAAATCGAGCAAAAAATTTATTGCGCAACACTTTAGTTGGAACCAAATAGCCAAAGATTTACTACGTGTCTATGAAGAAACTACCCACCAACAATAAGCCAAAGCTTTCAATCATTCTTCTCAATTTTAATGGTTGGAATTGGGTTGAGCAGTGTTTGCACAGTTTTCACCATCTGGATGAGTGGAAAGAGAATGGTCCACAAGACATTGAGGTCATCCTCATTGATAATGCTTCTCAACACGACCAGACTGCTCAGTTCGTTACAAGATATCCTTGGCTGCGTGTCAAGCGTTTAAGCCACAATGGTGGCTTTTCCGCTGGAAATAATGTGGGGATTCAAATGGCAAAGTCACCGTTCGTGATGCTCCTTAACACCGACACCGAATTCTTACCACAAACTTCCTTACTGTCTCTCCTTGAAAATTTTACAGATGATCGAGTTGCTGTTGTAACCCCCAAAATTGTCTTATCTAATGGACAACTCGATCACGCCTGTCATCGCGGATTTCCCACGCCCTGGAATGCAGCAAGTTATTATGGTGGTCTTGCCAGACTCTTTCCTCGATGGAAGCTGACGGCAGGTTATCTTCAAAGTTGGAAAGACATTCAATCGAAGCATGAGGTCGATGCTTGTTCTGGTGCCGCTATGATTGTCCGTGTGGCAGCTATTGATCAGGTAGGGATGCTTGATGAGGATTTTTTCATGTACGCGGAAGATATTGACTGGTGTTATCGCTTTGCCCAAGCTGGGTGGAAAACACTCTACGACCCAAAAGTGACTATTCGGCACCACAAGTACAAGTCTGGACAAGGCCAAGTGGATTGGCAAATAAAAGCTAAAACGATTACGGCATTTTTTGACACTATGAAGCAGTTTATGAACAAGCACTATCACTCAAAATATCCGCGAGTGGTGTTATTTGTATCATTTGTTATGATTGAGGTACTGAAAAAATGGAAACTGCACAATGAAAGGAAAAAATATGCAACTCAATAATCTTCAGTATGAGATTCAACAAGAACAGAATAACCGTTTGGTGACGGCTGTCGAGGCTTTCCTCATTAGCTTCTTTTCCATCATTACAGCTTTGCTCTTGCCTCAACTCATTTATCAATATCTTTTACAAAACGAGTCATTTAATCCCAGTCAATCAAACTTGCTGCAAAATATCCCAACCATTGCCTATGGTGTAGCAACATTCTTTTTCTTGTATGCCATTATTACTAACGTACTTCGAGCCCGTCGAATTCGACAACTGAAGCAAGACTTAGAACTCATGCAGTACGCTTTTAACGAAGATGATCTCAGTGAGAGCTCCATGCTTGCCGAAGCCTTGGCCGAAGTTGAGAAACAGGCGCCAGAAGCCAAAGAAGAGAAGACTTCTGTCAAGAAAAGCGTTACTCGTAAGCCAGCCAAAAAACCAGCTGCAACCAAAAGAGTTGCAAAGAGCCGTTCTTCAAAGAAGACTCAATAAACACATACAATATGGCCAAGCGGATTATCCGAATCGGATTTGATGCGCGCTTGGCAGGCGCTGCCCACGCCGGTATAGGAAGATATAGTGAGGAGCTCCTGCGGGAGCTCCTTGCGTTGAGTCCTGAGAATATTCAATGGGTTGTTTTTCTTTCAGCGCCAGACCAACTGTCTTGGCTAACGTCATTTTCTCAAGTAGAAACCCGTCTTAGTACTATCCAACATTACACATGGCAAGAACAAATCTGGTGGCTAGCGCAACTTTATCAGGCCAAGCTGGATGTGTTACACGTCCCACATTTTAATGTTCCCGTTGGATATTTTCGACCATTTGTAGTCACTATTCATGACTTGCTTTGGCATACCCAACGCGATCCTCGCGCCACAACGCTTTCTCCACTTATGTATCGCCTTAAATATTGGGGCTACCGTTTGGTCAGCTGGTCGGCTATTAAACGAGCAGAGATAATTTTTGTTCCCACCCAATATGTAAAAAAGCAGATACAGATAATAATTGGGCGTTCTGCACCAGTTATTGTCACCAGCGAAGGAGTCGGAAGACAGTTTCAAGCTATTGAGCCTGTGGGAAAACAAAAGCGCGCCTCTAAAAAGAAAGAGCGCGCCCCATACGTTTTATATACTGGCAGTCTCTATCCTCACAAAAATGTTGAGGTAATTTTACGCTCCTTACGAATGCTTCCTAAGATTCATCTGGTCATAGTTACTGCAAGATCTGTTTTTCTGTCATCTTTTTTGGATACGGTTCAACAAATGGGTTTAGAGAGCCAAGTGAGTTTCTATCATCAAGTTACTGATGTTGAGTTAATCGGTTTATACCAGGATGCCATTGCACTTGTTCAGCCATCCACGGCAGAGGGTTTCGGTCTTACGGGAATTGAGGCATTTTCGACAGGATGCCCGGTTATTTGCTCTGATATTGAGGTATTTCATGAGGTGTATGGAAAAATGGCTTTGTATTTTTCTCCGCAGGACGAAGAAGAACTACAAAAACATATTCTGACATTACAGCGTGAGCCACCAAGCATAGGGACTCGGCAGAAGTTCCAATCGTATGGAAAGTCCTTTTCCTGGAAAAAGGCTGCTCTGGAAACCTGGAAAGGATTTCTGACTGTTTTCAATGCAAAGTTATGAATCACCGTGAGCCAAGGGTAGCGTTGGTGTATGATCGCGTGAATAGTTGGGGTGGCGCAGAAAGAGTGCTCTTGCAGTTGCATCAGCTTTATCCACACGCACCACTTTTTACGTCCGTCTATGATGACCACGCCGCACCTTGGGCCAAAGATTGGGATATTCGTGCAAGTTGGTTACAAAAAATTCCGTGGTTACGGAGACGCCATCAATACGTTGGTTGGCTTATGCCTATCATCTTTGAGTCATTTTCTTTTTCGGAGTTTGACATCGTTATAAGCGTGAGTTCAGAGGCAGCCAAGGGAATTGTGACTCAACCACATCAACTTCATGTGTGTTATCTCCTTACTCCAACACGGTATTTGTGGTCACATCAACGGGAATATCTCGAACAAATTCCTACTTTACTTCGCAAAAGTGCTCAATTTGTTATGCATTTTCTTCAAAAGTGGGACGTCATGGCGTCTTCCAGACCAGATTATGTTATTCCCATATCTCAAAGAGTAAAGATTCGTGCTGAGAAGTATTATGGTCGTTTTCTTGAGGAACCTCTCTATCCAGCGATCTCAACTCTACCCTTGGCCAAACGACCACCAGAGAGAGTAAAGAAACCATATTTTTTTGCCTGGGGAAGACACGTTTCCTACAAAAAATTTGATCAAATCATTCGCGCAGCGGTTGAGATAAAATTTCCTCTTATTATTGCCGGAGAAGGACCACAAACTTCATATCTTAAAGCGCTGACTCAACAAATTGATCCAGCTGGGGAATATGTAACCTTTGTGGGAATGAGATCTGACTCAGAGATTACTTGGTATCTTCAGAATGCTCAAGCAGCAGTGATTCCACAAGAAGAGGACTTTGGATTGACGATTATTGAGGCTGTTTCACAAGGTTGTCCGGTTGTTGTCCATTCTAAGAGTGGAGCATCGGAACTGCTTCGACCAGAGGAAGATGGCATATGTATTACCAATAATGATTCTTATTCGCTGCAAAAGGCAATGGAGCAAGTCATTTCTCATCCCTGGAATAATCTTGACATTCAACAACAAGCACGCCAATATGCAGAGGTTGTTTGGCAAAAGTCATTTCATAATAAAATAATGGGGCTTTGGCAACAGCAGCAAAAATCAATGAAGGGAATGCATGAGCAACATACTTGAGCATGCCTACGCAGTTATCTTGGCAGGAGGAAGTGGAACTCGGTTATGGCCGATGTCTCGTGATAATAAGCCAAAACAGTTTCTCAAGCTTGGAGGTGATGACACTTTACTCCAGCAAGCCACACACCGAATTTCACAGCTTATCGACTGGACCAAAATTATTGTTGTGACAAACGAGGAATATCTCGAGGAGGTACAAAAGCAACTCCCCCAAATCCCCCGCCAGAATATTATTGCTGAACCCATGAAGCGAGATACGGCTTTGGCTATGGCTGTGGGTGCCCTCGTTGCCAAGCGCTTGGATCCACAGGCTGTTGTTACCAATATTGCCAGTGATCATGTATTGCAAGATGAAAACGAGTATAAGCGTGTCATTACCCGCGCTCTTGAATTAGCGACACCAGGAAAGAACATACTGACCGTTGGTATTACCCCAACCGAGCCGAATGTAAACTTTGGATATATTCAAGTGAATGCCGAAAAACAGCTTCATGGTGAGGACACTCTGTGCACGGTGGCCAGTTTTAAGGAAAAGCCAGATAGGGAAACAGCACAGTCATTTCTTGATGCCGGTGATTACTACTGGAATGCCAACATGTATACCTGGAACGTGAATACCATCCTTGAGGCATTTCACCAATATATGCCACAACTCACTGAGAGTCTGAACAGGATTGAGCAGGCATTTGGCACAGCAGATTTTGCGGTTGTCCTGCGTGAAGAATATGAAAAGGCCGATAAAATCTCGATCGATGTTGCCATATCCGAGAAAGCAAATAATCTTCTTCTTATCCCTGGCGATTTTGGTTGGGAAGATGTTGGACTTTGGAGTACGGTGTACCAATTAGGTGAGAAAGATGAATCAGGGACGGTTGTAGTCAGGAAAGCCGAAGACATCTCTCCGGTAGTCGCTGTGAATGCTCACAATAACCTCGTGAGTACCAATGGCCGTTTAGTTACCCTAGTAGGTGTCGAAGATCTTGTTGTTGTGGATAGTGAGGATGTGATAATGGTTATGCCGAGAAGTATGGCAGCAGATGTGAAGACTCTCGTTGGAAAACTTAAGGAAGAGGGACTTGAAAAGTATCTATGAACTACGAAACACAAAAGCGGATACTTGATATTGTGGTGGCCATGGCTCTCCTCATTGCTTTCCTTCCGTTTTGGATTATCGTCCCTCTCCTCATACTCATTGATTCAGGTTGGCCAATCTTTTTTACGCACACCCGAGTCGGTCAGGGAGGAAAACCTATTAAGTTGTATAAGTTCCGTTCCATGGTCAAGGATGCCGATGAAATTCTTCATAAAAAGAATCATCAACTGTTGAAAGAATTCAAGAAGGGTGATTGGAAACTTGAAAATGATCCTCGCATTACCCGTTTAGGAAAGGTTTTACGAGCACTCACCATTGATGAGTTCCCTCAACTTCTGAATGTTCTTGAGGGTGACATGAGCATGATTGGACCCCGTGCCTATGTCGAACGAGAACTTAAAGAGCAGAGTTTGCGTTATCCAGAAACCAAGGCCTACATTCGAGATATTTTAACGGTCAAGCCAGGAATTACTGGCCCTTGGCAGGTGTCTGGTCGCAATGATATCCCTTTTGTCAAACGTGCCCAGATGGATGCACAGTATGCGAGACAGCGAAATATTTTGTCTGATCTGTCAATTCTGGTGAAAACCCCAAAAGCGATGATCAGTCGTTGGTAAGCTGCTACAATGATTGTCTACCATTATGTCGAACGATCCTTTTGCCCCAGCTTGGAAAAAACAGGTTATCACCGAGAGTTCTGTTACTCCCTCTCAGGGGTCTGATGAACCAGTAAGAAAACCACTGGCACAAGTGCAAAACTTTAAGGCCTGGGAATCAATGGATGTTGCGAATATGGGAAGCGGACAGAAGGAAAAGGACATGAACTGGTGGCAAAAACTTTCTCCCCGAAAGAAAAAACTTTTCCTCCGTTTGGGAGGAGCAGGCGCAATCATCCTTATTGTTCTTAGCATTTTAGGTATTGTTGGTTACAGTGCCTATGCTCAGGCTCAAGAGGTAAAAGCTGAGTTGCAACAGGCAGTTACCGAAGGGAAAGCCGCCTATGCTTCATTTAAAACCCAAAATCTCCCTGAGACAAAATTGCATCTGCAGAATGCGAAATCCCGGATAGAAACCAGTCAAACCGAACTCAAAAAACTCCAATGGACCAAGAACATACCACTTGCTGGGAAATACTATACCGATGGTGAAGCTGGACTGAAGGCAGGGGTTTCGGGTATTGAAGCTGGAATTCTCGTTATTGAAGCGATTGAACCCCACGCGGACGTCCTGGGATTTACTGGTGAAGGCTCATTCTCTGGTGGAACGACCGAAGACCGAATCGGTCTCATGCTTGAGACATTGCAACAAATAACTCCCCAACTAGATGCTATTACCGCCAAGGTAGAGGAAATGAATGGGTACGTGGAAGAAATTGATGAAAATGATTACCCTGAGCAGCTAGCTGGATACCCAGTTCGTTCCTACGTAAAACAACTCCATGACGGAGCGGCAGCAGCCGAGGTGGCCCTCACAGATGCGCGTCCAGTTATTGAGCAGCTACCCACAATCGCCGGAGCAGGCGAACGGAAAAAGTATCTCATCATCTTCCAGAATGATAATGAGCTTCGGCCAACAGGCGGCTTTATGACTGCCTATGCCGTAGTTTTTGTGGAAAATGGCAAGGTTTCACCAGAAAAATCGGATGATATCTATGAACTTGATAAAAAGTTTGGCAAGAAGCCAGCTATCCCGGAAATATTAGGCAAATACCTCACAACAGAAAGTAAGTGGAATCTTCGTGACATGAATATTGATCCGAATTTTTCCAGCTCAATGGAGAACTTTTATGAGTACTACCAACTTGTTCCCGGAGAGCCAGACAATATCGACGGTATCATAGCGGTTGATACGAACTTACTCTCAAAAATCGTTGAGGTGCTTGGCCCGATCGAAGTTCCCGGATATGGAACTTTTAGTGCTGAGATTGATCCAAAATGCGACTGTCCTCAGATCATTCTTGCTCTCAGTGAGATTATTGACCGGCCGACGCCCTACCATCGCGAAGATCGTAAAGGTATTCTTGCGCCAATGATGCAGTCCATCATTCAAAAAACGTATGCCACCTCTCGCGATAAATGGCCTCTCCTGGCAGATCTCCTTTGGCAAAGTATTGAGGGCCGTCATGCCCAATTTTATTTCTTTGATGAAAAAATGCAGGAGGCGGCTCTCGCGATCAATGCGGCTGGAATTATCCCCCAAATTCCTGAAGGTCAGGACTACCTTACTATTATTGACGCTAACCTAGGAGGAGCAAAATCAAATCTGTTTGTAGAAGTGAGCGGTGTTCAAACGGTAGAAAGTATATCCGAGGGAAAGGTTACTAAACAAGTTGAGCTCACGCATCGAAGCACTCATGCGGCTTCTAACTGTAATCTAGAGGCTGGTCTACTGTGTTTGAACGCTAATCTCAATAACTGGACCCGGTGGTATGTGCCAAAGGGTGTGCAAGTTCAAGACCTGGTGGGCTTCGAAAATGGTCATACCATCGACGATTCGCATGAAGGGTATGACATTATCGAGGGCTTCTTTAAATTGGCTCCCATGGGCCAAGCGAAGGTTCGCGCGACCTACACCGTTCCGTTTACAGGCGCGGAGTACGTGCTCAAGATGCAGAAACAAGGTGGTACCGATCCGATTCCTTTTGAGCTCATCACTCCTGAGGGACAAACCGAGTTTGTTTTGGATAAAGACATAACGGTGAAACTCCCCTAAACTAGGTCTGTGCCACGATCAGTGACTGCTATTGGTATTGTTTTGCGAACTCGGAATTACCGCGAGCAGGACCGGTGGGTGGACATACTCACTCCTGATTATGGAAAAGTTTCCGTCCTTGCCAAGGGTGTAAGGAAGATTTCTTCACGTCGGGCTAGTTCGCTTCAGCCTGGTTCACTGATCACCTTTCACTGGATAAGCTTAGGGGAAACAAAACTCCTCACCGAGGTTCGACTGGAAGAAACCTTTTTACCCCAGCAGGCTGATTTGAGTATATTGCGTGATCTTTCGGCCATTTTTGAGATTGTTTTTCATATCAGTCTAGAAGATATTGAGCA
>CAZRAG010000015.1:0-23055 GCA_964598125.1 uncultured Pseudomonadales bacterium
AAGTCCGGTGGCCATAGTACTATTTCGAAGGAAAATTCCAGCATCGTGAGTGGTGGTAAGCGATCTTATTTCTAGACCTCGACTGTTAGAATCGCCTATGTAGGTTGATGGCAACGTAGCTGCAGGAGTAGTTGTTCCAATTCCGACGTTTCCATCGCGAGCAACGGTCAACTTCGTGGTATATGTTCCACCGCTGCTCTCGGCGGTTTGGAAAAGTAAGTTTCCGCCGCCACCCGCCATAACTTGAGGCATAATTCTCGCGACCTTAGCCATTGAGACATCCGATCCATAGACAAATTCGATTCCCAAACCATCATTTGCTTGGGTGCCTAGATCTCTTAAAACAAGTCCAACTTCGGCAACTCCGCCAGTAACACCACCAGTAATGTCAAGGTTTGCGTCAGGAGTTGTGGTTCCAATTCCCACATTCCCGTCAGATTTTCGAACAAACAAATTGTTGGTATTAACAGAGAAGTTTCCAGTTGCAGTCAAGTTGGTGCTGGTGCCATCAAGAGCGATATCAGTGTCGGCGATGGTGAGGTCACCATTGATGTCGACGGTCGAGCCTGAGTTGGCATTCAAGGTTGAGCCACTGGCAGCAGCCAAGGTGGTTCCGCTGTTAAAGGTAAGCGTGCCACTGGTGTATTGATCACTGGCATCGCTGCGCAAGAATTGAGTACTGTCAAGGTTGTCGAGGGTGTCGGCGTTGCCAACACTCATACCAGAGAGAGCAGTCCAAGAAGTGCCATTTCCAGTTGAGGATAAAACATATCCACTAGTTCCAGCGCTGTTGGTGCCGTCATAAAGTCGGCCAGCCAAGGCAAGGTTGCCATTACCGGCTGGAGCGTTGGTACCAACACCCAAAGAAGCCGAGAAGGTGGCGTAACTGCCCACGTTCATCTGGCTGAGCACATTCATGAGGGTGGAGTCGACCACGACCTGGCCAGCATTGTAGGTCTTGAGGGTGAGGTTGTTACTTTCGTGCGATTCGCCAATATCAAGGGTGAGAGGGGCGTTGGTCTTGATGTAACTGGTGGTTTGGCCGGTGAACATAAGGTCATGAGCAATACCCACGTCGCCAGCAGCGGTGAACTGGGTGGGGAGGTTGGCGGTGATCTGGGATTCGCTCACGGTGAAGAGGTCACTACCAGCGCCGTCACGGATACTCAGGGTATTACTGCTGTTGTTGTCACTGTCGAGTTGGAAAATGAGATCACCAGTGGAGGTGAGAAGACCGGCAGTGCCGTTGTAGCTCAAGTCTAGATTGTTGGCAGCACCCAGATAGAGGTGTTGATTGTCGCCACGAAGAGCAAGGTTGCCGGTGGCGCCGTACATGGCGATCTTAGCACTGGCGGAAGCATCACCACCAACAAAGAGGTTGTAGCTGCTGTTGCGAGCAGCAAGATTGTGGGTGTCGTTGAGTTGCCAGAAACCTGAGGTCCCACCGGTGCCATTGGCGATGGCGTACACATCATTGATAGCATCCACGATGGCTTGGCTGAGGGCGGCGTTGAGGGCGGTGTCGGTTTCTGAGAGGCGAAGGTTGGTAACGCGGACGTCGGAGAGGAGGAGATCATCAACGGCGTCGATACTCAGGTCGTTACTCACGTTGCTGATTGTGTGGGCAGCGCCACCAAGGTTGGCAATGTTGCCAGAAGAATTAACCTGGAAGAGGTCGCCATTACCCACCGTGAAGAGGGCGGCGGGGGTGGTATCGCCAATACCGACGTTGCTATTTACAAAGTTTGTGCTGGCGGCATTGAACTGAACTCTCTCTACCGCACCTCGATAAATGGAACGATCTGCAGTGTCAAAAGCAATATTTCCACCAACAGTTAGTTTTTGAGTAGTGGTAGAGGTACCAATTCCCACATTTCCAGCTAGCGCATTCAAGTAACTGTTTCCGTTGCTACTCAGTTTGACATTAATATCGTTGCCGTTATTGAAGATACTGAGATCTTTTTCACTCTCAACACCAGATCCACCTTGACCAATACGCACTGAGCCAAGTCCAGTGTAGTTGTGGTAGAAACCGTAGGCGGTAGCACTGCCAACTGGATTAACGTACACATTTCCGCCCGTGTAGGTGGCTGTTTGGAAACCATTGGAGGCGTCGTAACGGAGGACCATGCTTGACTGTACATCAAGAGGAGCGAGCGGATCGGTGTGGCCAATGCTGACATAGCCGGTTGATTTCTCAACAAAGAGATCATCACTATTAACTGAGAAGTTACCAGTAGCAGTAAGGTTAGTGCTAGCACCGTCCAGAGCGATATCCGTATCAGCAATGGTGAGATTACCATTCACATCAAGGGTAGAACCGGCAGCGGTAAGGAGGGTGGTGCCACTGTCAAAGGTGAGGGTGCCACTGGTGTAGCTGTCGCTAGTATCGCTGCGCAGGAACTGGAGTGAGTCGAGGCTGTCGAGGGTGTCAGCGTTGCCTACACTCATGGTGGAGAGGGAAGCCCAGGCAGTGCTAGTGCCGGTGCTGGTCAAAACATAACCAGCGGAACCAGCCGAAGCAACAGCATCATAGAGCTTTCCTGCCAGGCTGAGGTTACCGCTCATGGAAAGATTGCCAGATCCGGCTTCGGCGGTGGCAGAGCCCAGTGCGAGCGAGGCAGAGGCGGTAGCATAACCAGAGATGTTCACATTCCCATTAACGTCGAGTTTGGCGGCGGGGGCGGTGGTGCCAATACCAACGTTACCAGAGCTTAAGATTCTGATTCTTTCAGCATTTCCAGCTCCAAACATTAGATCGCCACTGGCATTGGTATTTGTAATGGAAAAGCCACTCGAGCTATTTCGACTCATGCCAGTGGTTGTAAAGTCATATCTTGCACCTGACATAAGAAGAACATGGTTTGCAATCCCTGAAGCATCACCTAATACGAGAGAATTGTAGGTGTCAATTCTTGCCATATTGTAGGCAGTTCCACCAGTGTTCTTTCCTTGGAGCGAGCGGTCGTTATCAATAAGAACGTTACCGCCAACTACTTGGAGTTTTGCAGCGGGTGCAACGGTGCCAATTCCCAAGTTTCCGTTGATATCAAAGGCACTTAAACCTGTTCCGCTTGAATTCTGGATTTCGAACTGGTTTACAGTTTGAAGAGAAGAGGGACGAATAATCATTCCTTTTACATTTCCCCAGAAGTTTTGATCATTGTTGATGACAAGGCCAGCGCCAGGATTATTGCCTTTTCCAAGTGTCAGTTTTCCATAGGGATCGTAGTAACCAATGCGACTGGAATCGGTCCAGAACCATTGGGAGATAGGGTTTGTACCATCAGCCTTGATATCCAGACGAGAGGTTGGGGCTGCTGTCCCTATTCCGACGTTTCCACTGGTATTCCAGATTCCACTTCCTGGGAAGTACGTATTAGCAGTAAAGGTCTGGGCACCAGTCCAGGAATTGGCATTGCCCAAATTCAGACTGGCAATCACGGCGCCGGTGGTGGGAGAGATGGTCAAGGTGCCGTCACTGTTACTTACCGATGAAACACCAAAATTACTCAAGTTGGCACTGGTCAAAAGTGGGTTATTGCCCCAGTACAGGTCGCCACTCGCATCGTTACCTGAGCCAGTGCCAGTGGTGTTGAGGATGTCGTAGGTGCCACCCGCGGCGCCAAGACGAACGGCGCCAGCAACATCGAGTTTAGCGCCTGGAGTGAGATCGCCAATTCCTAAGTTGCCAGCAAAGTAGCCGTTGCCGTCAGAGTCAACGGTCATCACGTCAACATCGGCGGAATCACGGATCTTGAATTCATCGGTGCCGGTGGCGTCGTTATCAAAATCAAAGTACATGTTGCCAAAGGATTGGAGCCAGGAATAATCACCATCGGTGTTACCGGTCTTAAGAATGAGATTCCCAGAAGTTTGGGTGATACTTGGCCAGAGGGCGGTGTCGTCACTGCCAAAGAAGATCGAGCCACTGGTGAGCATGTTGCCAATGACATCAAACTTGGCAGCTGGGGTGGTGGTGCCCACGCCAACTTGGCCATTAACGGTGTCAAGGTTAAGGAGTCCACTCTCAATGTTGAGAGCGGTGGTACTGGTAGCCAGATCCCAAGCCTGAGCTTGACTGAGAGTGACACCGCCGCCAAGATCCAGAACCAAATCACCAGCATTGTAGGTACGGAGGGTAAGGTTGTTACTCTCGTGGGTTTCACCGGCTTCGATAGCCAGAGGAGCATTGGATTTAATGTAACTGGCGGTCTGGTTGGTGAACAGGAGGTCGTAGGCCATGGAAACGTCGCCGGCACTGGTAAAGTTGGTGGGCAGGTTGGAGGTAATTTGGGTCTCAGAAACGGTGAAGAGGTCGCTGCCAGCGCCATCGCGGATACTCAGGCTGTTTGAACCATTATTGTCTGCGTCGAGTTGGAAGATGAGGTCGCCATTACTGTTGACCAGGCCAGCAGTGCCGTTGTAAGAAAGAGCAAATTCATTGTTCGCTCCCATACTGAGAACTTGGTTGTTGCCTTTGAGGGCGAGGTTGCCGGTGGCGCCGTACATGGCAATCTTGGCAGAAGCAGAGGAGTCACCACCTACAAACAGGTTAAAGCTGGAGTTGTAGGGAGCGAGGTTGTGGGTGTTGTTGAGTTGCCAGAAACCAGAGGTGCCGCCGGTGCCATTGGCCAGGGCGTATACATCATTGATAGCATCCACGATGGCTTGGCTGAGGGCGGCGTTGAGGGCGGTGTCGGTCTCGCTCAGGCGGAGATTGGTAACGCGAACATCAGAGAGGAGGAGGTCGTCAACGGCATCAATGCTCAGGTCGTTGCTAGCGTTACTGATGGAGTGAGCAGCGCCCCCGAGGGCAGCAATGTTGCCCGAAGAGTTGACTTGGAAAAGGTCGCCGTTCCCCACGGTGAAGAGGGCGGCGGGAGAGGTGTCACCGATACCGACCAAACCAGTATCAGTCACACGAATTCTTTCAGTTGCGTTGGTAGTGATAGCAAAGTTGTTTTCAGCTGGTCGGAAAAGACCAGTATTTTGTCCAGCGTCATTCCAGAAAGCAAAGCCTGGGGTAACAGCACTTCCATCCTGGACAAACAGCGGAAGTTCAATACCAACATAGGAGTTATTTACTAAGATTCTTGAGGTTCCTCCGGTAGCAAGGCGGAGTGTGTCAGCAGCACCAGAGTAAACACCGGTGTTGAGATCCCCGGTGAAGGAATAGGAAGGAGCCGCTGCTGAACCAACTGGAACAGATACCTGCCCAGAAGCAAGCTCGAGTTTTGAAACCGGTGCCGATGTACCAATTCCCACATTTCCAGACACGGCAAGTCCAGTTCCAGAGCCGAGATTTGATGAGTAGCCGATTCCTAATCCATTACTGAAAGCGTCAATTCTCATGATTTCGGCAAGATCATCCTTAAAGACTAAATCAGAACTGGCAGTGAAAGTTGGTTGAGAAGAAGTGAAGTCCAAGGAAAGAGATCCATTTGTTCCACCATCTCTGGTAAAGGAGAAAACGTCACCGGTACCAACTGCATCAACATTTAACCGAGCTGAGATGGTGCTGGTGCCAATTCCCACATTTCCACTGGTGTTCCAGATTCCACTTGGGAAATAGGTGTTTGCACTAAAGGTCTGTGCACCCGTCCAAGTATTAGCATTGCCCAGGTTCAAGTTGGCTACCACGGCACCAGTGGTGGGAGAGATGGTCAAGGTGCCATCACTGTTGGTCACACTGGCCACACCAAAGCTGCTCAAGTTGGCACTAGTGAGCAGAGGAACGTTACCCCAGTACAGGTCGCCAGAAGCAGCGCTTACCGTACCGGTGGTGTTAAGAACATCATTGGCCCCACCATTAGCACCCAGGCGAACAGCACCAGCGACGTCGAGTTTTTGAGTGGGAGTTGCGGTGCCGATACCAACATCACCGTTGTTAAAGACAAAATCACCACCAACTTTTGTCGAGAGATTCAGAGTTTGAGTGGTGGCGGCATTCCCTAAAGTGAGAATCATGTTGGGATTGGTGCCAGTGGAGTGCAGCCAGGTGTTACTGTAGGCATCCTGGATAGTGCTTGAGATGACTCTGGTAGCGGTGACGTTATTGCCAACAGTCAAGTCAGTAGTGAAACGTCCATCTCCGGTGACGTCGAGTTTGTAAGTGGGACTGGTATTTCCGATGCCTACTCGACTGTTTGTGGTATCAAGGTTCAGCAAGCCACTTTCAAAGTTGAGGGCAGTGGTGCTGGTGGCCAAATCCCAGGCCTGAGCTTGTTGCAGGGTCACACCGCCTCCAAGGTCGAGAACGAGATCACCAGCATTGTAGGTTTTGAGGGTGAGCGGGTTAGATTCAAAATTCTCACCCACCTCAATGGTGAGAGGAGCGTTACTCTTGATGTAACTGGCGGTCTGATTGGTGAAGTTGAGGTCATACGCGATTCCCACGTCACCAGGAGAAGTGAATTGAGTTGGCAGGTTAGAGGTGATCTGGGTCTCGGAAACGGTGAAGAGGTCAGCGCCAGCGCCATCGCGGATACTCAGAGTGTTGCTGCCATTGTTATCGGCATCAAGTTGGAAAATCAGGTCACCATTACTGTTAACTAGGCCGGCAGTGCCGTTGTAAGAAAGAGCAAACTCGTTATTGGCACCCATGCTGAGGACTTGGTTGTTCCCACGCAGAGCAAGATTTCCAGTAGCGCCGTACATGGCGATCTTGGCACTGGCGGAAGCGTCACCACCCACAAAGAGGTTGTAGCTGCTGTTGCGAGCGGACAAGTTGTGGGTGTCGTTAAGTTGCCAGAAGCCAGAGGTGCCGCCGGTGCCGTTGGCAATGTTGTAGACGTCGTTAATGGCGTCAACGATAGCCTGGCTGAGAGCGGCATTCAGGGCGGTGTCGGTTTCTGAGAGGCGGAGGTTGCTTACGCGGGCGTCAGAGAGGAGGAGATCGTCAAGAGCATCAATGCTGAGGTCACTGCTCACATTACTGATGGAGTGAGCCGCGCCACCAAGGTTGGCGATGTTGCCGGAAGAGTTCACCTGGAAAAGATCGCCGTTACCAACGGTAAAGAGAGCAGCTGGGGTGGTGTCACCGATACCAACGTTGCCACCCTCAAGAATCGTCATTCTTGTGTTTGTTCCAGCTTGTGTCTTAAATTTAATGCCAGTATCCGCGCCACCATTTGTGTGTTGGTTTAGAACAATATCTAGGTCAGTGTGGTAAGCCCCCATCAAACCAGCTTTAGCGAGAAAACGATTTTGGAAGGAAAAGGTATCAGTAGGACCATCAAACCGAACATCAGTTGGTGTTCCATCAGCACTGATCCTAACAATCTTGTTGCCTGGAGCGTTATAACCTCCAATGGTAAGTCCAAAAGCATTTGCTCCACTTGCTTCAGAGAATGAATATTTAACGCCACCCCAGTTGATTCCGTCATAAGCGTTAGAGAACTGAACAAAATTTCCACTGGTGTTTGCGCGAACATCAAGGACTGTTACTGGTGTGCTTGTTCCAATCCCCACTCGGCCATTCGTAGTATCCAGATTAAGCAGGCCACTGGCAAAGTTCAAAGCACTGGTGCCAGTAGCCAGGTCCCAGTTTTGAGCCTGAGCCAAGGTCACGCCGCCAGCAGCATCGAGAACGACATCACCAGCATTGTAGGTGCGGAGGGTGAGGTCATTACTCTCAAAAGTTTCACCAGCCTCGATGTAGAGCGGAGAGTTGGATTTGATGTAAGAAGCAGTCTGGTTGGTGAACAGGAGGTCGTAGGCCATGGAGACGTCGCCAGCACTGGTAAAGTTGGTGGGCAGGTTGGAGGTAATTTGGGATTCGCTGATGGTGAAGAGGTCAGCTCCAGCGCCGTCACGGATGCTCAGAGCATTCGCGCCGTTATTATCACTGTCGAGTTGGAACACGAGGTCACCCGTGGAGTTCAGGACACCAGCGGTGCCATTGAAGCTTAAATCAAGATTATTAGCGGCGCCCAGGTAAAGGTGCTGATTGTTACCACGCAGAGCCAGGTTACCGGTAGAGCCATACATGGCAATCTTGGCAGAAGCAGAGGAGTTACCACCCACCAAAACATCGAAGGAACTGTTAATGGCAGCCAGAGAATGACCACTGAGGTTCCAGAAACCGGCCACCCCGCCAACACCAGTGGCCATACCGTACACGTCGTTAATAGCGTCCACGATAGCCTGGCTAAGAGCGGCGTTGAGAGCGGTGTCGGATTCACTGAGCTTGAGGTTAGAAATACGGGTGTCGGAGAATTGCAGTTCGGCGTTGGAATCGATGGTCAGATTGCCGGAAACGTCGCTGATAGAGTGACCCACGCCACCGATGCGGACTACGTTACCGGAAGAATTGATCTGGAAGAGGTCACCGTTACCCACGGTAAAGAGGGAGGCTGGGGTAGTGTCGCCGATACCGACGTTGCCACCATACATCACGGTCATTGCAGCCGTATTTCCAGGACTTAACTGAATATCTTTGTTACCGATGGTTCGAACAATACCAGTGGCAGAGCTCCAGCCCAGAGTAATATCATGTGCGCCAATAGTGCCTGCTACCTCAAGCGAGTAAGTACTGGGATTGGTATAACCAATACCAACTCGATTGGTGGCCGCATCCACAAACAAGGTACTGGTGTCCACCGTCAAATTTCCAGCCACATTGGTGTTTCCAGAGGCAGAAACCGAGAACTTTTCTTGCTCAGAGCTCCCAGAACTCAAGTAGAGCAGGTTGCCAGTGGCGGAATCATTACCGATATATCCGTGAATAAGGTTGCCGGAAGTGAGATTCGCATTGGACACATAGATGCTATCTTGATCGGTCGTACTGCTAAAGAAGTTGACGGTGCCATTGCCATCAGGTTGGAAAGTGATATCGCCATCAGTGCCAGTCTCGGTGCGGAAGTTGATGGTTTCGCCCTGAATGAGGAAGGCACCAGAGGAAGCGATCAGTTTAGGGTTGGTGGCACCAATGATTAATTCACCTAAAGCGTTAATAACAGGGATGGTGTTGATGTCGCCGCTCAGGGAAGGAGGGAAACCCTGGAGGGTCTCGGCGTTCAGAGCGTAGGCCACACTGGCAATTCTCTGGCGTGGCTCGAGGATTTCGCTGGCCACCTGGACTTCGAGCCAGACGTTAGGATTCTCACTGAACACGTTCGCGCCAATCGCGCCACCACAATCTTGGCCAAGAATGGTCGAGAAGATACCGTCGTTATCTGGATCAATGCTACAGGCGGGAGTGGTTTCCCAGAGGAGAACGTTGGTGCCAGTGTCATCCTCACTGTTGTACAGGCGGAACTCAAAGTTGATAGGGGTGGTGATAGGAGTGCCGCCGGTGTCGGTCACGCGACCCTGAAAACTGAGGATCCTGCCTGGAGTAACCGGAGCACTCGGGTAAGCGAAGGGGGTATCGGCATTGGTGATGAACTGCTGGTAACCGAAAACGCCGATGGCTGTAGCAAAAATAACCAGGATAGCCAGGTGCAGGTAGGTGGCAATGCGACTGTTGTTGTAGTTTTGGTAGAGATTCAGAAGCAGGTTTTTGTTTTGCTTGGAAAGCTCAGAACTTTGATTCTGGGGCGAACCGTGTGAGGCGTCTAATTTCGGCTGTGAAGGGAACAAACGGAAGGAGAATCCGCGGGAATTGTTGCCAGAATCGGTGTCGAACGGACTGCTAGCAATATACCCCTCACTGGCGGCCCAGGTACTGAATTTTTTCAAACTTGATTCGCGGCGGCGGACAGTACTCTTGGCAAGACCTTGAAAGCGTAGCTCCTTGAGGTAGCCGGCAACTTTGGGTTTTGTACAGACCTCGTTGAAGGTAGTCGCACCGTAGTGTTTGGCGAAAAGGTCAATGTCGACCACGTAATTTTTAATCGAATTTTCCTTGCAGCCTTCGGCAACGAGTGCTTGGGCAAAATGCTCTAAAATTTTGTCCTTGGCGAGTTCGGTTTTGTTTTGGGGAGTGTTGGTGTTGGGGATGTGCAACGCACTTGTTGCACCCGCTCGCTGCATCCAAAAGGTTTCAAATTTGCGCAGTGAGGCAAGGTGGCGGTTGATGGTGGATTGAGGAGTGCCAGTTGTGGCAAGGTGCTGAACGTAACTTTCAATTTCGGTGCCAGTGAGTTGGGTGAGGTCCTGGTCTTGTTCATTGAGCCAGTGAACGAACTGGCGAACATCGGAAACGTAATTTTTGACGGTCTTGGCGGAAAGGTCTGCTGCAATTAACCAGGCAGAGAATTCTGGCAAAAATGGAGCGCTGGTTGAGGTGGTTTGGTTGGGCAGATTTCCTCTGGCGTTATATGTAATTAGACGATTTCAGTGTAGCGAGTTTCATACGGGGAAAACAAGCACCACCTCTGGTAGACGCTCAAGGAAAGAGGGAAATGCTTGCGGGAATAAAACAACAATAACCATGTTTTCATGGGTCTTCTTACATATCAAAAATGTATCAAATGGATCATTGCTTCAAGTAATCCACCTGAATAGGGCGATTGTGTATTGTTTTGTTTTATGGAAAAGTTGTATATTTATTAAAACACAATCAATCTTCTCGAGGAAACTACACACAACAATAGCAATTTGCTAATTCACATAGTTGTCCAGGGAGAGAAATAAACGCATAAATATCGTGCGGAGATAAATATATGAGAACACTGATGCGGGAAACACTCTTTTTATTGCTTTCCTCAGGCGGTAGCAATATTCTTGTAGAAAATTCGGAAATAACCGGTGACCAGAGGGGCTTGGCATACCAAGACTTTGAATCTTTGCGCCCGGAATTTGCTGCTTCTTCCTGGAGAGGTATTCTTAACCGTCTTGTCTCTCGGCGGTATGTTCAAAAACGCTTGATACAGGATCGAACGACCTTTCAACTCACCCGTTTAGGGGAAGAGTGGTTTATTAAGAATATTTTTAGCGGATTCTTGGCGGCTCAAGAGGACAGGATAAGCCTTGTTTTACTTAAACCCAGTGTTGGGAGAAAACAGGCCTATGTGAAGGCTCGTCGCCTGCTTGAAGAACGTGGATATCTGAACATTATGCCAGGCGTTTATCTTTCTCAAACTGGTACTTACTCTGATCTTCTCTGGCAAAGCCTGAGTGATGCTGGTTTCGTAAGCATATTTATTCGGTTGCCTCTTGATGTAGCTCGGCCAATTCAGTTGTCAGAGTTCATGGGTTCAATAACTGACTCTCTTGCTCACCAGAGGCAGTGGAAAGAGATTAGCAAAGACATTAGTCAATTGCTATTACTAATCGAAAAGGAAAAAGAGTGGAAGCCATCTCACAAAAAAAGAATTGGCCAAATTGTCGTATCGGGTCTTGAATTAACATCGCAATGGACCCCATTTTGGGCTTCAGAAGGCATTGGTAAGGCACAGGCTACAGAGCTTATTCGGCAGATTTTTGAACTCATGCAGGAATTCAAGAAATATAATAAGTAGCTTAATTGCAAGTATCAATCGTTTATTGACGAGCAGTTAATTTGCAAGAATTTAAGCAAAAAGAATGTCAGTAAATAATGAGGGGATATTTTTGGCCTTTATTGTCACAATTAGATACACATAGATATCTATAGATAGTTATATATTTATAAAAGAACACTCTTCAAGAAAAATTATTTCCGAATTTGGAAAAAACGTGATTTGTGCGATAAATCGGAAATAGCCAGAAAACCAGATTACTTCAGATGAGTAAATACAATTATTGAATAGTTTGTCGACTTTTTTTTTGAAACACGTAGTTGCTCGTTCTTCGCAGAAAGCTTAATAACTGGGGACAGCCAGAAATTCAATCGATGTTTCGTAGTTACCACTCGCTTGATCAGCGGGAATGGTGGCCTTGTAGGTCACATCGAGCGTGTCATCGGTGACTTTCGAAGTTGCACTAGCGATGGCTTGGGCACTTTGACTATTGGAAAGATCAGCAAACGGTCGGAAATAGGTGGTATTGGTAAAATCCGAGGCAGCGTGCAGTCCAGCCACATTGAAGCCAAATCCGGGGTTGCTCGCCGCTGTCCACGGGGCCGCCGTGCTGATGGTACAGCCCGCATCACAACTTGTGAAGCTGATAGAGTAGGCAGGATTTTCCTTCACCTCCAAAGGGCGGGTGGCGGCAGCCAAAATGCTGTAACCACCGCTTCGTGTCGAGATGATGAGCTGATTGCTCCCGGAAGAAAAAATGTTTGGCTGCAGCTCTCCCAGATCAATATTCAAGTCGTCAATTCGGAAAGAAAATTCAGACAGGGCATACAGATACTGAAACCCGGCATACACCGTGTAACCCGTAGAATTGAACTCGCCAGCTGCGGTTTGGCCAACCGTATCGGTCACGGTATAGC
Source organism: uncultured Pseudomonadales bacterium (assembly GCA_964598125.1). Taxonomy (GTDB): domain Bacteria; phylum Patescibacteriota; class Microgenomatia; order UBA1400; family UBA1396; genus UBA1396. Next base: position 12,305 of record CAZRAG010000015.1, read on the forward strand.
CGCTGCTCGATTTTTCTCCAGATGTCATGTTGAAGTTTCCCAACTGAAGCTCATAGCTTTCCGAGCTCATGTTGTCAGCTAAAAGACGAGAATCCAACCGAGGGCCTGGCCCTGTCGAAAACGCTGATATTATTGGTGATTGCCCTAGCCAGGCAAAGGTCACCAAACTAACAATACCTATCTGGAGGAAAGGCCTAAGCGTCTTTTTGTTATGTCCAAGATAGTTTTTTTGAGTAGATATCGACATATTTAGCCTGGAGAAAAGTGCTTTTTACCAACATCTTATATTCATTTTTTGACAGGCAAGCACCAGGGCCAGGCCCTTTCTTTATCAATTGCTTTCCTCATGAAGTTGTTCTTGTTTCAGTTTTATGACTTCCGCCGCAACCGTTTCAGCGTCATCAGCCTGGTCAATCTCTTGAAGAAGCCGGACAGACTCGGCTTCTAGCACTTCAAGCTGTTTAGCTACAGAGAGACGATTCTGATCATTGAGAATCAACATTGCTCGGAGCTGCCTAAGCCGAGGGGTTAGGTAGGTACTCAGAAACATGAGAATTCGCGATTCTTGGTCTGCTAACAAATTTTCCTCCTGCTTGAGTCGATATTTGTCTTCTTGGGCTTCTTCAAACTGCCAGCGGGCAAAAAGCATTAATGGTAAAAGCAAAGGCAATGACAATAGCTCAAGCCAATAGTTGCCAGTCAACGGATGGACCGAAACTGCCCACAGAAACAAGAGCAAAGCCACCATTTCGACGAGATTGGAGTACAAGCTAATCGTCATAACGCTAACAAAAAGAAGGAGGTAAAACAGCGGTAAAAATGGTGAGCCGAGGGCCTCGGTGCTTCCAACTACCACTGCCACGGCGCCCACAAGTAAAGCGGTTTCGAGACTTTCTTCGCTGGGCATGAGGTGATTCCACTTGCTTTGCTGGAGACGTTTGGAAAGGAAGTAAATGAGAAACAGACCAGCAGCCAACTGGAGCGAATACTCCCGCAACAGAGGGCTACTTACCCAAAAGTAAGCAATGACGAACGCCAGCAAAATGCTGAATGGCTCAAGAATTGAACCCAGAGTAAATTTTTCGTTGGGCATGACTTTTAGAATAGCATTTTTTGGAGGGCCTGGCCCTGAGAAGTTTTTTAGAAATTTGACCTATTTTCTACTATTTTGTTAGTAAATTGATAGTTTTTTTCGTTAAGGTCTAGCTCATGCCGACAATGTTTGTAAAAAAAAGCTTCAAACCTGATTTATATGCCCATATTTATAACCGTGGTGCCAATAAAAATGAAATATTTTTGATCGATGCTGATTATCATTTTTTTCGCGAACAAGCACGCAAACTACTTGAGATATTTCAACCTTCAATCGAGTTAATAACCTATTGTTTAATGCCAAATCACTATCATTTTCTTTTGTATCAACGAGAAACATACGCGATATCCAAGTTCATGCATTCTTTGGGGACCATTTATTCGATGTACTTTAATAAAAAGTACGATCATTCTGGACAATTGTGCCAAGGACCATACAAGCTTGCACCCCTGTATTCCTTTGAAAAAATTCGTAAAACCGAGGAATATATTTTAAGAAATCCAACAAAAGCAGGATATGAATCATGGGAGCATGTTGGTTGGGTGATATAGGCTTGGCTAGCTAGGGCCTGGCCCTGACGATAAAAAATCCGTTCTTTCCACCCCTCTTGAGGAAAAATTCCGGTAAGGTATCATATAGGGGTCAGGGCCAGGCCCTGACGTATCTCAAAAATATGTCCTACGATCCACAAACTCTCCAATCCAAGTATCAACAAATCTGGCGTGACCAAAAAATCTACGAGCCAGATCTGCTATCAGATCAAAAACCAGATTCCAAAAATGCTAAGAAACCCTACTACAACTTGATGATGTTCCCGTATCCTTCTGCCGAGGGCCTCCATGTGGGGAACATGTATGCCTTTACGGGCGCCGATGTCCATGGCCGGTTCAGGCGGATGCAGGGGTACGATGTTTTTGAGCCAATTGGTTTGGACGGGTTTGGCATTCACTCAGAAAATTATGCCATTAAGGTCGGACGTCACCCAGAAGAGCAGGCCAAGATCAGCGAGGAAAAGTTTTACCACCAGCTTAGTCTGATAGGGAATGGCTTCGCTTGGGACGAGCGCCTGGAAACCTACGATCCGCAGTATTATCGCTGGACGCAGTGGCTGTTTATTCAAATGTTTAAACATGGTCTGGCTTACAAGGGCACGGCCAGAGTCAATTGGTGTCCGTCCTGCAAGACCGTTCTGGCGGATGAGCAGGTCGAGGATGGCCAGTGCGAGCGCTGCAAATCCGAAGTAGAGCGCAAGGAGATGTCCTCCTGGTATTTCAAGATTACTAACTATGCCGATCGCCTTCTCAACAATATCGATAATTTTGCCTGGACAGATAAAGAGGGTCAAAAGCACACAGGCTTGAAATGGCCAAGCAAGGTTACTACGGCGCAGAAAAATTGGATTGGCCGTAAGGATGGTCTGGCGATTGATTTTTCCCTGTCCGAGCCAGCCACCTCAGGGAAAAACACGCCTTCTAAAATTACAGTCTGGACCACTTACTGGGAAACGCTGTTTGGGGCGACCTACTTGGTTGTTGCCCCTGAATATCCGGGTTTGCCTTCGCTTATATCGGCAGATCAGGAGAGGGCCGTCAAAAATTATGTCGAGCAAGCTCTCAATAAATCAGAGCAGGAACGTAAAATTGGTCGCGAAAAAACCGGAGTCTTTACCGGATCGTACGTGATAAATCCGGCAACGGGCCAGAAAATTCCCGTCTGGGTTGCTGACTACGTTCTTACTGATGTGGGCACAGGCGCTGTCATGGGTGTTCCGGCTCATGATCAACGTGACTTTGAATTCGCCAAGCACTTTGACCTACCGATTGTTCAGGTAGTCGAGTACGACGATTCGGAAATCAACACGAAAGTTGCCAATTCCCAGATGGCGTATGAAGGTGAGGGAAAGCTCATCAATTCTGCCGCCACTCAGGGGCCTTCTTTTAATGGCCAGTCTGCCTGGAAAGAGGGCAAGCAAGCCATGAAGGATTGGATGATCGTGGAGGGCTTTGCTCAGGAACAAATACATTACCATCTGCGCGACTGGCTCATTTCTCGCCAGCGGTACTGGGGTCCACCGATTCCTCTGGTGTTTTGTGAGCACTGTGCCAAGCAGGGCAGGGGAGAAAGGCCAGAACTGCCAGGTTGGTATGCCGTCGACGATTCTCATCTCCCTGTGCAGCTCCCTCATTTGGTCGATTTTAAGCCTATCGGTGATGGTACCTCCCCTCTGGATAATGCCGACGATGCCTGGAAATACACCTCTTGTCCGCACTGCGGAGAAAAGGCGAAACGGGAAACCGACGTCTCCGACACTTTTCTCGACTCCAGCTGGTACTTTTTGCGTTATCCCAGCGCTAGCGCTGAAGGCGTGCCTTCTAAGGCCAACGCAGAAAATCATCCCTTCCCGCATATTACGGAGGGCCTGGCCCTGGATGTCCAGGCAAAAAATGAATCTTCACCTATTGATACCAGAGAAGACAGGGTTGAGGGCCAGGCCCTGAACCCGACTTGGTTTCCGGTTGATGCTTATATCGGTGGAGCAGAGCATGCGGTCTTGCATCTCTTGTACGCCCGATTTGTCACCATGGCGCTTTATGACTGGGGCTATCTGCCTTCAGAGGAACCGTTCCCATACTTGTTTGGTCATGGCCTGATTATCAAGGACGGGGCCAAGATGAGTAAATCTCGGGGCAATGTTGTCAACCCTGATGATTACATTGCCAAGTTTGGTGCCGATGCTTTGCGGGCCTACCTCATGTTCTTAGGACCCTATGACCAGGGTGGCGACTTCCGGGATACCGGTATGCACGGGATGAACAAATGGCTCAACAAAGTCTGGGAGACTATTTCCCAGGCATCACCAGATGTCCAAACAACTCCGGCTTTGCAGCAAAAACTTCACCAGACCATTGCCGCCAATACCCAAGAAATGGGCCAACTCAAGTACAACACCTGTTTGGCTCGTCTTATGGAAGTGGTCAACCTCTGGAGAGAGAACTCATCTGGCCAGACGATGGCTATGTCGCAACAAGACATGATTATTTTTCTGCAGCTATTGGCACCTTTTGCCCCCTACCTGACAGAAGATCTGTACCAAAAACTTAGTCCTGGTTCAGGCTCAATTCACACCACTACCTGGCCTGTGGCCGAGTCAAAGTACTTAACACACGAAAAGGTGACGATTGCGGTTCAGGTTAATGGAAAACTGCGAGCGACCTTCCAGGTGAGTCGAGAAGAAGCACAGGATCAGGCTGCAACAATTGCTTTAGCCAGGGAGTTATCAGACGTTCAACGTTATTGCCAAGGAAAACAGATCAAGAAGTCCATTTATGTGCCTGGCAAAATCGTCAACTTTGTAGTGTAAGCAGATTGTTAGAATCTTCGGTTGTACTTATTCCATGTGGTTTACACAGGGATTGTCAATTGATTTCATCTGGAACACAGGGTTACTGCTCTTAGGGTTGATCTCGTTTTGTCTTGGCGGATTTTTTACCTACCAGAGCTATTTTAAACATCCTCAGTTTTCTTACATACCAGCCAATGAAGAATGGCGTTCCTATCTGGGAGAGTTGGTCGATCAATCTCAAAACCAGGCAAGTAATGAGAGTACTGCCAGTGCCATTTTTGTTGACGTGAGTGGGGCGGTTACCAAGCCAGGAGTCTATCAAGTAAATCAAGATAGTCGCGTTCAGGATGCGCTCCTCTTGGCGGGAGGATTTCTTCCCCAGGCAAAAAAGCAATACATTCACCAGTCACTCAACCTCTCTCACAAACTTCACGACCAAGAAAAAATATATATTCCACTTGAGGGAGAAGATGTTCCCTCGGCTCTCAATCAAAACCAAAGTCAGCAGCCGGGAAACCAAACAAACAAGCTTTCTTTATCTAATGCCACTCAGGAAGATCTTATGGAACTCGAGGGAATTGGAGAGAAACGAGCTCAAGATATTCTTGCAGGCGCTCCATACCGTGATAAAGAGGACTTTCTCGAGAGGAGTGGCCTTTCCCGCAACTTAGCGCAGGAATTGTTAGAGAATTCGATCATTTTAGAATAGTTAATAACAACGAAATATTTGCAAATAAAAATGAATATAAAGCAATGATGCTCATAATAAACAAAAAGAGGCAGGATAAGTAAAAGGAGAATCGATCTTGAACTGCTTGAGGGAAGCTACTGACAAAATAAAGTTTCAAAAAACGGTGGATTTTCATGTCTCAATCCAAAATTGGGGCTCCAGAGAAGGAGAAGCTAAATCGTAATAAAAATGTAAGTTCTTGCTAAGTGGAGAGTAAGAGGAAAAAAACGTATAAGAAAGCAAGAAAAGTCACTTATGGCTATATTTGTTTCGGGTTTTTCAACAAGCGATGCTGAGGCCCTCGGAAAGGGCTTGCTCTATGGACATGATAGCGCTTTTTCTTCGGGTTTTCGAGAGTTAGTTCGGTCTGCAGGTGTCTCACATCTGGTCGCCGCCAGTGGAGCCAATTTAGGATATGTGCTTCTTCTTCCACAACTCACCCTTGGAAAGGTGCATTGGCGTCTCTATCAGTTCACCAGCCTTTTGCTTATCTGGTTGTACTGGCAATTAGCGGAACAATCAGGCTCTCTTTGGAGAGCCATTGGTATGTGGGCTATTGGCTTTCTGGCAGTCTATTTTGGCCGTCGACCTTCATCTTTTTGGTCCTTATTCCTTTGGGCGCTTGTTTGCACTTTCTTTTATCAGGACAGGCTCTTTTCTCATAGTTTTGCACTCTCGTCGCTTGCCATCTTAGGATTACTATTTTCACAGAACAATAAATCTGGTGAAAATAATATTGACATATTCAAGCATTCGAAAAGTCGAATGCAAAAATGGTTTTCTCTCATGTGTCAATCTTGGCACGAAGGGTCTGCCATATTTTTGTGGGTGGGTTTCTATTTGTGGTTCGTTTTTAAGACTTTCCAACCAACCGGTATCTATACCACTTTGGTTTTGCAGCCGTTCCTGCCTGTCTATCTGGTTCTATCAGGTCTTCTCGAGGTAAGAAGAATTCTGGAATTTTTTTTCCCTGGACTAGGTAACACAACCGGCATTTTGAAATTTTTTTCCTTAGTTGCCCGATGGCAAAATCAACTTTTTGGGTGTGTTGTCATGATTATGCAGCTTGTTGTTCAGATCTCTCATCTGGAGGTATGGCAGGGTTTGGTAACGGGGCTGTTTCTTGTGTATGTCTGTCGCGCCGTTCTCCAAAATTGGCGAGCTTGGGTGAGGCAGCAAAGTTACGAAAGATGGAGGTCAACCATTGATTTCAAAAATTAAGCAACTCATTTTTCTTTTTGGTGTTCTTTTGTGGCTCTCGGTGTTCTGGAAGCAATCGCCTTTCCCTTTAGAGCTCAGAATCGCGGCATGTGACGTGGGTCAAGGAGACGCCATTCTCATTACCTATGGGCAAAGGCATATTTTGATAGATGCTGGCCGAAATAACGAGGTTCTAGAGTGTCTACGCCAGGAAGTATTTTGGGGAAATAAAACGATTGATGTCGCTCTTGTCACACATTGGGACGAGGACCATATTGGTGGCTTTCCGTTGGTGCTCAATGAATATGCGGTACGTTTGTGGCTCGTTAATCCAACTGTTGCCTCAACTCAAAAAGCCCAACAACTCTTTTCCCAGATTAAAGACTCAGTCATCTTTCCAATTGCCGGTGATGAAATTGTTTTTCCTGGAATTCGAATCCGAATTCTATGGAGTGAGGCTTCCAGGCAAGGCATTCAATATACCAGAGAAGGGGATCAGAACCAGCAATCCATTGCCGTGCTTATTCAAACAGAAAGTTTCGGGTTTTTTGGAACTGGTGATCTAGAGTGCCCTGAACAATTAGCAATTAAAGACCTTCAACTGCTAGATTCTCCTCAAATTATAAAAATAGCGCACCATGGGGCAAAAAATGGGCTTTGCCCCGAAGTATTACAAGGGTTGCGTCCCGAAGTTGGCATAATCTCAGTCGGGGAAGGTAATTCTTATGATCATCCCCATACTGAGACCTTACAAATTCTTGACACATACGGTGTTTTCCTCAGGAGAACCGATGTTCACGGCCAAAGTGTGATGGTTTGGGGTCCACACTTTAAAGACATTCTTTTGGAAAATCCAACCAAAGAGATGTCACTATTTTAATGAATAACTGAGCAAGAAAGAGTTTGAAAAAATGAAGCTACTTTGTGGCTTAATTTTTCGTTGCAGATTACCGCAAATTTCAATGCATCAACTGATTTTTTGGAGATTATGTTATATCCCTTATTTATACTTATAATGACGAGATAAGTTTGTAAGAAAAACAATAATTATACATATGTAAAATAAAACATATTGTCCACTAATCAAGCTCAGCAAGTAGTGGTCCAGGTTGAAAATAGGAAGAATGGAAAGGAAAAGAATAATAGACATAGAGTAATGTTTTTGTGCAAATATAAAAAAAAGTATGAATAATAATATTGACCATAATCCTAAATATATAACTAAAAATAAGCCAGCATGATGAACGGGTTGGAGGAAATGACTTCCTATAAAGCTTGTTTCAGCCTGAAAAACAAGCTGAAAGTAGTTCGCCAAGTTTATTCCCCAGGGGTGCCCCTGCAGAGCTCTGAGAGTCACCTCCTCAAGGTGAGACCTTCTCAGAATAGATACGCTCTCGAGTGGCATCCATTTTGCGAGAGGAGGTAACCAAAGCCAAAGACTTATCCATAGTGAATGAGTCAGTAAAACAGCAGCCAAAACTCCTCTTTTGAATGAAGAAAACCCAAATCGATCGCTCAGTCCACTGTAAATAAACCACGTTGTCCAGAGAAGAATGGGGAGGCTCATCCAAGCTGTCCAGGATTCTGTTAACCAGAGGCAAAGTGACTGGAAGAAAAAGAAAATCACCAATAATGCATGTCTTTTTTTGCTGATATACCAAAGAATAATTGTCGACCACATCCCTATAAGTAACCAACTAGCTAAAATATTCGGGTGTGGGGTAGTGCCGTACGGTAAAGCCAGCTGAACATGGTTGAAATTGCTGATGGCAAGATTGCGATACGGAGCAAAAAGAGGCTCACCAAATAACCAATACGGTGTTTGCGAAGTCTGCGTCGCATACTGGGTGATTCCTAATAATGACTGAAAAGTAGTTGTCGTGCAAAGAGCAAAAAGTACCCTATTGTAAAGATTCTTCCCCAAAAACTCGTGAGAAAAAAGCCAAATCCATAATCCCAGCAGTAAGGGACCAGTAACAAGCACAAACCACCAAATAAAAAAGGAAATATCTCTCAAAAACAGAGTTTGCCATCCCAAAATACCAGTAACAAGAAGTGTAGCAACCGCCACAAACCGTTTAAGAGGGAAAATGGCGCGTAGACAGTCTTGACCCCTGGTAGAAAGTAGTGTCCATGCCCATAAAAGCCAGAGAAGTAGCTGGCTTATGTATATTTTGGGGGCTAAGTAGTCAATAAAATGCCCATTCACATACGCACTTTCCACACGCCACACCTTGAACAGGTTCCAGGGAAGACTAAAAATTGTTATATAAAACAATATTAAAGTAATCTTTCGATAGTTAAGATTTAGAAGGATAGTTTTAGATGCTTTAATAATCATATAAATACATTTAGATTATGTTAATAATACACGCCTGGTGAGCAAAGATCTTCCATTGTGTGCCGGACGAAACCAAGATACAATCCAGATCGTATGCAACCGATTCTTACAGATCTCCCCAATGGCGCAAAATTGTTACGAATTCCTATGCCCGCCGTCAAAAGTGTGACGGTTTTGGCACTTGTTAATGCTGGTCGTCGATATGAACCGGAGCAGTGGGCAGGCATTTCCCACTTTCTAGAGCACATGGTTTTTAAGGGGACAGCAAATTTTGCCAATTCACAGGAACTTTCAGCCGTGATTGACGATGTTGGTGGTGAATTTAATGCCTTCACTTCTAAAGAGTATACCGGGTATTACGTAAAATTGGCGTCGCGCTATCTGGATATTGCTTTAAATGTGGTCAGCGATATGCTTTGTACGCCAAAGCTTCGACCAGAAGATATATCGCGGGAGTCACAAGTTATTCGCGAAGAGATTAATATGTATGAAGACATGCCTATGCGCCGTATTGGCGATGTCTATGATGAACTTTTGTATGAGGGAACCAATCTCGCAGGCCCCGTTTTAGGCCGGAAAGAAGTAATATCAGCTCTGACCCGTGATGATTTTGCCAGTTACATCCACGATTGGTATGGTTTTGGGAACGTCGTTTTTGTGGTTGCTGGTGATGAAGAGATTGTGGGCAATGAGCAGCTTGTCTCTAAAGTAGAGGAGTACCTTGCCAAAGGAGGGGGCGATCGTACCTCGCAACCTCATGATCCTTTTTTTCAAGAAGGCCAATATGGAGCCACAAAAAAGCGAGTGGTCACCAAAGAAACAGAACAAGCACATTTTGTACTCGGACTACCATCTTTCTCGAGGAAAGATGATCGTCGTTATGCTTTGAATTTACTATCAACACTGCTTGGTCGCACCATGAGCTCTCGTCTCTTTACTGAAATTCGCGATAATCGAGGGCTTTGTTACTACATTCGCAGCAATACCGATTTTTACCATGATCGCGGAAGTTTTGATATTGCCGCTGGTGTCGATCCGCATCGTATTCAGGAAGCAATTTCCGCAGTCAAGCAAGAATTGTTAGATGTGGTTTCTAGTCGTCCCGTGACCGAGAAGGAGCTGCAAAGTGCCAAGCAAAATATGATTGGTGGATTGCTTCTAGAGCTGGAAGATTCGCAAAGCATGGCCTATTGGTACGGATTAAAGCTCCTTTTAGAAGGCAAGATCGAAAACGAAACAGAAGTTATTCAAAAACTAGAAAAAGTAACTTTAGATCAAGTAAACGAACTTGCAAAAAACTTAATCCAGCAAGACCAGTTGCGTTTGGCCCTCATCGGTTCCTATCAAGCTGATGACATTGAACTGTAAGTTAAAAAAGAAATGAAACAGAAAGGAACACATGCAACGATCCGCAGTGTTAGTAAAGCCTGATGGCATTCAAAGAGGACTGATTGGTGAAATTATCAATCGCTTCGAGCGGAAGGGGCTTAAGCTTGTGAGTCTCAAAATGACAAAACTCACCGACGCCCAACTTGATGAGTGGTACGCTCACCATAAAGACAAACCATTTTTCCCCAAACTCAAGGGTTTCATGATGCAGACACCGGTCATTGCCATGATCTGGGAAGGTCTTGACTCGATCGATACCATTCGTAAACTCGTGGGTGTCACTAAGGGTCGTGAGGCAGAAGGTGGTTCCATTCGTGGTGACTTTGCCATGTCACAATCCAATAACCTCATTCATGCATCTGACAGTCCAGAATCTGCCGAAAAGGAAATCGGTATTTTGTTTGATGAGGACGATATTTTTGAATTCGCCAGTGCTGTTGATTTGCTCATCTATAGTGATGAAGAGCTTGGCTAAAATAAACAAAAACAAGACAAAGGGGCTACCTTCGTAGGCGGGTAGCCCTTTTTTTGTTCTTTTTTTGCCGATGATAGTGGGGGAATGCGTTTTTTTCTGCCCAAAACACCCCAAAGCCAATCAGTCCAATAGCCAAAACCATAAGTAATGAAAATCTGTCTCCAAAAAAGAGTATTGATA
>CAZRAG010000016.1:0-22674 GCA_964598125.1 uncultured Pseudomonadales bacterium
CAAAGACACAGACCAACGATCTGAAAAGCACTGCCCAAAAATACCTGGATATTTTTGATATTACCAACGATCTTCTTATTCTCAAAGATGGATCTGTAAGCTTGATTTTGCAGGTAAATGCCCTCAACTTTGGTTTGCTTTCGGAGCCAGAACAAGACGCCATTATTTATGCGTACGCTGCCCTCATCAACTCTCTTTCCTTCCCAATAGAAATTGTAGTGAAGTCACAGCCAAAAGATGTTACTCGCTACTTAGAGTATGTTGATGAGCAACTCACGCATGCCCCCACCGAGCTTCGTCGTCGTCAAATTGCCCAGTACCGCCAGTTTGTTTCGAATCTTATTACTGAGCAAAATGTTCTCGATAAAACATTTTTCTTGGTTGTCCCTCTCACGGCTCTAGAACTTGGCTTGACCGAGGGCTTAAATCCACTCAACTCGGTCACCAATAATGATAAATCGCCTGAGTTTGACAAATACGCCTTGGTAGAAAAAGCCAAAAATGTACTCATCCCCCGGCGCGATCATATGATGAGCCAATTTGGACGTATTGGACTGATTGCTCGTCAACTGGGGACAAAAGAAATCATTCAACTTTTCTACACTGCGTATAACTTTGAGGCCGCTGAAGGTGCTCGCATGGTTGATACCCGTGAATACACCACAGCCGTTATTCAAACTGATGCGGGTATGCCACCTACTTTCCAGACAGCTCCTCAACCAAACGCCGCACCCGTAGCTGCCGCGGCAATCGACACAAATACCACAACCTCTGACCAAACCGTTCCCCTATCACCTCAACCACTTATGGATGATCGACCTGGAATGAATCAGCCTCATAATCAATACGATAGTACCAACGACACCGCTAATATGGCACTCGATAACGTTGCTGCCATTCCCCAAGAGGGATTTAACAATCAACAACCAAGATAATATGAGCCCACTCGATAACTTCCTCAAAAATCTCAGTCTCAACAAAGCTTCGGCTAAAACGTCGGGATCAACTGAGCCTACTGCTCAGGAGCAAGACGAAACCCTCAAAAAGCAAATGGGCCAATTTTCCATGGGTTTAGTCAGTATCCAAGATATTATTGCCCCTGAGGCCATTGAGGTTGACTTTACCTACCAAAAAATTAACTCTCGCTACAGCCGAACCCTGTTTATTTCTGGCTACCCCCGCATGGTCTTGGCAAACTGGCTCTCTCCGCTGATTAACTTCCCCTACAACGTGGATATCTCCATGCACATTACTCCCGTTGATACGGCCGATATTCTTAAAAATCTCCGCCGCAAGATCACCGAAATGGAGGCCGAACTTACCTCTGATATCCGCCAAGGAAAAATCACCAATATCGACACCGAAATCAAACTTGAGGATGCCAAGACCATGCAAGAACAGTTGGCCAAAGGCGCTGAGCGTTTTTACCAGTTGGGCCTCTACGTTACCTTGACCTCCCCTTCGGTGGAAGAGCTCGATAAAATGACGCGCCAGCTGCAATCACTGCTTGGCTCGATTCTGCTTATCTCCAAAAAAGCATCCCTCCAAATGGATGAGGGCTTCAAGACCACTTTGCCCATGGGCATCGATAAACTCCAGGTTTTACGCAACATGGACACCACCTCCTTGGCCACTACTTTTCCTTTTACTTCTTCTGAACTGACGCAAGATCAAGGAATCGTCTATGGCATCAACGAGCATAATGGTTCACTCGTTATTTTTGACCGGTTCAGCATGGAAAACGCCAATATGGTGGTGTTCGCTAAGTCTGGTGCTGGTAAATCGTACGCCGTGAAACTTGAAGCAGTCCGTCAACTCATGTTTGGGACCGAGATTATTATTCTCGACCCTGAGCGTGAGTATGAAGACATGACCAAGAGCTACGGAGGTGAATACATCGAGTTTGCCTTTGGATCGTCGACCAAAATCAATCCATTTGACCTTTCCAACGTGTATGAAGAAGGTGAAAATGAGCTTGGCCAAAAAATTATTTCTCTCCATGCTTTGTTAAAGGTGATGCTAGGCGAAATGACCCCGCAAGAAGAAGCCGCTTTGGATCGCGCGTTGGTCGCAACCTACAAAGCCAAAGGCATTACTCCCGATCCAGAAACCCAAACCAAAGAGCCTCCTCTCATGGAAGACCTGTATAAAGCTTTGATTGGTATGGAAAACGATGAAGGCAACAACATTGCCGCTCGTTTGGAAAAATATATTCAAGGTTCCTTCCGGGGTATCTTTGATCACCACACCAATGTTGATATTCGTAATCAGCTGACCGTTTTCTCGGTTCGCGACGTTGAAGACGAACTGCGTCCGGTAGCTATGTTCCTGATTTTGGACTATATCTGGACACGTATCCGCAAGGACAAAAAGCGTCGCAGTCTGATTGTTGATGAGGCCTGGTACTTTATGAAACATGCCGATACTGCCGCTTTCTTGCATTCTATGGCCAAACGCGCTCGTAAGTATTACTTGGGTGTGACCACCATTACTCAGGATGTGGAAGACTTCATGCGCAACGACTATGGTCGGGCGATCGTGACCAACTCTTCCATCCAACTTTTACTGAAACAATCCTCCGCAGCCGTACCTATCTTGGCTCAGACTTTCTACTTGTCCGAAGGTGAGCAACGCTTGCTCATGGCCGCTGATGTGGGTGAGGGCCTGTTCTTTGCTGGACAAAACCATGTGGCCATTCGCGTCATTGCTTCTCCAGAGGAGCATGTGGTTATCACCACTAACCCGGCAGAAATGGAACAAATCCAGGCTGCCCGTCAACAGCAAGAACTCATGATTAACCAAACCACACAAGCCATCCAGCAACTTTCTCAAGGACAAACCCAGGCAGCAGAAGCGTACACACAAACTGCTCCTCAGGCAGTGGTGGGACAACCAATGGTCGCTCAGCCAGTTGCTTCTCAACCGGGAATGGATCAGCCAGCTATCGACCCGGCAGTCTATGCAACCCAACAGGCAGGGATGGAACAGCAGACCGTTGTTGACCCAACTGTCTATGCGGCGCAACAAGCGGCCATGGATCAGCAAACCATGTTGAATCAGCAAGCTGACTTGAATCAGCAGGTGCAAATGCCGGCGGCGATGCCACCAGGAATGCCTCAAACCGGCTACCCCGTAGCTGCCCCGAATCCTTACGCTCAACAACCACCAATGGTAGCCCAGCAAAGTATACCGGGAGCACAGGTAATGCCAGCTAATCCTTTAGCAACCATGCCTCCTGATGTGCAAAGTTATACTGAGCCTACGGCTCAACAGACTCTCACACCTCCACAACGTCCATCCTAAGTAAGGGCCTGGCCCTTGAGCTTGCCAAAAAAAAATCGTAGTTTTCTACATCAAAATAACTTAAAACGTATCGCCGTTGGAAAAGGGTTGGCCCAGCTGTCCCATCTGGGAGATAAAGGGCAAAAAATCTATTAGCCAGAAGAAAATTCAAGGGCCAGGCCCTGTATAATGACTTCCATGGAAACCTGGCATAAAATGCATTCCCAACAAGAAGAGGTTATTCTCGTCGACACGCAAAATCAGCCGATCGGTACTGCAGGCAAGATTGAAGCGCATCAAGGCAAGGGAATGCTGCACCGCGCTATTACGGTCATTCTCCTTAACTCCAAAAACGAAATCCTTCTTACCAAGCGCAGCAGTCAAAAACCATTATGGCCCTTATGGTGGGATGCGGCCTGTTCAACGCATCAATGGCCAGGCGAAAACGAAATCGAAACTGCCACCCGTCGGCTCCCTTTTGAAATCGGCCTGACGATACAGGACCTACACTTCAGTCATCACTATGAATACCACGCTGTTTATAACGATCAGTGGTCTGAGAATGAAATCAACCATATCGTAATTGGCCACACCGACCAAAATCCAATCCTAAATCTGGACGAAGCCGTAGAATTTTCCTGGAAAACAATCGACGTGATTCAACACAACTTGCAATCTGCTAGTGAACACCAGTATGTGCCTTGGCTACAACAAGCCTTGCAACCGTTTTTAGTTTGAAACTACCCGAGCGCCGGGAGCGGGAGGAGCAACCATTAGTTGCGCAATACCCTCAATTTTCCCAAGTTCCCTTTTCAGGGTCTCAACATTTTTTTGCTCAACAATGAGGTGAACATTTGGCCCGGCATCAATGGAAAAGTAGACAGCGAGCCCCTGCTCTCTTAATTGCTGGACAAACAAAATAATGGCCATGGTAGTGGGATTCCAGTAATAAATCGCTGGCTGAGAAGTCATAATGACCGACTGAAAGTTGATGGTCTCTTGTTCCAAACACTCTCCAAAAGTTGAGAAATCTTTTCTTTCTAGAGCATCTTTGAGTCGAGCCGTTTGACTCACTAAATACTCCTGACGAGCTGCAAAAAATGGGCTCTTCACCGCGGCCTCGTGACCCTGAGAGCTGCTATACTTTTTTTCTTTGGCATCAACTATGGCAATAACATCAACGATATCCCAGTGATCTGCCGGGAAAAGTGAATAGGCATACGAATCCTGATGCAAATTGGCTGTTTTCCACTCGACAAATCCATCGGGGATTGATCGACACGCTGATCCTGATCCCAATCGAGCTAACTGGGAAAGTTCCCTCTCAGAGAACTCCAAACCCAAGGCTGCGGTGGCGGCAACAGTTAACGCTGCAAATCCGGATGCCGAGGAAGCAATTCCTGTACCCTTAGGAAAATTGTTGTGCGAATCAACGCTCGCAAAATACTTGAACTCGGAGAGATTTCGTATGGTATCCAAAAAGCGACTTACTCGACTCCGTTCTTTGCTTGATGCTGGCTCACCATTAATGGTTAAGGTGTCCTGCTGCAGATCTGGAGAAAATTTGACTGAAGTTTTCGTCTCAATTCCACCAAGATTCATAGAAATAGAGTCATTCGCAGGTAAGCGCAATTGAGCGTCTTTTCGCCCCCAGTATTTAATGAAGGCAATATTTGCCGGAGCGATAGCTGATGCTTGCAATGCCTTAGTCATTATCCGATTGTACCTTAAGTCCCGGTGCAGAAAGGTTTACCGATAAAACGGTCCCCCCTGCCTGGATGATTGCTGTTTCAACAGCTTTTCGATGGTCATCATCAACAACAGTAATCATACAGTCACCACCACCGGCTCCAGAGAGCTTTGCACCGAATGCGCCGGCATGACGAGCTGCAAAAATTAAACTTGATAATTGCGGACTGCCAACTCCGAGTGACTCAAGCAGACCTTGTTGAAAATTCATATATTGGCCAACCTCCGCCCACTCCTGCTCGACAATGAGTGGTTTTGCCTCTAACACGATAGACTCAATCTGATCGAAAACACTTTCCACAAATGCTGGATACTGTTGTTTGAGCTTGTTCACTTGTTTCACCAGGGTGGCTGTATCGGCCTTTACACCGGTATAACCCACAACGATGGGGAGTGAGCTTACCCCCAAAGGAACAATTTCTTTTCCGCCCGTTGCAAACAAGATAGTGTTCCCCCAGATAGCAGAAGCTAAATCAAAGCCAGAACCAACACCTTGGATATCGATGACTGTCTGGTAGCCAAGCTGGAAGATATCTTCATTGGAAAGGTGGGTCTCAAAAACTTCGTCTAGCGCTTTCAAAGTAGCGACAGTAACGGCCGAGGAGCTGCCAAATCCAAAGGTCGCGCCAAATTCACTCCTGGTTGAAACTCTTAGGCCCATAGAAAAGGAGTGTCTCTTGGAAAAGTTACTGATACTTTGTGCAACAAACTTGGCAACTTTAGGGAAATCAGGAGAATCAGAATCAGCAAGTGAAAATGCAAAATTATTGAGACCGACATCAGGAGCAGTTAGTGTGATTCCCTCATCAGAACTTTTTTCTATCGTAACCGTTAATCTTTGATCCACCGCCGTGACCAGACAATGACGATTATGCACTACCGCATGATCCCCAAAGAGCATTAATTTCCCTGGACAAGAAATATTTACTTTTTTCATTTCACCCTCACTCCTGGCGCTCCCAGCTGCAGCGGCTGCAGTTTTTTGCCGAATTTAGCCAATAAATCGGCTAACTTTTCTTGATCGTCATGATAAGCCAACAGATAACCAGAACCCTTTTCCCATCCCCCTGCACCGGTAATTTTGGCAGCTCCACCTATTGCTTCAATGTTTTGAATCAGCTCCTGAGTGCCGGGTGAAACCACTTGTATCTGGGTTAACAACGCATGATTCGCTTTCATCAGGTCAATAATACTTTCATTCGTTTCGGCCAAAATCCATCGTAAAAATCCCCGCGTCACGGCCTCGAATTCGTTCAGAATATGCCGATATTTTTCTGGCTGCGCCTCTTTACTCCCTGCGACTGCCATAACCATCTCTCCCGTTGACTCAACAGGCTTTCCACTATCGATAAAAAATAATGATTCCAGCTTTCTGGCCTGAGGAAGTTGTTTCCAGGTAAAAAATTGGGGTGTTTCCTTGCGAAACCACAAGAATCCCCCAAAGGTCACTATGGTGTTGTCCACTCCACTGGGCTTACCATGCTGAAGTTTTTCCATTTCGTAGGCAAAACGGTTGATTTCCTCAAGATCACTGGGATCGAGGTGAACCTTTCCTTGTTTCTGCAAAACCTGAATGATTGCCGCTCCGGCCACACTACAGGCAGCCGACGATCCCATACCTCGACCCACAGGAATGCTTGATTGGATATGAAGGTACTTCGTGGTTGGCAATGATTTCCAATCGGCAAAAAGACTTTGCAAGTTCTTGGCTTTGCTGATGGACGCCAATGAAAATGCATCATTCATTTCCCCAGAAAAAGAAATCTCGCACTGCTTGTCGGTTGCGGCCACCAGTGCAGGGCAACCATACACCACGGCATGCTCACCAGATAAAATAACTTTTCCTGGAACCGTAGCGGTAACGTTCATTGACGAAGCCATGATTTACACCTTCTGCACCTTAATTCCATAAGAAATGACGCCCTTTTCATCTGGAACACTTAGTTTGCGTAAAACACATTCTACTTGATCACCACTCTGAACTGTTGCCTGGCCAGCGACCATAAATTCGTGACGCTCCGTTCCAAAATCAACCAGAGCAAAAGTAATTGGTGTCCAAGGAGAGATCTCCGGAATGGCTACCTCCATTTGGGTGGCGGAAATAACTTCACCTCGGCGACCGAGCCATTTGGACCACTGTTTACTGGCTCGCCAATACATTGCTGGTTTCATGCTTGTTTCCTTTGCTTTTCTGGATGAAAGCTTCGCAAAATATGGACAACAGCCGTGGCTCCACTGCCGCCAACGTTTTGCGCTAAAGCAGTAGTAAATTTGTCTTCTCGTAAAAGTTGTGTCAAGTACGCTACCTGTTTAATTCCTGTTGCACCAACGGGGTGACCAGATGCTTTCAAACCTCCTGAAGGATTGATAACAACTTCCCCGCCATAGGTTGTCTGACCATCGAGGGCAGCTGGGCCAGCTTTTCCAGGCTTAAATAAACCGAGATCTTCGAGAGCAAGTAGTTCAGCAATGGTAAAGCAATCGTGTACCTCAGCAACCTGAACATCCTGCGCGGAAAGAGCCGCCTGAGCGTACGCCTGTTTCGCTGCCTTTTTTGTCGCCAGGAGCGAGGTCAATGAATCTCTTCCAGCCAAAGTAAGGCTATCCATACCCTGACCACGACCAATAATTTCGGCACTTGGGCGATTTGGCTGTTTGGTAGTCAGGACAACCGCCGCCGCTCCATCGGTTAAAGGCGAACAATCCAAAAGTCGCAAAGGAGAAGCTACCAGTCCACTTGTGCTTACCTCTTCCAAGGTAAATTCTTTATGAAACTGAGCATGAGGATTATCAAGACCGTGCTTATGATTTTTCACGCTCACAGCCGAAAGATGTTCTCGGGTAGTGCCGTATGCTTCCATATGTTGTTGCGCCAACATGGCATAGAGTCCAGGGAAAGTGCTGCCGTATTCGGCTTCAACATCAGCCGCTCCTGCCAAAACTCGAGTGGCTTCGGCCGCGGTGACATCAGTCATTTTTTCTGCCCCTACAACCAGGACCGTCTTATAACGTCCGGCTTCCAGAGCGTCTTCCGCCGCCATTAACGCTAAGCTTCCCGAAGCACAAGCTCCTTCTACACGCATAGCCGGAGGGTGGTGATCAAACCAACTGGTCACTAAAGCTCCCAAGTGCATTTGGCCTTCAAAAGCGCCTGCACCCATATTAGCCACGTAAATTGCCTCGATATCAGAAAAATCCATCTGAGCATCTTCGATTGCCTCAGCACTGGCCTGACGAAGCAAGTCTTCAAGACTCTTGTCCCAAAGCTCACCAAAGTCGGTGATTCCCAGTCCAGCAATGGCAATCCTCATGCTTCACTCCTTTGGCAGTATTGGGTATAGGTAATGGGTTGGAGTTGTTCAATAAAATGCGAAATGGGGTTCTCTTGACGAGCATGAAAAGCAATAATTTCTGGCGTAACCTCAAAAGCAAAACTGTCTGCACCCGCTCCGGACCCATAGGAGGTCATGAATATCTTTTCGCCTGGTTGGGCATGATCAAGAACATGAGCTAAGGCCAAAAGGGACGCGGCAGCATAGGTGTTGCCCACTTTTTCAACAATTAAACTCTGGTTGAGTTGCTGACGGGAAAATCCAAGCTGCTTGGCTACCGTAACCGGAAACTTTCCGTTGGGAGTGTGAAAAACGGCATGCTGAAAATCTTCTGGCTTGAGTTGAGTTCTTTGCAAAAGGGCACGAGAAGCCTGGGTTATATGGTGAAAATAAGCCGGCTCACCGGTAAAACGTCCGCCATGTTGCGGGTAACTCTGGCGTGGGCGACGCCAAAAATCAGGAGTATCGGTAACATACGAAGTTGTATCGAGCAGCGTGGCAATGAGATTTTGGGAGCCAACAATGTAGGCGGCCCCGCCAGCAGCAGCCGTGTACTCGAGTGCATCTCCTGGAGCTGACTGCGCGGTGTCACAACCAATCGCCAAACCATACTCAATCTGCTGTGCCTTGGTATACATCAAACAAATCTGTAGTCCTTGTGTCCCTGCCTTGCAGGCAAATTGCAAATCCGCTAAAGCCATTTGGTTGGGCAAACCGAGGGCTTGCGCCACAACCGTTCCGCTTGGCTTAACGGCATAGGGATGACTTTCGCTGCCAATAAATAAAGCGCCCATTTTTTCTTGGACTGCCGGTCGATTTTCTGTGCGAGTGAGTGCTTGAACAGCGGCGGCAGTTGAAATGGTAATGGTATCCTCATCAACTTCAGGAACTGTCTTTTGTTTTACTCCTAAGGCTGGCGCATGTTCATGCCCATTGGCTTGAGCAATTTCCTCGGTGGTTATCGCTAAATCGGGAAGATACGCTCCATACGAAACAATACCAACACTCATTTTTGCTCCCGGTGATCTCTTCCAAGTTTGTCATGAGCAAAGGCCAATTTTTGTTCGGCTAAAGCAGCTAACAAGGATAACTCGCCCGCTAAAGAAGCAGCACCCACAGTGGCGGCTAGTTGCCGAGCGGTAAGTTTTTCTCCCTTACCTATCATAAGGCGAGCTTGCTGTTGGGCAGCAATACCTGTGCCCCCGCCAACGACACCCACATTAATATTGGGAAGTGTTAGGGCAACGTACAAATCTTCTCCTTGTGGTTCAACGGTGAGAAAGGCTTTGCTCCCTTCAACTACATGGGCTGGATCCTGGCCGGTGGCAAGGTACATAGCCGACAAAACATTGGCTACATGGGCATTCTGCGAAAAAGATCCCGCTAGATTTGAGCCAATGAGATTTTTTTGAATATGCACGTGGAACATTTTCTGAGCCGTTGTTTTTAAAACACTCGAAATAACTTCCTTGGGGAGAGTGGCTTCGGCCTGAACCCAATATCCGCGACCTAGCAAGGAATTCACCACCGAGTCTTTTTTATCGGTACAAACATTACTGGAAAGAGAAAGAAGCTTGATTTCTGGATGACGCACTAGGGCCTCCTCGAGGGCTTTTTGCAGGGCGATAGTCACCATATTCATGCCCATGGCTTCCTGCGTATCAAAAGCAAAGCGAACATATAAGAATCGACCTCGAATCCAGGTGTGATGACTCAGGAGTCGCAAGTGTGAACTCGTACTTTCAGCCACAGCCTTAACAGTGTCCATGTGATCCTCAAACCAAGTCTGGAATTTTTTCGCCTCAAGTCCAGAGGTACACTCAAAAACGGGAGAACGGGTCATGCCGCGTTTTTCAACCATGACCTGGGTCACGCCAGCCTGTGCAAGAGATTTGCAGCCACGATTCACGCTCGCTACTAAGGCACCTTCTGTGGTGGCCAGAGGAATGATGGCTTCCATCTCGCTATGGTCGAGACGAATAGGGAGTGGCCCGGCAACACCAACCGGAATCTCTACGGACCCGACAATATTCTCGCAATTTTTGTGAGAGACGCTCTCAACATCGAGATTTGTTTGGAACAATTGAGTGTATTCAACCTGATCACCACTTTGCTGTTGAATCCAATTCTGTCGAGCAAGTATTTGATCTTTGGCCAATCCTGAGAGTGACAGGGCCTGCCAAGAAAAAGTGGATTTCATAAAAAACTACTTTCCAAAGCGGCGCTGGCGCTCCGTAAAATCAAGCAAGGCCTTATCAAGTTCATCGGCTGAAAAATCAGGCATCAGGACTTCTGAAAAATAGAGCTCAGAGTACACCGATTGCCACGGCATAAAACCAGATAATCGGAACTGACCACCAGGGCGAATAATCAAATCAGGATCAGGCGTGTTAGCGGTATCAAGGTGGGCACCGATTTCCTCCTCGGTAACTTGCCAATCCTTTTCCGTTAGCTCACCTGATTTATGCAGTTCCTTTTTCTCATTTAAAATCCTATTGAAAGCTCGTTTGACTTCATCTCGACCGCCATAGTTTAAAGCAAAAGTAATGGTGAGTTTGGTGTTGGTCTTAGAAGACTCCATCCAGTCACGACACATATCAGCAATATCTTTGGGGAAACGGTCAAGTTCACCCAAAACTTTAATTTTGATGCCCTTTTTCAGCATCCACTCTTTGGTCTTCTTCTGAAAACCCAGTCGGAAAATTTGCATCAGTGCTTTGAGTTCTGCCTGGTCACGGTCCCAGTTTTCGGTACTAAACGCCCAGAGAGTGAGATACGGAATTCCCAGTTCGATACAACGATCGGCCAAAGCCTCAATAACATAATCGGTCACATACTTGTGCCCCTCGACGGGATTTTTACCTTGAGCGCGGGCCCAACGACGGTTGCCATCCATAATGATGGCCACATGCCGAGGAAGTTTTTGTAAATCGAGATGCATACGTTGTATTGTACTATCTTGACATTGAGCAAAGAGTTTACAGTTCCGAATACGGGTCGTATCCACTGGAAAGACCGATATCCAAGCCAAAAATAGTGGTGAATATTTGTGCTATCCAAAAAGCTGCGAAGAGAATCAAAAAACCAATAATCGCATTGGTAATTCTTTTTTTACCTGATTCGGCTAGTTTGCTATTGGCTGCCGCCATCAAGATTTCCATAGAGCCCCAGATGAGCATGATAAAAAGAATCATTCCAGCAAAACCAAAAAGGAGTGGAAAGGATGAGGTGATAAACGCACCAGGTGTTTCAAAACCTGAGATTCGGCGGTCAGTCAACCAGGTGCGTATGAAACCAAGAAAACCGCCACCACTTCCCGGATCGTCACCCCAAATAGATCGATTCAATTCGAGAAATTTGATCGGTTCAGCCATATTGCTATTGTAACCGAAAAAAGAGGAAAAAGGGTCTACTGACTATTAGCTCTATAGTTTTTTACAATGTCCAACCACTACCCCTGAAGGATATTCATAGCCCCCATCAGGAAAGACACACTCAAATCCACTTTCAACATGATACGTTTCGTTACATGCGGCTGTGCTTGTACATTCCACCATTTCTGGAATAGCTGGAGGAACATTGCACTGAGAAACCCCAGTTCCAGAGTAACAGTATGAATATTGCGATCCGGTGAGCTGCTGGCAGAATCTGTCGGGATCGCTTTGAGCCTCACAACCAGTGGCCGATAAACTTGTAACTTGACACTTACCCTCGATACACGCTGTCCCGGCATAGTAGCTTTTTCCGCCCTTCTCCAGAGACGTTGTACATTCAGTGCTGCTATGACAGCTCCCACCAATGGGGACAGAATGAATGGGCTTATATAAATCCTCAACCCCTGGAATAAGAGTGCAGTTCCCTAATCCTGCCGGATACTCATAACACACGGAGTCCTCATAACCTGTTTGCTGTTGACAGTACTCATCAGGATTTGGTTGAAATTGGCAGGTTGGCTCGAGCAAAAACCAGTCCTGGCAACGACCATCAACACATTGACTCATGACGTACTTCAGCCCTTGAGGTGTATCTCGAGTGGTTGCGCACTGGAAAGTGTAGCTGCAGGCTCCCCCTGGGGGAACAGTGTGGGGAACTGCTGAGACAGGATCTTTTTTTGATCCCCCACCGCTTCTGCCCTCACCGAGCCCAGGAATTCTCAACACCTGGACACCAATAAACTCAAGAATAATAACGGAAAAGATGAGAAAGAATAAACCCGTGGTCGCAGCTATTATCAATTCTTTAGCTGATTTAATTTGCCCGGTATCTCCACGAGAAATCGTGAATTTAAAGGCCGCTGCCAACAATGATATAAGAGAGACTCCACCGGCAATGCCAAGCAATAGTTTTATCAGATCACTGGCCAAGCCAGAACCGCTCACCTGCACACAACCAACAGCCGTAAAGATATATTCGTTCTCTGCTCCGCGAGCTATGCAGGTGGTACATTCGGAACGCTGATCAGAGGGAATTTGGCGACAGTAGTCAAAAGGAGTACCCTCTTCTGGTTCATCTGCCCGAACAATAGATGGAGCAAATAAAAATAAAAGTAAGAGTGAAACAAGTATTTGTTTCAAAATTCTCATAGTATCAGCCTAAAGAAAAGCTCTCATGGCTGCAATGGCTGGACGTTCAGTTCTTAGTCCTCAGCAAACTCTCATTAACCCAAACCCGGAATCTGCAAAATCTCCACGCCAATAAACTGCAAGATTATCACGGAGAAAATGAGAAAAAGAAGTCCGGACACCGCGGCTGTCATAAGTTCTTTTGCCGACTTAATTTTGCCTGAATCTCCCCGAGAAATAGTGAACTGAAAAGCAGCCGCCAACATGGAAAGTAAGGCCACACCTCCACCAACACCCAGTAAGAGCTTGATAAGATCAGCTGCCAGAGCTTCACCACTCACACGAACACAGCCGACAGCGGTAAAGATTTTTTCCCCCTCGTACTTATACTTGCCTTTAGCGGTATCCCAGTAACCCATACACTTGTAACACTGGCCACGTTGGGTACTCAGGTCGCTGTAATCCGCTGACGTTCCTGGTAGTTGGGCACAGTAATCATACGGCTCCCCTTTTTCTGGTTCAGGTTCTGGGGGAGGTGGCGGGGGAACATTTTCCTCAACGCACACTCCCAAATCGCAAATGGATTTCTCTCCAGAGCAATCATCATCATCTTCACAATATCCATCAACAATCTGGCAGGTGCCTTTAATTTGACCAGCATCTTTTTTGCATGCCGTGGGAATATGAACCGTATTTGGCGAAAACCCTCCGTAGTAAGGCTGCTGAATACACTCTGAGTCGGCATAACATTCTCCGCCAAGAGAAACAACGGCTCGCGAATAAATACAGATTCCACCAGAACATATCAAACTTTGTGATGTGTCGCACTGAGCGGTTATGGATGGACCACACGCTTCGCCACGGAGCAAAGCATCATCAGGAGTTTCTTCGGGAATGCAAGGGAGACAACAATAGAAGTCATTTCTATATGGACCACATGGTTTACTGGGAGGACTATCCGTTGTGCGTCCACCACAAGTAAACCTGTCAACAACATACCCTGACTGACAAAAAGTTGCCCCTGCCTCGCCCCAACTCTCGTCTGCCTTTCGCTCACACTCAAAATGGTTGAGCGGGTCCAGCTCATAATCTGCGCAGAACCCAATAAGGGGTTCGTCAGCCCGAACAGGAACAACCTGGAATAAGAAAAGAAAAATTACTGCCAAGAATATTGCCGATCCAGAAAAAAATTTCCTGTTGATTGATCTTTTCTTGGTAAGACCATTTTTCCAAAACATGTTCATCTCTATAAGCCATTGTATAGAGAAAGTTATCTCATGGGTACAACTTTGGAAACTTGAGTAATTATTTAAGAAATTTTTCCTCAGAATGAAATGAAAACCCCTAATTGCTCTGGTTTGCGATATCATGAAGAGGTGAGAAAGTGGTTCTTTGTTTTATCCATCGCATTCGCATTTTTTGCGATATTCTTTTCTGTATCCACTTTATTTTCGGTAACTTTAGCTATTGCCCCAGAGGATGAGTTACAGCAACTCATTAATGAAAATCAACATTTACTCGATCTTTCGGTCAATGCTACCAAACCGCTCGAAAGTGAGGTGGCCAAACTCTCGCAACGACTTTCTTCAGCGCAAAACACCATCAATGGACTCAAAGCGCAACAAGCCCAAAAACAAAAAGAAATCCAGCAAAAAGAACTTGAAATGGCCGGACAATATGAGATTTTTACCAGTCGAGTTGACGAGCAATATCGTAAAGGCCGAACGCTTTCACCCCTGGTAACACTTCTGAGTACCTGGCACGCCAGCCAAGGTCAAAAAGCCTGGAAATACACCCTTTTGCTCGCCGAACGAGATCGCCAGATTCTCGATGACATCAGTGGAAATATTCTTGAACTCCAGCAGGCAAAGGTTGCCGCTGCCAACCAGGAGGAAAAGCTCAAGGGTCTTCAGGCTCAGTTGAACACCCAAAAAGCGTTTTTTGAAAAAGAGATCGCTGGAGCCAAGGCGTATCAGGCCACCCTAGCCACCAAAATTGCAGAACTTTCTGCCCGTCAAAAGGAAATTATTGCTTCTAAAACGGGAACGGCCCAAACTTCGGTAGGCGACGTGCCTCTGGTTGGTGACCCTGCTTCGCGGATTGACTACAACCCAGGGTTCTCCCCGGCCTTTGCCGTGTTTAGTTTTGGCGCGCCCCACTTTAAAGGTATGAGCCAGTATGGTGCGTTCGGTCGAGCCAAAGCCGGGCAAAACTACGAGTCAATTATTAAAGCCTACTATGGAGATGTAAAAATCGAAAAAGTGGACACACCGGGATCAATTTCTGTAGATGGCGTGGGTTCCATTCCTTTTGAAGACCAATACCTCAAAGGCATTGCCGAGATGCCTGCTTCTTGGGCCAACGATGGCGGATATGAAGCATTGAAAGCCCAAGCCATTGCGGCCCGCACCTATGCCTTGGCTTACACGGGCTGGTCTATGAGTGATCGCAATATCAAAAAAAGTATTTGTGCCACTGAATCCTGCCAAGTATACCGTTCCTCCAAATTTGACGCGGGCGGCCGTTGGCACGATGCTGTCAACGATACCCGTGGCATGGTTGTGGTCAGCAATGGCAGCGGCAATATTTTCTCAACGCTTTATGCCAGCACTTCGGGAGGACACCAACTTGGCTACTCTAGTCTTGGCCATTCGACTCCTTCATTCTGGGACACCACCAGTGACTGGAGTAAATGGGCCGAGGGTGCCTACGAAAAAGCCAGTCCATGGTTTTTTAAAGCCTGGTACGCCGACCGCAGCGGTGATAGTTGTGGTCGGAACCATCCCTGGCTGACCCAAGCTGAATTTGCCGATATCCTAAACTCTTGGGTGGTCCGCCGAAAAGGCAGTGGTGAGGACGCGGGCAGGATTTCACCTCTCGGCGGCTGTTGGGGCGGAAATCCTTATAGCCTGGATGAGATGCGCTCCAAAGCGGCTGGTTTAGGTGAGGAGTACACAAGTATTTCTTCCGTACGAACCGAACATGGCTCAAATGGCTACACTTCCAAAGTCGTTTTTCAAACCAATCGAGGCGAAGTTTCCATTGAGGCCAGCGAGTTTAAGGAAATCTTTAACTTGCGCGCACCTGGGAGAATTGCTATTAAAAGCAAGCTGTTTAGTGTTGAGAAAAAATAAAGAAGGAGTCTCCCTGCTCGAGTGGTCTTTTGCCCTCCTGATCAACCTCTCTCCCTTGTGCGATAATAGCGCCAATGTCTAACGACTCGTATTCACCAAAAAGAAATTTCCGGAAATCGACTCCTTTAAAAGCAAGAATTCCTCGTCAAAACGGGAAAAATCGAAATGCTCTTCGCAATAGTGGTGTCCGCCCACAAGTTCGATCCAGCTGGGACCCTTTGGCCGAGTGGTATGACGGCTGGATGGGCCAGGACGGAAGTCGCCACCACCAGCTAGTCTTACCAACCGTGATGGAACTCCTGGATGTGCAACCGCATGAAAAAGTAATTGATCTCGGTTGTGGACAGGGAGTCCTGGCTGAACCCATTTCCAAGGCCGGCGGTGAGTTTACGGGAATAGATGTAAGTGACAGACTCGTGAACATTGCGAAACAGAGGCATGGTTCTCATGGCGAGTTTTTTGTGGGCAACGTGACCAAGCTTTCCCAAATGAGCGACTTAAAGCCAGAAAGTTTCGATAAAGCGGTCTTTCTTTTAAGCATTCAAGACATCGACCCGCTCTTGCGTGCTTTTCAAAGTGCCTCCTGGATACTGAAACCAGGCGGGACTCTTGTTATTCTCATGACTCATCCGGCTTTTCGCATCCCGCGCCAAAGCGGCTGGGGATTTGATGAAAAACGAAAACTTCGTTACCGACGGGTTGATTCTTACCTCACACCAAATACTATTCCGCTGAAACCCTACCCTGGAGAAACAGGCGTGAGCGTGAGCTATCATCGGCCTCTGCAAGAGTATTTCAAGGCACTGAGGGAAGCTGGTTTTATTGTTAACGACTTACGAGAGCTCTCAACAGCCGATTGGTTGAATGCTCAAACAGTCCGAGCAGAAGCCCGGGCAGTAAAAGAAATTCCTCTCTTTTTGGCACTGCAATGCGTTCGAAGGTGACTCCTTTGGAAGTGTGCCTCTAGGGGGAATCGAACCCTCATCGGTGGTTCCGGAAACCACTGTTCTATCCATTAAACTATAGAGGCATGGCAATATTGTACAGGGTGAGAGGTGTATCTGGTGACCAAAAGGACACTCGAGTAGGGAGACTCCTTGCGTGGGGGAAAGTGCATGGCCGACACGATCTCCCGTGGCGTAAAACTCAGGATCCCTACAAAATTTGGGTCAGTGAGGTCATGCTGCAACAAACCCAGGTCTCACGAGTAATCGAGTATTATCAGCGTTTCCTTGAACACTTCCCCACCGTTGAATCTTTGGCTCAGGCCACTTGGGAAGAATTTCTCCCCTCCTATGCTGGGTTGGGGTATTACCGACGAGGGCAAAATATGCTCAAAACCGCCAAAATGGTAGTTGATCAACACCAGGGAAAGTTCCCAAAAAACGAGGCTGAGCTTTTGGCTCTACCGGGAATTGGCCAGTACACCGCACGGGCCATCCTCAGTTTTGCGTTTGGACAATCTGCCTTAGCGTTTGATACCAACCAGCAGCGCGTTTGGGGACGACTGCTTTTAGGCAGTAAATCGGCAAAAGTCGACCTCAAAGAAATTGAGAAGCATATTCCGCCAACAACGCCTTATAAAAAACTGAATGAATCCATTATGGATTTCGCGAACTTGGTATGCACCAATCGATCGCCAAAATGTGAAGTGTGTCCACTGAGAAAAACCTGTCAATATTTTGAAACGCAAGGTGCATTAGAGGAAAAAATAGTTAAAACAACAAGTGCCTTTCCACTTTCCCAAGCTAAAGCCATTGTTGTTTTGCATGAAAACCATCAGCAGTACTTTTCTTCAAATTCTGAAACCTATCAACCGTTTCTTTTGCCAACCGGAGTAACATCACGCCAGCAAATAAAGAGTTATTTTGCCCGTCTGTATCAGCTTGAGCTGTCTGTTCGACCTCCTTCTCTCAAGGGTTATCTTGATGAACAGCCAGTGATGTTGGTGAATGCCCAAATTTTGTTGGGTACGCCAAATTTTAGCGTTTTCGGACGGGAAGATAGGCAGGTCTACTTGGACGAACTCCGAGCAAGCCTTGTAACCAACGAATAAAATCTTGCACTTTTCCCTTTCTCGCGAGCATTCGTGAATTCGCGAAGAGGGGTCAGTTTACCGTGTTCTTACGAACTGGTCAAATCCTCGTGCAAACAGTACAATAGCCAGGTTGAACGAGAGTCTTTGGCTTTTTGCCTCTGATTTTCCAACCCAAGGAGAGGTGCCGGAGTGGTTAAACGGCCAGGTCTCGAAAACCTTGGGGGACGCAAGTTCCACGCAGGTTCGAATCCTGTCCTCTCCGCTTAACAAAACGACACCCTTCGGTGTCGCTTTTGTTAAGTAGAGGGCTTTGGAGTTGAAACTCCGGTTCCGACGGCAAGTGTGAGCGATCACGCGAACACCTGCCTAGTCCAGTGAGCGCAATGAAATGGAGCGAGTCGGGAAATTCTGTCCTCTCCGCTAACTCATGAATAGTTGTACAACTTTTTGGTTTAGAACTATCATATACATATGATTCAAGTTGCAAATGCTCCGGAAGAAATGTTTCCGATGGTAAATGAAAAAGACGAGGTTATTGGGAAGATAAGTAGAAACGAAGCTCACAAAAGCCCAGACATCATCCATCGTTGTGCAGGCGTGTTTGTGTTTAACTTTCGTGGAGAATTTCTGCTTCAAAAAAGAAGCAAGACGAAAGACACATTCCCAAATTGCTGGGATATAAGTGTGGGTGGTCATGTTGGTCTTGACGAAAAATACCTTGAAGCAGCTACCCGTGAAACAGAAGAAGAACTTGGTATATCAGTGGAATCAAAACAATTACAATTTCTAGGAAAACTTCTCATAAAACTTCCTTGGGAACAAGAGTTCTGGTGCATCTATCGATATGATCTTTTAGAAGATTTTCGAATATCATCATCAGACGAAGAGATCTCAAAGACAGAATTTGTTTCGCTGCAGAAATTACAAATGATGTTGAGTGATCCCGAAGAAAAGTGGAGTGACAAAGCAAGACAACAACTTCAGGCTCTTTTACTCTCTGATTCAAAATCACTTAATACTTAAAGCACTCGGAAGATAGTTCTAACTTCCTCCCCTAGCCTCCGCAATACTTTAAATCCAAACTTATAATTCAGAATCAAGCATAATTGATTTTATAGGTTCTTCTTTTTTAATAAAAAATTTTTTATCAATTCCATTTACCTTCTTAAGTCTGAAGGCCTTAAATTTTACATAAGATTTGGTAGGTTTTCCAATTTGTTCTGCAAATAAGTTTTGGGCTTCAAACATAACTGTTAGCTTCGGAGGGATTCTCATTTCAACTGAAAAAATACACGTGTATATTCCTTCTTTGTTAGGAGAATAAATGATTAATCCTCTATTTTTATTTACATGATGGTGAAAATCTAATAAGGCTTGTGCTTCACTGATTTGTTGATTTTCAAAAATTCCAATACTTGGGCTCAGTGTAATAAAAAGTTGTTTTTTAATGTCTGGTATTGGTATTGCATCTCGATCTACAACAATGTGAACACTAAATAAATCAAAAAATCTCACTGATGAGTAAGCCAATGCGCCTTTGATCAAAATGTTCCATGGCGCAATAATTACTGAAAAATTTAATCTTTCCATTGACTCATCTAATAGATCTATAACTAAATCTGAACTTTTTATAGTTTCTTTATATTTATCTAATTTATTTAATTTAGGTATGGAATATGTAAATAAGGTAAATTGTCCAGTTATTGCAGTTAGCGGCTCACTAAAAATAACGTGTTGATTAATGGAGTCTTTTTGATAGTTAATTCTTCCAGATGAATGGTAACTTATTTTTGTTGTCTTGCTTTGAAACACCTTTTTCTCTGTATAATTTTGAATGTCATCTAAATTGTATGTCCAACTTTTTCTCGATTTGCCTTCTCTATTCAAAAATACATAGAATGACCCATCCAGCTTTTCTTCGAAACTATAGCCACCTAATTTATAAGACCCACTGGAAGTCCGAATAATAATTTTTTGCTTCATAAAATATATTGTACTTCAGTGATAAATTAAAATTGATTATATAGGATTCTCTACTATCTAGATAAAAAAGTTCCAACTTCCTCCCATCCTCTCCGCCAAGTAAGAAAACCACCGTGAGGTGGTTTTATTATTTGGTTCAGGGCTATGGAAATTGAGCCTTTTATTCCGCCGGGATCGAACATTCCGTTTTATAAATAAATGCGAGATTACCCTAATCCAGCGCAGCGAGTGGCAACGAGCGAAGTCGGAAATCCTGTCCTCTCTCTTCGGAAATATGCTATGCCACAGAACAAAAGAGTAATTAAGTAAAAAATCAGTCTCAACTACTTACTCATCTTCTCACCCTGTCGCAACCTTATTGCCGCTTTGAGTCTCCTCATGAGCGAATCGATCGTTTCTTGAGAAGCATCGGTATCCATAAACTTTCGAATTCTTGTTCCCAAAGCACGATACTCATGATCTTGAGCATCGTAATGCACACTACTCAGTTTTGCTTTATCAGAAGATCGGAACTCTACTGCTGCTGGTAGATCATGACTATCATATATTGCGTGATCCATCTCTTCACGCCCCATATCAAGGAAAAAATCCCTTACACTACCAGAAAATTGAATCTGCTCATCTACCTCGGCAGTTAATGTAATCTCTGTTTCAGCATTTAATGCTAAAAAGGGACGAAAATAGTCGGGATGAATAAAAATAGTTGTTGCATACTTCCCATTCTCAAATTGTGTTCGTGTAGAGAACGCTCCTTTGAGAGGTCTATGGAATTTAACCTGGGGAACATGAAAAGTAGACGGAATCTTTCTTTGCTTTTTCTTTAACCTATACGTTTCTCTCATACCTTCAATGAAGAAACGAATATACTCATGAGCTAAGGGGCTATTAGATTCCAGACTCCAATCATCTAATTCTGTGGAAAAATCTTTCCGCAACAAAGCCTCCAACTCGACTTCATTTGGATCTTTCTCTTTTTCGGTAAAGGCGGATGTTTGACTAAGACGAGTTTTTACCATAGCGTTTATCTCATGTTAGCACTTCGAAACGATGAGTTATTGTTTTGTAATAACACATAATAAAAAAGTTCCAACTCCGTCCCCTAGCCTCCGCATTAGAAAAACAGCACCGGCAGGTGCTGTTTTTGTAATGTCGAGTGGATAGTTCATGAAGAACCTGTTTGTTCCGCCGGCAAGTGTGAGCGATCACGCGAACACCTGCCTGGTCCAGTGAGCGAAATGTAATGGAGCGAGTCGGGAAATCCTGTCCTCTTTGTTCAAGAGAAGCAATACTTCTAACATTCATCAAAAATAATTCAGCTCAAATTCTATACTTCATCACCTTCGTGTGGGCCTGCATCCATGGGACGCTCAAAAACCCCTCTAAGGTGATATGAAGTTTTGTGGCCTGTCGCCAAATCCTGTTCGAGGTTACCAGGATAGACCTGCTCTGCTAACGGAAAAATAAGGTCAGTCATGCGAGAGGGCAAGCTATCTAGCCATGTTTTTCTCTTTCGAAATGTGTCAATAACTGCACTCGAATTCTGCTGCCAAAGAACAAGCTCAGCTGCAACTTCTTGCTCCTGATCATTTCTAGCCAGGGAATGTAAAGTGACGGTGTGAAATACTTTTTCACCATAGAGAACATCTACTATAGCTTGCTCGAATGCATTATAAGGAATATATGGTTCTCGTGATGGTAACGCTGCTTTTGTAGCAAAGATGGACTCCGAAGACTCAACTGGTGATCCTTTTGACATGAATAAATAGTAACACATTAAATAACAATCAACTCTTGTAAGAAAGTTCCAACTTCATCCCCTAGCCTCCGCTTTATAAAAATAGCACCGTTAGGTGCTGTTTTTATAAAGTTGGGTGGATGGTGAATGAAGGACTTGTTTGTTCCGACGGGATCGAGCATTCAAATCTCTTAATGAATGCGAGATAACCCTAGTGCGATGAAGCGAGTGGAAACGAGCGAAGTCGCCAATCCTGTCCTCCACAAAACCTTATGGACAAAGTGGGAGAGTCACTATCGCAAGATACTCAATAGTGATTCTTCCGGGAGATCAAGGTAAAAATTAATTTGCTCTTTGAGAATTCTAAGTTTTTGCTCAGGGGTTAATTTTACTTCCTTCAGAGATTTGAATATCTCGTCAAGTCCAGCTGATATTTTTGCTTCTGCTAAAAGATCTTGAGGCATTTGCTCAACATTCTCTTCATCGGATATCATTGCAGCATTCTCAGAACCTGGTTCTCCAATCATAATCTCTCCTGTATTTTGTGTATTAAAATATAATAGCATTCTAAGAGCTTTTAGTGACCCAAATCACTTTAAGAGCATTTATTTAATATCTACAAAATAAGTTCCAACATCCTCCCATCCTCTCCGCATTACAAAATCCCCCTGGCAGGTGTATCATAATAGAAATATGACATCCAGAGAGCATCTTTCACCGGAGCTTATTGCTGCAATAAAAGACATCATCCCTCAAGTTTTAGGAATTGAGTTTTCAGAAGTTTTTGAGGCATATCGAACGGATAATCCGGATCAGGAACTGACAGAAATTGATCTAATTCAAGAAATTCTTGACGCAG
>CAZRAG010000017.1:0-22331 GCA_964598125.1 uncultured Pseudomonadales bacterium
TGCAACGTGCCAACAAATAATACATACGGACCTTGAATTCCCAACTGCTTAAGATGATGCTGCACGACGTTTTCCTTCAGCGGTTCGAGCGAACTCACTGCCGGATAGATAACGGTGATGTCCTCCGCTGGCTTTTTGTACAAGGAGATAAGATCCTGCCTAGTGGCCTCCGAAATAGCAAAGACATGTCGCGCCATCTTCACCCCCCAACGAGTGAGCACCTGTAACTGATAGCGATCTTTTGTCCGAAAGTAATCAGGAAATCTCTCATAGGCAAGATCCATGATCGTAGAGACCATAGGCACGGGTGAAATACTCGGCAAGTAGTGTCCCGGAGAAAAGAAAAGATCCACACGGCGATGAAGCCATAGGTCTAAAGGTAGTCGCCATACTCCCCACAGAGGTTGGTGTTTAATAATTCGATAATGCCATGTATCGGTCTCTGCAGGCATATCTGGTTGAGGTGGCCGGCTGAGGTAAACAACAACCTGGAAAAGTGGCTGCTGCTGTAAATATCGATGCATTGCGACGAGTAGTTCATAGGCAAAAACATTACTGCCTACTCGAGACGAGACATTGGCTTCATTACCATCTATGCCAATAATCTTCATTTTTTGACTTTCTTTGTTCATGCCTGCCTCTTTCCCGCCGCTATCTGGTACACTTCGGCCGTCTGACGAGCTGTTTTTTCCCAACGGAATTGTTGAAGAACCTCCGCCATATCCCGTATTCGCTTTCGCCGGGCTCGTGACTCCTTCGGTTCAAGAGCCTGCACTGCCTCTGCAATTTCATCTGGAGAATTCGGATTCACCAAAATAGCTGGTTTTCCGGCGATCTCCGCCATTGACGAACCATTGGCAGTAATCACCGGACATTCATGAAAGTACGCCTCTAAAATGGGTAAACCAAATCCCTCATAAATACTGGGAAAGACCAACACATGCGCAAGTCGGTAGAGTGAGGCCAACTCTAAAGAAGATACATAACCCAACACCTGCATTCCTGGTTGAGGCTGAAATTCATCCCAACCAGCTGCCCCAGCAATGAGCAAGTCAAACTGTGTTTTGATTTGTTCCCAGGCTCGAATAATATTTTTGAGATTCTTACGTGGCTCGGTTGTTCCCACAAATAAGAGGAAGGGCTTCTCGATATTATATTTTTGGATGACATTCTCTAGATCCAGTGGGTCTGGAACAATCTCGGCCTCAGCTGGTAAGCTTTGATACACCACATGCACTCTTTCCGACTGAATCTTGGTGAGACGAACGATATCAGATTTACTCGTCTGTGAAACCGTAATCACTTGGATATCTTCATTCTTCTCTACTTCCTTGATGAGATGATTGTAATGTTCAACCACCACAGGATGCGCTGTCTCTGGAAATAATCGATAGGCTAAATCATGAATAGTCACTACCTGGGGAATTTTGGCCGGAGCCAACTGCCAATCCCAGGCATGATACACCTGAATACCTTTCGACACGGGAGAAGGCCAATGAATTTTTTGCCACAATTTTCCTAAAAGGTTTGGTGAAATAAACCAGGTTTGACGGTGGATCTCTTTGGGCAATGTTTTCATCCACTGCTGAAGCTGACGATACTGTCCCAAGGAATAACCAAAAGCGGTCACCTCAATTTCTTGAATAACACCTAAATGTTTTACGAGATTGCTCGTGTACCGTGAAACCCCTCGGCCATAGGGAACGGCTGAGACATCAATCATGACCTGTAATTTTTGATTCATACTGAGAGTTTTCTACTTTGTGTGAGCATACAATTTTTGTTGGTGAAAGACGCGAATAAAGCCGAGTTGAGAAAAGTCTAACACCTCTTGCTCTTCAAATCCTTTCTTCAAAATCACCTGAGCAATATTTCGTTGCGGATCACTTAAATCAAGGAGGTATTCAAACAAAAGAACGTTTTCATACTGAGGAATAACCGTCAAACGGTTTTCTGTTTCTTCGATAGTGTCTAGAGGGGCAAAACCTGTGGACAGAGTGGCAATGTTTTCGGTTTGGTACCAGACCCAAGGAGCAAACGGAGCATCAAATCCAAACACGACCATTGAGTTACTTGGCGAGAAGCGGCTCTCAATAAGGGTTACCGCTTGGCGCCAGTTTTCTCGTTGAAGAGTGGAATCCATCCAGTATTGAGTAAGACCTAATACATTCACAATCAGGAGCAACACAAAAACCATTTCAGCGCCTTTTTGTGATTGTTTTTCCCAGATCTGCCCAAAGATGAGATACAGAACGGGCAGTAGGAAAAGGACCCGTTTGGGAGAAATGACCGGTGTCCAGAAAGAAAAAAGCCAACCAAAAACCAAAGGAAATACGAAGAGTGAAACAAAAGTTATTGATCGCCACTTAGCACTCTTGCCATTTGATTGCCAATCTTTTAGGGCAAGATAAAATGCTGATGCAAACGGTAAAAATACAATGAACACATCCTTTAATTGCATATCTAAGGGCACGATTCCCATCACAAATTTCCCTAGAGTGAGGGGAACAGCTTTCATTTGCGTAAGGCTGACTACATTCTCCCATCCTGGAACGGCAGCCCTTAAGGCAGCGCTAACTTCCAGTTGATCTAAAAGTCCCAAATACCAAGTGAACCACCACAGGCTAGTAACTGCTAGGGAACGCGTAATGAGCCAAGCCTGGCGGCGGTGAAAAAGCCAGGTTGTCATTAAAAGCCCCATCAACCAGAAGAGATAGACATAGGAAGTCAAAGCCCCAAGCGCGTTGCTCAGCGTAAACAAGAGAATCATGAGGTTCCAGGATTTCTTTCGTTGAACTTGTGATGATGACGGCGATTGCCAAAGAAGTTCGAGGTAGAGCGACAGCGAAAGACTTCCCCACCAAACGGCAAGCATATACGGTCGAAGCTCCTGAGAAAAGAAAATATGAAGGGATGAAGTTGCTAATAATAAGCCAACAAAGAGACTTGCCTTTTTCCCTTGCCACTTGGCGCTCGTTCGCATAGCAACCGCAATCGAAGCCAGGCCAGCAAAAACTGAAATAAGGCGTAACCACCATTCTTCATGTCCACCATACTGCCAAAGATGAAGCAGCAAATGAAAGAAGGGTGGCTGAAAATCGGCCGAAATATCGAGTTGCTGCGACCAAGGGCGAACAACTTCGAGCGCTTGGGCAGCCTCGTCCAACCAAAACGAACCAGTGAGCAATGGAATACGCAGCAAAATGGCCAAAACTATGATCCCAATATATGCCAATGGGCCATGAGTAAAAAGATTACTGATTCGACTGAAAATATTCATAGGTTGCTTGCAGACCGGCTGGCAACTTCACTTGAGGTTGCCAATGAAGAAGCTGTTGAGCTTTACGAATATCAGGCTTACGCTGCAGGGGATCATCGGCCGGCAATGAGGTAAACTCTCGATCCAAGGATCTCCCCAAGAGTTCTTCAAATTGTTCGACCAGTTGCAACATGCTGTATTCATCAGGATTACCCAGGTTGATGGTTTCGCCATCGAGTCCATCCAAAGTGGCGTAGGTTATAAGTCCCGCCACGAGGTCTGTGACATAACAGAAAGAGCGTGTTTGCAGACCATCGCCAAAGATGGTTATGGGCTCATCGCGGAGAATACTTTCAAAAAAACTAGGAATGACCCGACCGTCGGTAATGTCCATGCGGGGGCCATAGGTGTTGAAGATTCGGACTAATCGAAGATCTGCACCTGTCTGGCGGTGCCACACACCGCAAACCGTTTCGCCCAGGCGTTTGGCTTCGTCATAGCAAGAACGCAATCCATTCGGATTGACGTTTCCCCAATAGGTTTCGGGCTGGGGTGAAATCGCTGGGTCACCATATATTTCTGATGTGGAAGC
Organism: uncultured Pseudomonadales bacterium; assembly: GCA_964598125.1. Taxonomy (GTDB): domain Bacteria; phylum Patescibacteriota; class Microgenomatia; order UBA1400; family UBA1396; genus UBA1396. The sequence continues at coordinate 3,852 of CAZRAG010000017.1, forward strand.
AAACAACAAGCGAGCACTGACAGAACTGGCGTACTGGGCAAGATAATGTGTGGTAAACGCATTTACCTGATAGGTCATGACTGGCTGCGCCTGATAACGAGGTGGACTAGCAGGTGAGGCAAAATGGAGAATTAAGGAGAAAGGTTCGCTCTGGTGTTCTGATAAGAATGCTTGAAGCCATTCAAAATCTGTGAGATCATGCTGAACGAACTCAAGGCGTGCATCTTCCAGATACGGATCGATGTTTTGTTTTTGTCCCGTCGAAAAATTATCAACGACAACAACTTTTTCAAGATCTTTCTTTTGAAGGAGTGATTCCAACAGATGAGACCCGATGAATCCGGCGCCGCCAGTGAGAAGAACCTTTTGAAAAACATTTGCCATTTCTTTATCTTAGCAGGAAAGGTAATGATAAGGGCCTGGCCCTCTATCAGCCTCTTGATAAAAACACATCAAAGTACATCAATCGCTCACATTTATTTGCAAGGCCTAACCCTATTTCCCTGGTACAAGAATCTCTTTCTTGGGAAGGGCCAGGCCCTTGTATAATAGGAACATGAATCCCTCACAGAGAATTTCTCAAGCTATCGTAACTGCCATGAAGGCTGGCGACAAAGTTCGACTAGAAAGTTTACGCTACTTGAGCGCGCAAATGAAAAATGCTCAGATTGAAAAAGGCCGTGACGCAGAATTGACAGAAGAAGAGTTTCTCAAAACAGTACGCAAAATTATCAAAAACAGTGATGAAGCCATTGAGCAGTATCGTCAAGGGAATCGTCAGGATCTCGTTGATCAAGAAACGGAAAAAACGAACATCTTACGTGAACTTCTGCCCCAACCACTTTCTCCTGCTGAACTGAAAGCTTTAGTTGAAAAAATTCATCAGGAAAATCCTGGTTTAGCGAACGGCCCCTTGATTGGTCTCGTCCTGAAAGCAGCCAACGGCCGAGCAGATGGCCGACAAGTCGGAGAAGCTTTGCGCGAAATTTTGGGTTAACCTAGTTCGTTACATGTGAGTGAATGGTCAACGGGTTTACATCCGGACAACTTTGACCTGTTTAATGAGCTTGCTCAGTCCAGCGTCAGCGAGTTCTTGGCTAATGACAATTTCAGGAATGCCCGCCCGTTTTGCTTCAAAAACGGGTAAACCCAATCCTTCTCCCCGAGACAAAAAAAGGAAAACTTTGGCTTGAGCCAGAAATCGCCATTTTATGCGTTCGTCAATCTGCCCCAGGAATTGAACTGTATGATAAATCCCTAATCGCCACGCCAAAAATTGAAAACGGAACTTCTCTTTTCGGCCCAACTTACAAATAACGAGCAAGGTGTAGCCTTTTTTGGCGTATTTTTTGGCAAAGTAGGAAATCGTTCCTTCTAGATTTTTTCGCCATTCACCACCCGATATGGTAACAACATATTTGCCACAACTCATTTCTCGCCACCATTTGAGGTCGACCTCTTTAGGGGGAACGATCCACCGCTCATTTAAACCGAAATCAAGAACATCAATGACATTGGCTGGCAACCCCAGTTGTGCCGTAAGTTGCTGTTGCGTAAACGGCGATATAGCCAAGATTTTGTTCACCTGTGGTAACTTTTGGATTCGTCGTTGATACATCTTCTGATCTTGTTCTGGCCACTTTTCTAAGATCTGTTTAGGGAATTGCAACGGCAAAACATCAAAGACGATGCTCTGCGTCTCAATCTTCAGTTGAACAAAAACATCCAAAAAATCGAGCATTGACCAGGGACGCTCAAAGGGTGAGAGAATCTGTGCCTGAAGAACTTCCTTCTCGTTGAGATAACGCCGAAGAACTTCCAACTGGCGAGGCATGGTTTCAGAAAAATCGATGACTAAGGAATGTCCACCAAAGCGGGTGACGAGCTCATTGCGCAGTGTATCTGGAGCTGATCGGGGCACAAGCCAGATGCGTTCATGTGCCGGAACCGCTAACACGTGATCAAGATAGTAGGTTAAATAACGGCCAACTCCTCGTCCACGATTGCCACCAAAAAACCACAAACCATCCAGTAAAACCATAATTCTTTTACTATTGTGGCGACTTTACTTGGTGGATTCAAGAGCGGCTTGTGCCTTTTCCTGTTTGGCTTTCCACCACTCAAAGATCATAGGCAAAATGGAAACAGCCACAATGATTACCACCGCGTAATGGAAATTTTCCTGAATAAAAGGAATATTGCCCATAAAGTAGCCGGCAAACAAAAAGCCAGTCACCCAAACTACACCACCAATCAAGTTGTACATCAAAAAGTGGAAATAGCTCATTTTTCCAATACCGGCAACAAACGGTGCGAAGGTGCGCACAATTGGTACAAATCTGGCAAGAACAATGGCAAAGCCACCATGCTTATCATAAAAATCTTGCGCCTTTTTAAGATACTCCTTTTTGAGGAAACGATTATCGCGCTCAAAGGCAATCGGGCCAATAAAATGGCCAATCCAGTAGTTGACGGTATCGCCAAGAAAAGCAGCGATCACTAACAAAATCCATAACCAGAATATATGTAATGAACCTGTGGCTGCAAAGGCACCAGCAGCAAACAAGAGAGAATCACCAGGGAGAAAAGGCATGATTACCAGTCCGGTTTCCACAAAAATGACGCCAAAGAGGATAACATATGTCCAGATACCAAACTGCTGAATGATCAGGTCGAGATATTCATCGATATGGAGAAAAATGTCAAAGAGTTTAGTGAGGCTTGAGAGAAACATAGAGGCCATTGTAGCAGTTGTAATAAAAAGGCTCTAGGTTGAAATGACTAGACTACGACCCCACTCGTTTCTATTTTGTACCCCTTGAAGGTGCCTCGCTTCTACATGCCCAATAAATAAAAAAATCCAGACACTGTCTGGATTTTTTATTTGTCGGGATGACTGGACTCGAACCAGCGACCTCACGCACCCCATGCGTGCGCTCTAAGCCATCTGAGCTACATCCCGGGTTGGTTTTTGATCCTGGAAACAAGCTGTTTCCAAAGTGATCGAGATTGATTATACCGCCTCTGCAGACAGAGAGCAGTACTAATCCCAATGAGGTCGATCATGACATCTCGAATAGTTCCTTCTCTGCCTGCCACTAACGACTGATGGTATTCGTCAGCGATCGCCAAGATGAGGGCCAAAACAAGACTGGTAATGAAAATATAACGAGATGTCCTCTTTGGTAAAGTCTGTCGCCAGGCACGGAACATAAACCAGCCAAGACTGGCATACACCAGCAAATGGGCAAGTTTAAACCAGATAAAACGCCAGGGATAGTCACTTGGCCCTGGCAAGCGTGGCTGATCTGATAACCAAGAGATAATGCCATAAATAAGAATTACGGGCAGAAAATACCAAAAGTAGAGAAAAATTCTTTTTACCAAATACACTGTCTCTCATTGTACCAGTGACACACAGGAGGGAGAGCAACAATGACAAAACACATTCCTGAGAACAAAAATCCAAAACCTCCCAAAATGGCCTTTTGGCGCCACAACTCAAATTGTTGTCGCTCACTTTCTCCCTCAATTTGTGGATAGGCTGGAGGCGATCGAGGTGTTATGGAAGCTGATCTGGTAGCCAACAAGGGAGCCGCTAACTGCGGTATTATTAACCACTGTTGATACTGTACCTCTGGGGTTGAAGGAGATTGGAGTATTGATTGGTCGGTCTGTTGCTCAGGAGCCACACTCTCCGGTGTGACGGCCCCATGATTGCTTGCAAGTGACTTTTGCGTTTCATTTGGTTCTTCATGAGGTTTTTCATTTGGCTCATCCTCTGCATTATTATCCTCATCCTGATCATTTTCTTTTTGATTGTCAGATTCTTCTTCCCAATCATGATCTTCTAGACGCCGCTCAAAATCCTGAGCTGATAGCGCGAGCCAGTGTGTTGCGAGCCGTGTCCAAACGAATCCCTCAGACAAATTCTCAAACAATCCAGATTGATCAATAATGGCACCGCTCTGCCAAAGCTCTACCCAATCAGCATCATTATTGAGGCTTAAGCCACTTTCCGAACGCGGTAGAGAGGCAAGGTTGTCATAAGAAAAAGAAACCTGTTTTTCATAGCTTTGGACAGCCCCAAGTCCATCTTTAACTACTAGAGTTGCCACATTACTCGCCGTTGGCGACTTTTCCAAAAGTATCCACTCTTGTGTGTCACTCCCCACTGGATTGGGTAAAACTGCTCGAATGAAGTAATCACTGGCATAACAAGTGACAGTTGGCCACCAAAAAAGCACACTCATTACAAAAATAACACGGGCATTCACCTCCCTATTTCAGCAAATAAAAATAACAAAAAACCAACACAAGAACCGGATTAATAATTTACATGCAGATAATAACTCGAAATATCAGCACTATGTTTTACCCGAACGTACCGAAGATAGCCACCTCCACATTTAATAGAGCCCCTAAACAATTCACCGTCTTCCACCGACTGAATTCCCCAGTTTCCGGATGTCTTACTCAACATATCGATACCGGTGTGTCCACTTCCACCGTAGAACCCACTCCGGGCAAAACTGGTCATGCCATAGCCTTGGGTGACGATTGCCGGGTTATGGACAGGCCAGTCCCAACCCCCACTGAAACCAAAGGAGCTGTCATACCAGGTAATGTCGGTTGACTTTAAAAATCCGGCAGGATTAACGTGTGCCCCACCCTTAACTACCTCGAAATGGAGATGAGCACCCGTCGAACAGGTCGAACGCCCAGGAATGATGCTGGCGATGGTATCGCCTTTTTTCACATCACGCACCTTAGACTCATCACCACCACCAGCAACAATAGATTGAATGGCTTGATACTCTGCTAAGGCCTGAGCGAGTTTTTGTTGATACGTTTGCTCATCATTTTTTGTCACCTGGAGTAGCGTCTGTTTATCCTGACGCTGTTGGGCAAGCTCCTTTCGCTGGCCCTCAAGTTGGTTCCGCAAAACTTGAACTTCATTTTGTTTCACTTCTTTCTGACTTTTTTGTTCATCATAGACCTGGCGTTTGTACTCGGTTGCCAGCATGATGTCTTCGGTATGTGCTCTGGCCTGCTTAATGTATCGCTGATCACGAATGAAGCCAGAAAGACCAGCATTCATGAGGAGAGAGGACAAAGGATCGAGTTGGCTCTGTTTATACTGTTGTTGAATTCGGTCAACCAAAATTTCTGATAACTCCCCTAATGAGAGCTCCAAACCCTCTATCCGGGTGGAAAGCTCATTAATTTGCAGTTCTAAAAGATTAATTTCACGTTGCGTCTTCTCGATTTCCTTTTCGTTAAGCAGAATCTTGTTATCCAGCACCTTGATAGTACTGGCAAGTGTACGCTGTTCCTTTTGAATCTCACCAATCTTCCCCCGAAGCTCTTCAATGACTTTCTTGAGGTTATCAATATCGTCTTGTGAGCCCTCACTGGCAGAAGGAGTACTTTCTTGAGCTCGAATTTTTTCCACAATCGTCCAGTGCCCCATGATCTGACAGAAAATAATCCCCAGCAAAAAAAAGTGGACGAGTGATTTTCGAGACTTCAATTGCTTCATATTTTGATGTCTATCAGTGTAACGTAGGCAAAAGTGACTCGCCAAGATTTTGATGACAAACAATCACAACTATACCCGAAAGAGCCGACGCGTACTAATTAAGCCAGCCAAAAAGCCGAGAGAAACAGCCGATGCTACTCCAATGCCGAGCAGCGCAAACATCATTTCTGGAGGCACAGGCAGTAATTGAATCTCCCCAAAAAAGCTTTGAATAGCGGGCGTGGCATACAGCAAAGCAACGTAGACCACTCCCCAAGAAAGACTGGCTCCTAAGGCACCGTAGAGCATACCCTCAATGAGAAACGGTTGCATAATGTACCACTGAGTTGCCCCAACGAGTCTCATGACTTTAATTTCATATTTTTTGCTCGCAATGCGCATACTCGTAATGAGAATAATAATGAGCAATGAAGTAAACATAAAAACAGCAAGCACTGTTATGCCAATTTGTCGCAGCGTTTGAGTCCAGTAACGAAGATTATCAATCACATCTTGTTGATAGACGACTTCGTCGATACCTTCCATGTTTTTCATGGTTTCGGCTACCTTGGCCAAATCATCGATAGTTGCTGTTGAGACTTCCAATGAAGGTGGCAAGATATCAGCTGTTACGAGTTCCTGAAGCATTGGATCATTAGCTGTCTGGGTTTGATAAATTTCCAATGCTTTTTCTTGACTGATAAGCTCAACCTTTTCAACATACGGCTCAGCTTGCAGCGTGGCTTGATGCTTTTGTAAGTCCTCCAAGCTTGTCTTTTGACTAAAGAAACCGGTCACTTGCGGACGTGTCTCAAAGTACTGCAATACCTTGCCTGATCCCAAGAGGAAGAGTAAGAGACTATACCCAATAAAAAAGGTCAAGAACAAAACGAGAATTGCCGCCATTGCCTGGTATGGAGAACGACGGACACTGCGGAGAGCTTGCTTAAGAGCGCGCATACTACTGTTGATCCTTCTTCTTTTTTGACTTAGCAGGAGCCTTTGTTTCTTGAGATGCATCTTTTTGCTCGTCCGAGTCTGAGACTTCCTCTGAGTTCTCTTTAGAGCTTTCCGTGGATTTTGTTATTCCTGAATCTTCAAGAATGCGCCCCTGTTTGAGTCGAAGATATCGGGCAGGATAGTGCATCATAATTTCCGGATCATGCGTAGCCACAAGCACTGTCGTACCAAATTCCTGAATCTTTTTAAGCAGGCTCATAATTCCCAAACTTGTTTCCGAATCAAGATTTCCGGTGGGTTCATCGGCAAAAAGAATTTCAGGAGCAGTCACTAAGGCACGAGCAATAGCTGCTCGCTGAAGTTCTCCACCAGACAGCTGAACAGGAAAGAGTTGCCCCTTATCTGGTAAGCCAACCAGATCAAGAACATCATGCACTCTTTCCTTGACCTGTGACCCTGGCGTGCCGCTGAGCTCCAAAATGAGCGCTGCATTTTCAAAGATCGTGCGATCAGGAATAAGTTGGTAATCTTGAAAAATAACTCCCACTCGCCGGCGGTGAAAAGGAATTTTTCTTTGCGGCAAATCCTGGAGGCGTTGTTCGCCTAGATAGATTTCTCCCTGTGTGGGATTTAGCTCGCGGATGAGCAAGCGCATAAGTGTTGTTTTGCCGGCTCCTGATTCACCCGTGATGTAGACTAACTCTCCAGGTTCCACGCTAAACGATACATCCTCTAAACCGATGTAGCCGTTTGGGAAAACCTTGGTTACTTCTACAAAACGAACCATAATATCTGTATTATTCCTCTGTATACCAATCTGGTTTGGTGCCGGTGGTGTTGAGAACCTCAACCCGGCCAACATCCATTAACCAACCGGCTTTTTGGCCTTTAAACGTTTCACCCCAAACACGAACTTCCATATCGTTAAACATATCGAGATCAACTACCGATGAGGTGAGATAAACATTCTGGGAAATACCACCAGGACGAAGAATGCTGTGTGAGCCTTCACCATCTATACCGCCTTTGATAAGAACCCCTTCGGTTTGATCTTTGAAGGTTTCTTTGTCTGGAAGACCAAAAACTGCCCCATTCTTGACTTGATTATCGGTTACTTCTTGCTGGTCCTCAACCTTCACCACAGGAGATGAACTCTTCAAAGGGAAAAGATAGGCACCGGCCAAACCACTCCCAACGCCGGCAAGTACAACTACAAATAATAGAATAATTCCAATTTTAGACGATTTCTTTACCATAGATTTCTTTTCTTCTTGTTTATGATCGTCCCAGCGGTGGATCCGGGGTCCAGTATTTCCTGCTGACTGAGCAAATGGCGAAGTCGTGCTGGAATTGACTCTGGAGGCATCTGGTGAGGTGGGTTGACGCAGTGGCGTTACCGGTGTTTGCTGAGCTGGTTGAGCGGACGAAAAGTCAGATTGAAAAGACATAGTTCCCCTTTGGTTTTTTCACTATAGCAGCTTGGCTAAGACTACAAAAGAGCAACTTGGGCAAAAATAAACTCATCAAGATCACCATCCAGAACAGCCGTAGTATTACCCGTCTCAACATCAGTACGAGTGTCCTTTACAAGGTGATAGGGATGTAAAACGTAGTTCCGAATTTGATTACCCCAACTGGCGTGCTTATTCACACCCTTTACGCTCGCAATTTCCTCAAGGCGCTCATGTTCTCGTTTTTGGGCAAGCTGCGACTTCAGCATTTGCAAAGCGATCTTTTTATTTTGCGCCTGGTAACGTTCTTGACGTGATTCAACCACAATTCCGGTAGGAATATGGGTTAAACGGACGGCGGTCTCCACTTTATTGACGTTTTGCCCGCCGGCTCCACCAGCTCTTGAAAATGCCCAATCCAGCTCTTCAGGCTTGATTTCAATACTTTCGTCATCTTCTGGAAGCCAAGGAAGAACTTCTACTTTGGCAAAAGAGGTTTGACGCAAAGCGTCAGCGTTAAAGGGGCTCTGGCGCACAAGTCGGTGTGCCCCAGCCTCACCTTTGAGGTAGCCATAGGCGTACGAAGCATGAACAAGATAGTTGGCAGACTTAATTCCCGCTTCCTCACCCCGACTTTCATCTAGGAGTTCGAACTTCCAACCTTGTCGCTCAAAATAGCGTGTGTACATACGCTGAAGCATGCTCGCCCAATCCATAGCTTCGGTCCCACCTTGACCAGCATGAATGGAAAAAAGAGCATCTTTGCCGTCATAGGGTCCAGCCAAATAGGTAGCTAATTCAACTTTTTGATTGAGCTTTTCCAGTTGCTTTAACTCTCGCTCAAATTCGCTTTCTAATGCGGGGTCATCTTCAACTTCCAGAAGTTCAAGCACTGCTTCAATATTTTGGATATGACTGCGAATATCTTCGAGTCTTTTCAGCTCTTCCTCAATTTGGGAAATATCCTGACTGACTACCCGTGCTTTCTCTACATCATCCCAAAACCCAGGTGACAGGGTCTGCTGTTGAAGTTGAGTCAACTGTTGCCGTTTATTCTCTTCTTGGATTGCTTGCAAAAGGTCCTGCGCTTTGGCATGGGCCTCTGACCACTGATCTGCCAGGATTTTACTGATCATACTGGCTGCCAGTATATCAGGGATCTATCTAAAGATCCCCAGAACTGGGACATAAACAGTCATTGTTGTATGTAAAACTCTGACTTACTATGAGGGTATGAGTAAACCAATTCAAGACACTGATGCCTACCTTGAAGCACATCTTCAAGAGTATCGACAAAAACAAGCCAAGGCTGAGGCCCAAGTGAGACGTCAAGCCTATGACCAACTCCAGGAACTTTTTTGCTCACTTGGTGTGATCATCGGAGATGTCGAGCCCGTGTATGATGAAAAAAACCAACGCATTCGGTTAATAGATGCTGGAGGATTTACCCTTCTGCCAAAGCTTCCACAAACTCCACAAGAGCGAGCAGATCACCAAGCCAAGAACCACAGCGTTTTAAAACATCTACTTTATCTTTAATCAGCTCAAGCCACTAAGTCCCACTCTTTGAGCTTTTCTTTATCTCCAGATTGGATCTTGAAAAGACTGGCGTACAAGCCATCTGCTTTCATGAGTTGATCATGATTCCCCTGCTCAAGCACCTGTCTATTTTTCAAAACAATGATCTTGTCGGCTCTCTGAATGGTTGACAATCGATGAGCAATAACAATAGATGTCTTGCCTTCGAGGAGTTTTGCCAGCGCCTTCTGAATATAAAGCTCGGACTCAGAATCTAAGGCGCTCGTGGCTTCATCTAAAATAATAATTTGTGGGTTCATCAGAATTGTTCGGGCAATAGAGAGCCGTTGGCGTTGTCCCCCCGATAACTTCACACCTCGTTCACCAATTTGCGTGTCTAACTTTTTGGGTAATCGATCAATAAATTCCATGGCATAAGCGGCCTCACAAGCAGCAATCATTTCCTCGTCAGTCGCATCCGGTTTGGCATAACGCAAGTTTTCCTTGATCGTATCAGCAAACAAATAGGCATCTTGGCTCACTAAACCCATGCTCGCTCGAACATCACGCTGACGCAATTCACGCAGATCCACTCCATCAAGCAAAATACGGCCAGCATCGGGATCAAAGAAACGCATCACCAAACTCGCTATGGTAGTTTTTCCTGATCCAGAGGCGCCAACAAAAGCCGTAATTTTATGTGGCTCTACGGTAAAAGAAACATTCTCAAAAACCTTTACATCCTCAAGAACAGGAGCTTTTGTCGGAATCCCGGCGTCCTCCGTTTCGCTCGAAATTGAATTCTTCACGGCGTTGCGATAGGTAAAGGTTACATGGTCAAAATCGATCTGCCCCTGGATCGTTGCGAATACTCTTGGTTTAACTGGATCAACCACCTCTGGCTGAACATCCATAATTTTGAAGTAGTCTTTCGCGCCAATCTGGGCTCTTTTGACTTCCCAAAAGATCCAGTTCAGCTGCCACAATGGCTGACGAATGAGACCAATGAGGCCAACCAAGAGCATCATTGTTCCTAGAGTAATTTCGCCCTGCCAGGTAAGAAAAACAATGTAGCTATACATGCCCCAACTCAGAGATTCCAAAATGATATCTCCACTAAATGCCTTGTTGGTATTCTTTTCCATTTGTTGCCGAAGTTGAATGTACTTCTGGAAAAACCTTTTCAGGCGGAGTTGTTCAAATTTTTCCGCGCGGAAAGACTTAATAAGAGGCATAGAGTTGAGCACTTCCCAAAAATGGCTGTACTGTTCGTCATAGAGTTTGTACTCTTTTTTCTCGAGCACATTATTTTTTTGGAAACGCCAGTGATTAATCCAAATGTACGGAAGAAAGGCTAAAACGGTCACCAAGCCAATCCTCCATTCGTGATAAATAACAATGGTAAAGGAAATAAGGGCTGTAGTGACGCTCGGCAAAAAATGCATTCCCGAATTGTTCACAATATTCACGATTCGGTTGACCCCTCGATCAAGTTTACTCATGAGTTTGCCGGAGGCTTGCTCGTTATAAAAAGAAATTGAAAGGTTCATGAGATGATCAAAACCAGTACGCTTGAGATGTGATTCAAACCGGACAACAAAAATATTTGTCATGTACCAGGTTAAGCGGTTGAGTGAAGATTGCAGAAGCTTCACTCCTAAGAGAATGATAACGAGAAAAAGTAATTGCCGAGAAGTTTGCTCAAGACCTACGCCACTTACCAAGCTATCCGTCACTCGTTTGGAGATAAACGGTTCAACTTGATTCAGACTCGCCATCACCACAATCAAAAGGGAGATCGAGAAAAGAGTCAGCCGGTAGGGTTTAACGTACGATAAAATTCGAAGCCACATATGCCACCTTCAAGGTAATGCTTGGGGAATACTAATGATATCAGCAAAAACAAAAAAGAAAAAGGTGCGAATTACCTGATATCACATTAAAAAGAGTAAGTTGTTCTTATTCCTTTGGCTCACTGCGCTGCCGTTCGTACTCATCAACGACACCCACGCAATATTGATACCGGGCCTCGTTCATAACATCAGCCGATACGTCATTGACCGAAACTTGCGCGTTCTGGGCTAAACCACCAATCACAGCCTGACTGCCTTGCTCTCGAAAGGTTTTCCACACTTCTTCTGGAGATGTTGAGATAGTGGCAGAAACGGTTGACTGGCTCACTTCTTTGACCACCGACCAATTGCTCACTTGGGGAAGCTTTATTCCCTCTTTTGCCGTTTGCCGAATTAAGTCGGCTACCTCATGATCTAAATTGCTTCCCACATTCTGAATTTTTGTCAAAGAAAAATTTGACCATTCATTCGCCTGAGACAAATTTGGTGAAGCGGGACGATACTGGGAAAACCATAACGCCATACCCGCCCCGATAAGCAAAGCTATCAATAAGAGCCACCTCTTCATGAAACCAGTATACAGCTTTCAAGGCATCCTATTTTTATTCACTCCGAAGAGCTTCAATGGGGGAAAGTTTACTGGCCTTGCGGGCGGGCGCCACCCCAAAAATAATACCCACTGCCACCGAAACGCTAAACGCTAAAAGGATCGCTTGTAGGGTAATAGTAGAGGGAAAATCAGCGGCCACTCGAATAAGGAAAGAAACACTCGAAGCAATGACAACCCCAATGCCACCTCCCATTACGGAGAGCAAGGATGACTCGATGAGAAACTGGACCAAGATCTGATTTGGTGTGGCACCAATGGCCTTTCGTAAGCCAATCTCTCGAGTACGCTCTGTTACCGAAACCAGCATTATATTCATGATGCCAATTCCACCCACAACAAGGGAAATGGCAGCAATCCCACCCAGACCAACGGTCACCATTCCAAGAATCTGATTCACCGTTTTCAGAATTTCACGTTGATCAAACACGTCAAATTCATCAGACTTCCGTTTTTGCACATTCAAAAAATAATCCTCGAGCTGTTCAATCGCCGTGGGAATTTGGTCTTTATGATGTACTTGTACTGAAATGGCGTTAATATCTCGCGTATCAAACAAGCGGAAGTATGCTTCAAGTGGCATATAAATATAGATGTCGAAAGATGGCCCGCCAAAACCGCCACCCTTTGATTCAGCCACACCAACAACGGTAAAGGTTACATCATTCAGACGAATTTCTTTATTGACGGGATCCACCTGACCAAAAAGGTCTTCGGCAATTTTCGCCCCTAACACGACCACACGTTGACCGGAACGACTTTCTTCTTCGGTGAAAAATCGACCCTTCTCGGATAGCGTACTGTCCACTCGAGCATAATCAGCCGTAGTGCCCAGAATAGAAGCGCGCTTCGTTGTACTTTTGTAACTCGCCTGAGTAAGGTTCTCGACTTGAGGAATCACATACTGAGCAAACTCCCGCATACGTTGAATGTCACGGACCGTCTGCTCATCAAACTGCTTGCTATTCACGTAGCCACCATCGCTGGTGCTAAAACCACCATTTTCACCAAAAACTTGAGTTGGAGTAATGACAATCGTATTAGCTCCAAGATCCTCAAATTGCTTTTCAATAAATTTTTGAATTCCAGTGCCAATGGAGGTGAGCAAAATAACCGAGCCCACACCAATAATGACTCCCAGCATTGTAAGTAAAGAGCGTGTCTTATTGGTGAGAATTGCTTTGTAGGCAATTTTTACAGTGTTGAGAAGATTCATGAGTGAACTCGCTTTGGCTTTTGTTTTTTATCCTGAATAATGCGACCATCCTTCATCACAATGAGGCGAGCGGCATACATAGCAATATCTGGCTCGTGGGTAACCATGATAATCGTTCTCCCCTCTTCGTGAAGACGAGCAAACATATTCATAATTTCATCACCAGAAGTAGAATCAAGATTTCCCGTTGGTTCATCGGCAAATAAAATAGTTGGGTCATTCACAAGCGCTCGAGCGATCGCCACTCTCTGTTGCTGACCACCGCTGAGTTGCGCTCGGGAATTCTTCAAGCGTTCACCGAGACCCACCTGTTCAAGCATTGCCTTAGCGGCTATGTATCGCTGATGTTTTGATTTATTGGCATACACAAGGGGCAAGGCAACGTTTTCCAAGGCTGATACCTTCGGCAAAAGGTTAAACTGTTGGAAAACAAAACCAATTTCTTTATTGCGTACCCTCGCTAATTCAGCTTCATTTTTCCGAGAAACATCTTCCCCATGGAGGAAAATTTGGCCACTGGTGGGATTATCTAGCAACGAAGAAATTTGCAACATCGTTGACTTGCCCGCCCCAGAAGCACCCATGATGGCTACAAATTCACCTTTGCGAAGAGTAAAATCCACTCCTCGGAGCGCCTGAATTTCTTGCTCACCAAGCTTATACGACTTGACCACATTTTTTAACTCGAGAACAATAGGCTGTTCGCTCATGGCAGAATCACCTGATCTTGGGGAGAAAGTCCGGAAAGTATCTCAGCATGATCTTCATTTTCAAGGCCAATTTCTACTTCCCGCTCTTGTCGTTTCCCATCTTGCCAAACTTCGACAAAACTTTTACCGTCCCGTGAAGTCACAGCTTCAATTGGAACACTCAAAACATTTTTCTTTTCTGCTTCAAGAAGCCGAGCTTCACCGTTCATACCCACTCGAGTTTCCTCAATAGAAACCGGTTGAGTAAATGCCACGTCGACAGCAAAAACAGATCCTTGGGTGGTGTTGAGTGTTTGGTAACCCACCTTGCTCACTTGAGCTTGGTACGTGCGATCTGGATAGGCATCAAGTTCCACAGTTGCTTGCTGACCGACCGAAACGGTATCAATATCGACCTCGTCTACAAAGAGTCGGAAATAGAGAGTATCTGGGTTGATGAGCTCCCAGGTGTCAGTGACCCCAACAACAATACCTGAGACATCTGTGGGTGTGCTGACTAAGATGCCACCAAAAGGCGCGCTAATTCGATAATTGTCAAAAGCTAAATATTGCAACTGAACATCATAAACAGAGCGATCGAGTGCAAACTGATTCTGTTCGTACGTTCGCTGCTCTTGTTGATCCAAAGTAAGGCGATCCCCGGCCTCATCTTTTTCGTTTTCATAGTTCCAGCGCTGTGTTTCATACAAACTCAGAGTCTTATCGAGGGCTTTTTGAACCGAACGCTGATCCAGACTCGCCACGGTTTGGCCCTTTTTTACTGCGTCGCCTTCTTTAGCACCTAAATACACAAGTTTGCCACCACCGGCAAAGCGCATGCCAACCCTTTCATGAGCATCAATCTGACCAGAAAAATCATGAGTTTTGATAATGTCCCGATATTGAGGTTGAGTGAATGTGAGAGCCGCTTGTTGCGCTTCTCGACCTTTCCACCACCACGCCACTGCAGCAATAACAATAAAAATAATAAAGAGGAGCCACCACTTGCGGCGAGCCCATTGCATAAGTGCTTTCAAAATGTTCATAGTCAATCCTTCTAATGTGCCTAATCAGTATATACTTTAGTGAGCATGCCGGTTATCACCGCCCATCACTGTCTGACCAAGTATCAACAAATCGGTTCAGCCAAAAAAACGATTCTCTTACTCCATGGCTGGCGAAACGATTGGCAATCTTGGTCGTTTCTTGTTCCTCACCTCTCCGGGGATTTTTCCGTTCTTATTCCTGATTTACCAGGATTTGGCCAGAGTGAATCTCCACAAAAAGGCTGGACAACCAAAGATTATATATTGTGGTTAGAGGAATTCCTAGAAACGGTGGGTATTACACAACTTGAGGCGGTTATTGGCCATTCCTATGGGGCAAAAGTCGCGGCCTATGGTTGGCTGACACATTCACACTTGCCGCCTATCGTGCACGGACTTTTCCTGGTAGGACCATCAGGAATCCCAAATCGATTACCTTTTTTCAAAAAAATTCTGAAAACTGGCCTTTCACTTATTCCCAAGTCAATTAAGCGTGGCATATTGGGAAAATGGAGAACGGGATTCTACAGTTTGATCGATAATGACGCCGACTATCTTCATTCCACGGCTTTTCAAGAGCAAACACTCCAACACATTTTGTCTGAGGATATTCGTAAACTCATAAAAAAACCAAGCTCCGTTCCTCTTCACTTATTCTGGGGAGAAAATGATACTGCTTCTCCTCTCTGGATGGCCTATGAATGGCTCAAGACCAGCACCCCAAGTGAGGTCTTCGTTGTCCCTCAAGGAACGCACTTTGCTCATCAAGAGTTTTCAGATCTTTTCCGGCTCTGGTTACTGGCCTGGTCCAAGCGCGGGAGACAATCATGAACTACACCAAGTCAACCCTTCTCGCAATTTTGCAGCAGGCAGAGTATGACCTAAAGATTTGGCATGCCTGGCTCGCTCACCAGCGTGATTCTCAGCAAATTTCTAGATTGCAAAATCTTCGACCGGAAAGATGGACCTTCAAACTCAAACTCATTGCCAAATTAAGTAATGTGTATGATCTTTTTCTGTCAACTCCAGTGGCTATTGCTAAAGCCACTCGGACCATTCTCCCTTTTGAAAAAACAGCTACAGGATTCATTGTTTGGCTTGCTTCCCTAAAACTTCGCTACCTCCAAAAGAAGGGCCTTATTGTCATTGGGGTGGCGGGAAGTTATGGAAAAACGAGTGTTAAACACTTGCTCAACTACACCTTGTCTCAGCAGCGATTCACTCTGGCCACTCCGGCAAGCTATAACACTCCACTTGGAATTTCCTTAACCATTCTTAAACGACTGAATGCTGATCACCAAATCTTTATTGCTGAATTAGGAGAGTATCAAATTGGAGATCTTGATCAGCTTTTGCAGTGGATTCGACCGCAAATTGGTATTCTCACGCCCATTGGCTTTGCCCATAGTGACCGTTTTCAGTCAAATGAAAAAATGATCGAGACCTTTACGGAGATGCTCACTTCTTGCTGGTCACCGGAACAGCTCTTGGTTGATGATGCAAACTTGGACCTTTTTCCGCAAGATCCACGCATTACTTGGTATGGTGAGAATCCCGCTTCTAAGATTTTCCTGCGAAACATTCAAACTACACGCTCTGGATCGCAAGCACAGCTGCTTCTCAATGGCCAAGAAAGCAACGTTTCTACCCGGCTTTGGGGAAAGCACCAACTCAGAAACGCTCTACCAGGTTTACTCCTGACCCAAAAGCTTAAGGAAAATATCCAAGGAGCTCAGATCAGTCTGCAGTATGCTCCAGATATCCCTCGCCGCTTGGCGCTTTTTCACAATCAGAATGGGACAACGGTCATCGACAACAGCTACAACACGAATCCTGGCTCTTGGAAAGAAATGGTTGCTCTACTTGAAGAACTCCAGCTTCCTCATTTAGCCGTTATTACCAGTGGATTTGTAGAACTCCAAGCAGAAACCACTCATTTGGCCCATGCACAAATGGCTGATGATCTCGGGCGACTTGCTCAAGTTGTGGTCGTGGTAGAAACACGTGATAATCAAGATCTCATAGAATTTTTACAACAAAAAGAATGCCAAGTATTGGTTGCACATAGCTTTTCTCAATCCCTGGAAGCACTGCAGCAATCACTGTTACCCGTTGAGTACTTGTGGCTCGAGGGTGGCCACCGAGAGCTGTATTGTTAGTTAAAGTTACTTGGTCTCTAAAAGTCCCTGAATGTACAATGACATTTCATCGTTCCAAGCCACAGTGTAAGGAAGTTTCATTTTTGTAACATCGTCACCTTGGGGAGAAGGAATGAGCAAGACGATCGGAACCTTGCCAGGACTTTTACGAAGTAAAGTACCCATTTCTTGAAGTTTTGTCTTGTCTGTTCCTCGGGGAATCGTTATCTCAACGGCATTTTTATCCTCTTCTGGCTCGTTATCATTAAGTGAAGGTTGCCAGACTTTTTCCGCCACAAGCTGCAAATCATCTTCTCGGGAATCAACCTTTGCTCGAACCAGAACAGCATTATCATTGTAAAAATAGCGTTTTGCTTCCGCAAACACTCGTGGGAAACAGACAATCCGAATATTACCTGTCTGGTCTTCTAACTTACCAAAGGCCATCTCTTCATTTTTCTTTTTGGTGCGAACTTCACGGATCTCGCTTAAGATTCCGCCTAACACAAAAGTTTGGTCTTTGTGAATATCAGCATCCAAATCCGCAATTTTCTTTTCAGCTTGACTGGCAATCTGGTTGAGAGCCTTGGACATAGGATGATCGGTAAGGTAAAAACCAAGGAGTTCTTTCTCATACGACAAAAGTTCTGCCGCAGGGTATTCTTCTAGACGGGGAAAAGTATCCTTTACTTGAGTAGCATCCTGTTTTGTTACTGCACCAAAGAGTGAATCCTGACCCTCAATTTCACTCTGAAACTGAGCCGCCTGAGCACGGATGTCCTCTAAGTTTTCCAGTAGACTGGCTCGGGTAGCAAACTGATCAAAAGCACCAACCATAATCAAACTCTCGATCACTTTTTTATTGACCTTACGGGAATCAGTCCGACGTAAAAAGTCCGTAAAGGAATGGAATAGCTCCTCTTCACGAACCGCCATAATAGCCTCAATCGCCGCCGTCCCCACATTTTTCACAGCACCTAAACCATAACGAATACCTAATCCTTCAAGTGATCCTTCTGTTGGCTCCACCGAAAAACCAACGGCGGAGGCGTTAATATTGGGTGGAAGCACAACAATGCCCATTGTGCGGGAGTTTTCAACCGCCAATTGCACCTTCTCCTCTTTTTGTTGACTGTGCGAAAGTGACTCAACCGAAGCCATGGCGGTCATATACTCAACCGGATACTTGGCCTTCATGTAGGCCGTGCGATACGCCACCATGGCGTAACTGGCGGCGTGGGCCTTGTTAAAGCCATAACCGGCAAACTTCTCAATGTAGCCCCACACTTCCTCAGCAACTTTCTTAGGATAACCATGTTCAGTAGAACGGCGAACAAATTCCACTTTTTGCTGGTCCATGATGTATTTTTTCTTTTTACCAATGGCTTTGCGTAAAACATCACCCTCACCCATGCTGTAGCCAGCCATAACGTTGGCCACACTGATCGCCTGCTCCTGATACACCATAAAACCGTAGGTCT
>CAZRAG010000018.1:0-22263 GCA_964598125.1 uncultured Pseudomonadales bacterium
GATTTTTTGGCAAAAAATTGGTGTAATCCACAAATGGACCTTTATCTGGCCATAATTCTTGTATGAAGGTTCGAACCGTAATGTAAAAAGGAACAACCAGAAGGGCACCAGCCACGCCAAATAACTCAAAACCAACAAGGATCAGAAGGAGAGTTGTCAGAGGTCGAACGTCAACCGCTCCTTTCATGATCATTGGCACAATCAAATTGTTCTCGAGTTGTTGAACCAGGACATGAAAAAGAAAAACAACAAACGCCATAAATGGATTTAGCATAAACAGAGCAATCGAGATAGAAGGTATAGCCGCTACCGTTGGCCCAACATTGGGGACAATTTCCAGCAAACCAGCCAAAAGGGCAAGCGGGAGAGCAAAAGGCACGCCCAATAGTGTCAACCCAATAAAAGTGACCACACCAATCAGGATCATGAGAGCAAGTTGGCCACTCACCCATTGACCAAGTCGAGCCTGCACAATATCCATTATGTGACGAGCTTTGAGCGCTTGATCCGCAGGTTTACCAGGTAAAAGCCAGGCAAATGAGACGGCGATTTTATCCATGTTCATGAGGAAGTAAAAAGTAGTCATCAAGAGAGTAAAGAGAACAAAAACGATGGAGAAGGTTGAAAAAATGATATTCATGACCGTGGTAATTGATCCTTGGAGTTGACCAAGCACAGATTGATACTGAAGCACATACTGATCTAGTGAGGTGGTCAAAGTTGACAAATCGATGTTGGTGAATTGTTCCAGAGTATAATCAGACACACCAAGCAAGCGTGAAAGCGTCGTTACCAAGAGAGCAGTTTGCTTGACCAGAGGTGGAACCGTTAGTCCAAACAACACGCTCGCGATCCCAAGAATTACCACATACATGATTCCTATGGCCAACGCTCGAGGAAGCTTGAGTTTGTGAAGGGAGTTCACCATTGGGTCTAAGGCAGAGGCAAAGGTAAACGCCAAAAAGAGCAACATAAGGAGATTTCGGAGATAATAAACTCCTACGGTAAAAACAAGTAGTCCCAGAATGAGGAAAAAACTCGTTATAATCTTGTGAGAAAAAGATCGATCCATACAATAAGTATACAGAAATTTTCGCATATGCTCCACGTTGATATCATCACTTTGTTTCCGGATTTCTTCTCAAGTCCATTACAGACCAGTATTGTTGGCAAAGCTCTGCAAAACAAAAGAGTTTCAGTACAGGTACATAACTTGAGACCATTTGGTTTGGGAAAACACCAGATCACTGATGATCGTCCGTATGGGGGCGGACCTGGTATGGTAATGCTTATTGAACCTCTCCACTCCTTGTTACAACAACTGCAGTATCAAAAAGGCACAGAGAACGAAATTATAGCGCTCACATCGGCCAAAGGAACCTTGTACACCCAACAAGTTGCAAGAGATTGGACTCGTCTCAATCGACTCTGCCTTATTTGTGGTCACTATGAAGGGGTAGACGAGAGAGTGGCTCAACATCTCATTGATACCGAAATTCGAATTGGTGATTACGTTCTCACTGGAGGGGAACCAGCAAGCCTAGTGATCCTGGACAGCATCGCTCGATTACAGCCAGGAGTCGTTGGCAATGAGGAAAGTCTCAGCGACGAATCGCATGATGCTCCGGGAAAAATGAGTTACCCACAATATTCCAGACCAGAGAAATACATGAGTTGGGAAGTTCCCACCATTCTTCTAAGTGGCAATCACCCAAAGATTGCGGAGTGGCGTAAGGAAAAATCGGACGAGGCAAGTGAGAGGTAATTTTTCTCACTTTTGTTGTAATTGCGTCGCATCCTGAAGTTTGAGTTCAAAGTTTACGGGAGGGAATGAAAGAGCAGACTCGAGAGGATCTGCATTCTCAATATCCCGCTCCAAGATCATCAATTGTCTCTCAAGGGGACCAATTTCACGGGCTTCAGAATCTATCTGAACCGTAATATCTTCAGGGGCAATTTTCTTGGGACGAAGAAGAATCATCAATCCGAGACTTAGAATCATAAGCGCAGCAAGAATACCTAACGCACCAAGAACATAGAGTTTGTTTTTGTTCACCGGCTCCGGAAGCTCACTGGCCTCCTGTTTTTCAATGAAGATAGATTCTTCAACAAATTGGGTTTGATTCAACTCTGGCTCAGTCACAACTGCCTTGTTCATGGTGTCCTCACGATCTCATCCAGAAAACTATGTGCCTGACGTAATTGTAAATAGCTGTATTCGGAATCTTCTTGGAATGATTGGTAAGAACCCTCAGAATACTGATTGGTTGTCATCCGTGCTCGCCAGCGAGTATTTACTTCTGAAAGATTATTTTTACTGCTCTGAATAAGTCGATCAACCTCTTCAAGACCACGAGTTTTTTTAAGCTGACTCGCTTCGGTTATATCCGCCTCTTTCAACCACGAAGAGACCATTTCCCTGGTAATAGTTGCCTGGTCAATGGCATTTTGAATTTGACCAATCTTAATGAGTGCCAATGTTTCATAGGCATTTGCTGTTAGAATTTTTTGTTGAGAATTCAAAGCGGTAAAGGTCTGATCAACTTGAAGCCTATTCATAATTCGACCCGAGTCTTTTTTTGATTCTTCTAGATCGGATTTGATTGATTCCAAACGATTGGACATGATGACTTTATCTTCAAGTTCAATTCCCAAGGTATTCTCAAGGTTCAACTGAAGGTAGCTGAAGTAGGTCAGGAGAACCTCAGAACGCGCTTTAATGAGATCCTGAGCCAGGTGAATCGCCTCCTCTTGAGCCGCCAGGGTATTATTCTTGTAATATGTTTCACGGGCAATGAGATACTTGCGTTCAACGTCTCGATATTTTTCAACTTCGTCGTAGTATTTCTGGGTCAACTGGATGAGCTCTTCTTGCGGATCGAGCTGGGCAGAATCGGTACTTGCTTGTGTGACACTATCGAGATTCTCAGCACTGAAGCTATCCTGAGCATGAATGATCGGTAAAGAAAAACCAAGGCATACTAAAACAAAAAATGCAAGCAAGAGTGAGCGGCAACGCATAGTCATAGTCTAGCAGAATCGCCAAAAGAGTATGAGTAAGAGTTTAGGTTTCTTGCGAGATTACTTTTGAGCGCTAAGAACTCGTTCACGGGCAAAGCTGGCGGCTTCATACAGAGACTCAAAAGTACCCGTGTCAAACCATCGACCTCTCACAAAAGCGACATCAAGCGATCCCTCTTGTAAGTAGACATTGTTAAGATCAGTAATTTCATATTCCCCACGGGCTGAGGGTTGCAACTGGGCCACCTTTTCAATAACAGTATTGTCATAAATATATAAGCCAGTTACACAGAATTGTGATTTTGGCTGAGTGGGTTTTTCTTCGATCGAAAGTGCCACGTTATTGGCATCGAACTCCACGACGCCAAATCGTTCAGGATCTGGTACCTGTTTGGCAAAAACTCGAGCACCAGAACGAAAGCCCTGAATAGCTTCCGTAAAATCATCCTCGTAGAGATTGTCGCCCAAAATCATGGTGACAGAATCATCACCAATGAAGTTCTTTCCAATAATAAAAGCTTGAGCGAGTCCTTCAGGTTTTTCTTGAACTTCATAGGTGAATTTACATCCGAATTCGCGACCGCTACCCAAAAGATTAAGGAAATCACCTGCTTTTTCTGGAGCAACAATAATAAGAATTTCTCGGATACCAGCATTGATCAAAGTCTCAAGAGGGTAGAAAATCATTGGTTTATCGTAAACTGGCAATAACTGCTTACTGGTAATTTTGGTTACGGGGCGAAGCCTGGTACCGGCACCACCTGCGAGAATAATTCCCTTCATATGCCTTGTAGCGTATCACACCTGATACATGTTACGTAGAAACAGTTATTGTTCATGAGGGGGATTTCATCACACGTAATTTCACTAAAACTCGCTCGCTCTCCAGGGAGTACCAAAATTTCTCATGGGATTCTGGATCTTCCACTGTGAATCACTCCCGGGAATGCATTCTTGAATGGAACAATCTACCCATGACGACCAATCTGACCCAGGAAGATCAAAAAATGTCCTTTGGACCGAAGCCCGGATCATATTGGTAGTATCGTTGGTACCGACCTGCCATTTGCCTGATGGTAACTCATCAAGAAGTATCTCGTCCGCACTCAAAAGCTGAATGGAACAATTTGAGTTCGAGATACGGAGTCTTGATGTCACCCAATCAGGAGTACGGGCTAATTGTGAGTTTTCCACACTATACCTCCCGACAATGAAAAATGTGAAAGGAGGAAGCAGATAATCTGCGGGAATAAACAATTTCTCACCTTGTAAACCAGCCCCAGCTATTTGGACACCCTCTAAGTTGAGCGTTGAGGAGGAATTATTAAAGAGCTCAATCCACTCATCATTGGCATTTGAAACCGTACCATTATAACTTCCCATCCACATCACTTCAGTTATGAGAAGCTCCTCAACCTCAGGAACCTTTGCCAGAGGAATAATTTTAATATAGGTGTCTCCTCTTTTTGCATACACGGCTCCAGCGTAGGGAATAGCAACTCGTGTATGAGGTTCAATGAGACAACTTGCTGATTCTAAGTTTTGGATCTGATTGATGGCTTCCTTGTTATGACAGCCCGTAGCCTCTCTGTACTCTCCTGCCTCATTCAAGACATATATCTGTTCTAATTGTGAACTCGTAATATAACCCCAGTTACTACTGATAAGTTCCAGTTCGGGAAGCGTGCTCTGTTCAGACTGATCAACCTGTCCAGTCGCTAATGTGGTAACGGTAATAGTTGCTCGAGCCTGAAATGTTTGGGCATCAATCTTTTTTGGCCACCACCATAAAAGAAAAAACCCAACCAACGTCCACCAAAGCCAATTGCCAAAAACTGACTCAGCCACTTTGTAGGACTTTCCGCAGCAGGCGGATTTGGAGAACGGTATACACCAGAGCGGGAAGAAAAAACAATCCAATGAATCGAACAGGAAGAGATGAAAAGTTCACCCACCAATCAAGATATCTAAACTGAGCTTGCCAAATTTCCTTGAGAAGTCGGGCAGCCACGACGTGGCTGCCCATAACGACAAGATAACAAAAAAGTGCAAGTGAAAAGAGAAGTGACATCATATTTTATAAGTTTGAAGGGGTTGCTTTTAATATGAGTTGAACGCTCTCTACTGACAGTCCCATGAGCTCATTGCCGATATCATCTCCAGCTTGAATGGGACCATCCCCGTCAGGATCAACCGGATACGTATCAGAAAGATCATAAAAAATCGAGTATTTGCGTTGTTGCGTTTCGGTTAAGTGATTATTGGGAAGCTCCCTGGCTTGTGCTGCCCATTCGTTGAGGGTATACCACTCTCCGGCGTTACTTTCACTTTCATCATAGAGCTGCATGCGAACAATATCCTTGAGTTTTTCCCAATCTCCACCACTCGCCTGAAGCTGAAGAGTTACATCGAGTTGCTGAGCAACACTTGAATCGTTTTTTACCCAAAACACCTCTTGATATGGTGTCATCCCAGGTTGGAGCGTGACAGCACCATTCAAGTGTTCCGAAGAAGAGTAACTAGGATTGGATCCACCACTGGTTGCAACGAGCAATCGCAAATCAGCTGTTTTCATTTGCATACCAGTTAGGCTTGCTTGCGGCAAAAATAGTGCCAGTGCCGTTGATCCAAGGAGCAAGTAAACGGTGAGAAGAGATCCAAGACTCAAGAATACTTTCTTCATATATCCTTTCTTTTTTACAACCATGACAAAACTTTCTAACAATCTGCTATCAAAAAGATAAAATCGCAATGAAGCAAGCCAGAAATACGATATAATGAACGTTCAGATTTCATCTGGCCCCATAGTCTAGCGGTTTAGGACGACGCCCTCTCACGGCGTAGACCCGGGTTCGAGTCCCGGTGGGGTCACACTATTAGAGTTCGTTAGAGTCAATTAGACTACTAAATCTATCCTTAGTTATCTCCATAAGATATGTTGGCTGTTCTTCACCAGGAATTTGAACAGTTTTACTGTATTGAAAACCCACCTTTTCGTAAGTTCGTATGGCTCTCTTATTTCCTGGTTCTGGGCCAATTACACAGGTATTAATAGTGCTACCTTCAGCGAAAACCACCTGCTGGAGAAAGGCTTCTAACATTTTCGTACCGATCCCTTTTCCAATAAAATCTGCTTCACCAATAAACAAATCAACTGCTGCAGTAAAATCGTCATAACCAATATGATTGCCAAATTCTGGCCAGTCGTTGACTTTATATGTTTGAAGATAGCCAAAGGGCTTACCTTCATACAACGCTAAATAACAATCAGTTGGTTTTTCACCTTTAATTTTAGGGGCATAACGATTTGCAACCTCTTCTATAGAATTCTTTTTATCTTTGTCATACCACTCATGAACATGAGGCGTGTTCAACCATGTATACATTAGTGGTAAATCAGATAACTGTAGTTTTCTAAATGTGATTGTCATAAGTTGTATTCATAATTATAAACTGTCATTCGAATACTACAGGGGATTAGTAATAGCCGAGTGCTCTCATATCAGGGGCAAACAGCTCAAACAACTTGACCAGGTCAGAGATAACTTGGTTCGGTTTCCAAAAGGCGAGGGTCACAAATAGAAAACCGCCATAAGGCGGTTTTTTATTTGTTATCCTGCACGAGATTGAATCCTGTTCCGATGACAAGTAAGCAAATACATCGCGAACATGGCTAGTGCAGCGAACGAAACGTAGTGGAGTGTGTCCTGGGAGTCCCAGTGGAAAGACGAAAAAGAAAAGTCTTTACATGCACATTTACCTTTGACCGCTATCAATCTACAATTCATTCATGATGAAAATTCAAGTTTTGGGTTCAGGCTGCCCAACCTGTGAAAAACTATTTGCAATAACAAAAAAGGTTGTTCAATCAATTGAGACTGAAAAAATAAATCTTGAATATTACACAGGAATTGAGGGCACTCAACGCATCATTGAACTGGGCGCCATGAGTAGTCCCGTTTTAGTGGTGAATAACCAGATTGCTTTAATTGGTTTTACTTCTGATGAGAATAAAATCAAAAACGCAATTCTCCAAGCTGCTTATCAAAAATGAGTATGGATATTTTTTATCCTTTTCAGTATCTCGCTGATTTGGTTACCTACACCTGGCTAAAAATTCCCCAAGATCGTTACTTAGCTGGGGCAATTAATTTTTGGATTTATGATGTTCTGAAAATTAGTCTCCTTCTTCTTTTCATAAATTTTTTCATGGCAATCACTCGGTACTACTTTCCAATGGAAAAGGTCAGAGATCTTCTTGTTCACAAACGCTGGTATGGTTTTCAGTACGTTCTCGCTGCTCTGTTAGGAGTAATTACCCCCTTTTGTTCGTGCTCATCACTTCCCCTGTTTATGGGGTTTCTATCAGCTGGTATCCCCTTAGGGGTCACTTTTGTTTTTCTCATAAGTTCTCCTCTGGTCAACGAGTCATCGCTCTTTCTTTTTCCCAGTGTTTTTGGCTGGGAAATTACCATTCTCTATCACTGTATCGGTATCACACTCAGTGTGGTCGGTGGAATGCTCATACAAAGTCTAAAACTGGAAAAATATATTGATTCACAGATTCTCAGCCTACGCAAAGCGCCCAATGTTCAACAAAAAGTTAAAACTCAAGCCTATTCTTTTCGGCAACTGTTATCGCTTTGGATATCCGAAACGTGGCAAATATCCAAAAAGATATATCCCTACCTTATTTTAGGAATAACCTTTGGAGCAATTATTCATGGATACATTCCAGAAAGAGTAATTGTTGATGCTCTATCATCACAGAACATCTGGACAATTCCTCTAGCTGTTTTGTTCGGAATCCCTTTGTATGCTAATTCGGTGAGTGTAATCCCCATCATCGAAGCACTCATCATCAAGGGAGTTCCTGTGGGAACAGCCCTTGCCTTTATGACTGCCACTGTGACGCTTTCTTTACCTGAAGTATTGATACTCAAAAAAATTATGAGGTGGCAATTGCTTATTACATTCCTCGGAATAAGTACTTTTGGCATTGTGTTAATGGGTTATTTCTTCAACTGGTTATCCTAAACAGAAATACTTGGCAATATGGCATACTAATCACATATGCCAAGCAGTGCCGATAAGCTCAAACACGTTATCAAGTACGCTGTTGAACATGGTTGGACACCAGAGGGACATGATGGCAATGTTCTCACAAGTACAAGCCCAAAACCTGATCTCCTGAAATACTCTGCCGATACCCTTGTTTCCACTGAGGCATTCCTTGGCTTACTCACTCTAAAAGCTTTTTTGGTGGCCATTTTTGGTGAGACATGGGAACAAAAGCTGATAGAGATTGTCGAGGCGGAATCAGCAGGACGAAAGCTTCAGCTCATCTATATTCACGTTTTGGCAAAAGAAATATCGAATCGATAAGTTCAATCACTTGACGATTCATCGATTTTTTATCTCAAAGGGATCGACTTCCACTCCTGAAGCTATAACTTCTGAAACCATTAATTTTGGACAATTTCTAAAATCTTGATCGTCGGCATTCAGTGCATAACTATCAGGATTTGCGCCTGGAGGAATAAAATAGTTATGAACCGAACGGACAGTAAAGCCGTCCTCCAAATAGCTCGTGACACAAAAAATCCGTCCACCATTATGAGAACGAAATAACTCCCAAGCAGAGTAAAAACATCCAGTTTCGATTCGAGGCATAGAGATTTCGCTATTATAACTGCATTTTCAGTTAACAAAGATCTCGCAAGATAGGAACCACCTCAATGCAGGGATTTCCCCAACTGTGGTGCTCATAGATATAACTGTGGATTTGCGGGATATTCACATCTGTCGTTTTCAGTGTGATTAAGACCACATCTTCACCTTGAATACCTTCATCATTCCACATGAGATGAACACTCTCATGAATTTTTGTGGTGGCACAAAGTTCTTTCTCTAATAATCCTGTGCAAAGAGCAATAGCTTCTTGTTTGGTGGGACAGGGGATATTAACAAATACTGCTTCCATAAGTAGATATTTTCTCATCAATAAAGATATCCAACAATGAGGAAAAGAATTTTTTGGAAGATTGCCTCACATCTCAAAAAATGACAAACTATGGTAAATGATTGGCTTTCGCCCACTATCTGCTGATATTTGGAAGGGAATGGCAATCTGGATTGTTGTAATTGTCCATTTTGTTGCTGCCTTTCCAGAACAACTTTATCTAGAACCTCAAACAGCTTGGTGGAGTGTGCCTTTTCAGTCATTTGTTCGCCTGAGCGTCCCGCTCTTTCTAGCCTTATCAGGTTTCGGCCTGACGAAAAAATACTCAAAATCCACCTTCCAACTTGGAGAATTTTTTTCGAGAAGGCTTGGCAAACTCCTCCCATTCTATGTACTTTGGTCTCTTACCGTTTGGGCAACTCTGGAGTTACTTCCCCAGTGGCGAATCATGCCAGAACAATCTCTTGGAAAACAGCTCCTGCTGGCAACCGCCGACTACCAACTCTATTTTGTCTTTCTTATTTTTCAGCTGTACGCACTCTTTCCCATTTTTCAGCAACTATCACTAAAAGCTTTGAGGCTACTGACACTCCTGGCTTTTGCTGGGCAAGGCATTCTCGCTATGATTTTTCGATGGAGTTGGTTTTTTCCAGGTCTCATTCCCCTGAACCTACTTGATGATCAAATACTGTATCGACTATTTTTCAATTGGTGGGGGTACTTTCTCCTCGGTATGGTTCTCGCGAAGATGACGCCAAAGTTGAAACAAAAAAAATGGATACTCCTGATCTCCGCTTTGTTATCGTTTATTTTTCTTGCCTGGTCATCTTATGACTCTTGGCTTTTACTGCAATCTACCAGAAATGTGATTTTTGCGACGAGCTTTCTCCGTCTGCCTGTGATCCTTTTTTGTATATCTGGAATAGTGTTTTCCAGTCAATTCAATTGGGAAAACCAGTTGCCACGGTGGGTGGAGACATTCTTCCAAAACAGTGGACAATACTCATTCATTATCTTCCTTTCCCACACAACATTATTACGCATTATCCTCAGTCTATTTGTATTTATGAGTATTCTGCCAGGAAAAGAGCCTCCCTTACTCAATTTCGGCATGGCAACCTTTATCACCATTCTTGCTCTGGTTGGATCATTCGCTCTTTTGGGGAAAAGAGCGCCATCGTCACTCAATACCAGTAGGAAATAAAGCACTATTTTTCATTTGAAAAGGAATGTGAGAAAATTCCTGTGTTTCAAAGAATCTCTATGGAAAAGACACAGAAAAATCAACAAAGTAAGGATACTATCGTTCTTGGCCTCAATGGTTGGAACTACCATGGCCACGATGCGTCAGCTTGTCTCATAAAAAATGGAAAAGTTCTTTCTTTTGTTGAAGAAGAACGATTCAATCGCCAACGTTATGCCTTTGATGCCTGGCCGATTGAAGCCATTCAGTATTGTCTTGCTACTCATAAGCTTGAACCCCAAGACATAACTCAAATTGCTTTTGGGTGGAATACGCCAAAAAGGTATGCTCTAGCAAGCTTACCTGAGCCCTATACGAATTTAGAACTTTTGCAGCTGCTTTTCCCGAAAAAAATGTATCCTCAACTTAATCATGAGCAACTTCCCATGCCGGAAATGATTGATCATCATCTTGCTCATGCAGCCAGCAGTGCCTACGTTTCCGGGTTTAATGAGGCGACAGTACTTGTCCTTGATGGACAGGGAGAAGACGCGAGCGGCTGGCTCGGGACTTATAAAGATGACTCACTTACTCCAATACGAACCATTCCCACTGCCTTCTCACTTGGATACTTCATGAGTGCAATTTGTGTGTTTTTAGGCTTACGAACACACGATGCGGGGAAACTCATGGGGTTAGCGGCTCATGGTCAAGCAAAATACGAGTTTCCAGAATTTGTTTTAGATGAGGAATCCTATCAAGTACCTGAGCTTCCAGTTCTTCGCCAAAGATTTGATCATCAAACACCAGTAGTAGATGCCTGGCTTGCAATCCTGCGTCAAAGATTCCCTCAGCACAAGCCAAAATTTTCCTGTAACTACGATCCCCTAAGAGGAAAAACCGTAAGTCAATTAGAACTTGACGAGTTTAGCAAAGATCTCGCAGCATCTGCCCAAAAAGCGCTCGAAACAGTAATCCTTCATATTGTGCGTAACCTCACTGCCGAAACCGGAATCCGCAAGCTCGTTTACTCTGGTGGAGTAGCCTTAAATTGCACCACCAATGGACGTCTCCTTGCAGAAAAGTATGTTGATGATCTGTATGTTCAACCTGCGGCTAACGACGCCGGCGTGAGTTTGGGTGCCGCCATTCTTGCATCACAGAGAGTAATTCCTCACAAAATGGAACCCATGGATCACTGCTATTGGGGTGCTGAGTACTCAAATGCTGAAATAGAGTCTGAGCTTAAGCGGTTGAAGATTGCCTATATTAAAGAAACTGGAGTCACCAAAAAGGCTGCCATGGCGCTTTCTCATGGAAAAGTGATCGCATGGTTTCAAGGAAAGATGGAAGTGGGGCCTCGGGCACTCGGTAATCGCAGCATTCTGTCAAATCCAGCAATAAAAGAAATGCACCACTTGTTAAACGTCATAAAATCTCGAGAACAATGGCGCCCTCTCGCACCGAGTGTTCTGGAAGAAGATATTGAATTGCTTTTTGAAAATGCTCGAATCAGCCCCTTTATGCTCCTCACTCACAGCGTAAAAAAAGAATGGCAAGATAAAATACCAGCAGTCGTCCATGTTGACGGAACCACCCGATATCAATCAGTGAGTCGCAAATACAATCCCAAGTATCACCAACTTATATCTGAATTCAAAGAGATCACTGGTCTCCCCATTGTTATGAACACCTCCTTCAACACTGGAGGAGAGCCCATCGTTATGACACCAGAACAAGCAATTAAAACATTTTTTACAAGTGAGATCGACATTCTGGTACTCAATGATTTTTGGATAGAGAAATAACAACGGCGCTCTTGCCCCTCAACTTTTCTTTCCTTGACACCATTTCGTACATCTTATATATTCGATTTTACGAATATGTTTCAACAAATCTTTAATCTCCATGCTGACACACTCAAAGCCATGGCCCATCCCAAGCGTCTTGAAATCATTCATTTACTGCGTGATCAAGAAATGTGTGTGAGTGATATTCAAGAAATGCTTGGCCTTCCTCAAGCGAACCTGAGTCAGCACTTACAGGTTTTGCGTGATTCACACCTTGTTGAGTCTGTCAAAAATGGGAAACAAGTGTTTTATAAACTTAAGCATCCTCACGTCATTGCTGCAAGCGACCTTATTCGAGAAATGCTTGTTGAGCAATGTGAAGATTCGCAACTTGCCAATGGGCTGGCGCTTTCTATGAAGGATCTACTACCCATCGTACAGGATCCTGTTTGCGGCATGCGTATTTCACCAAAGACCGCAAGTGTAGGGGCGCAGTATGAAGGCCACAATTACTATTTTTGTGCAAGCGGCTGCTATGAGGCCTTTATTAAAAATCCCAAGGAGTACGTTCATCATGAATAATCCATCCAAATCTGAGATGTTATCTTTCCATGTCAGTGGAATGCATTGTGCGAGCTGTGCGACCAATATTCAAAGGAAACTTACAAAAATACCTCAAGTAAAACAAGCAAATGTGAATTATGCCAATCAGCA
This sequence comes from uncultured Pseudomonadales bacterium, assembly GCA_964598125.1. Lineage (GTDB taxonomy): Bacteria > Patescibacteriota > Microgenomatia > UBA1400 > UBA1396 > UBA1396. The sequence goes on from CAZRAG010000018.1 coordinate 12,671, forward strand.
AGCAACGGTAGCTTTGGCCGAGAATAAAACAGCGACCATAAAAGCTATAGAGAAAGCTGTTTCATCCCTTGGATACACCGCCCACATAGGTGTGACTGACTCGAGTGATCTCGCCGAAGAGGAAAGAGTACAGGAACTCGATCTTCTTAAAAAGCAACTTCGTTTTGGTGGGGTGCTTACGGTTATTCTGATTTTTGGAGCTATGTTTCCCAATCTCTTTCCATGGCTGGCAAATCCCTATTTCCAGTGGTTACTCGCCACCCCAGTTCAGTTTTGGTTGGGAAAACGATTTTATAAAAGTGCCTGGTCTGCATTGCAAAATAAAACGACGAATATGGATACTCTCATTAGTTTAGGTACATCGATTGCTTATGGGTATTCCACTTTTGTAGTATTGTTCGAGCAACAACTCATGTCGCTTGGGATAGCTTCCCATTTATATTTCGAAACAGGAGCAACCATTATTGTGTTGGTCCTGCTTGGTAAGTATTTAGAAACCCGAGCTAAAGGTCAGGCTTCGTCAGCTATAAAATCACTCTTAGAGTTACAGGCAAAAGTTGCCCATGTTGTCCAGGGGAATCAAACTATCGATCTCCCAATTGAACAGGTAATTGTTGGTCAGCACCTCCTCATCAAGCCTGGTGAGAAGATTCCCGTTGATGGAGTTGTTGTTTCTGGCGATACTTCTATAGATGAAAGTATGCTCACAGGTGAAAGTTTGCCAGTGACAAAAACGCAGGGGGATGCTGTCACCGGCGCAACTCTTAATGTTTCTGGTTCAATAACGATTGAAGCAACCCGTGTTGGTAATGAAACAATGCTCGCCAACATTGTTCAACTGGTTCGTGAGGCTCAGGGATCAAGGGCACCAATTCAAAAACTTGTTGATCGAGTTTCTGCCATCTTTGTGCCTACAGTTATTGGTCTTTCACTTTTGACGTTTGTACTTTGGTACATTTTTGGTCCAGAACCAACATATTTGATGGCTTTAGTCAGTACTATTTCGGTTTTGATCATTGCTTGTCCCTGTGCCTTAGGACTCGCCACTCCTATGTCAATCATGGTAGGTGTGGGCAAAGGAGCACAATTGGGAATCCTTATTAAGAATGCAGAATCGCTCGAAGTTGCCCATAAACTCAATACTATCGTGTTTGACAAAACAGGAACACTCACTATGGGAAAACCAAAGGTCCAAAACCAACAAATGCTTGCTGATTTCTCGAGCAAGCAGGAAAACGAGATCCATGAAGCTGTTGTTGAACTTGAAAAGCTCTCCCATCACCCATTAGCAAGCGCCATTGTTGAGCATTTTCCTCAAGTATCCTCGAACGCAAAGGTAAGTCAGTTTCATGATTATCCTGGGAAAGGTATATCGGGCAAGGTGAAGGAGAAAACGTATCGAATTGGTACCGAGAAACATTTACAAGACCATGAGATTGTCATTGATCAAAATTTACTCAAATCAGCAAAAACCTGGCAAAAACAAGCACAAACACTTGTCTGGGTTTCTCAGGATAAGAGGGCAGTGATGGTGTTTGGAATTGCTGACACAGTCCGTCCTCAAGCCAAAAATATGATCCAACAACTACAAAAACTCAATATCGAACCCATTCTCCTCACTGGTGATACGCAGCAAACGGCCACAAGCATAGCCCACCAGGTTGGTATCTCTACCGTTATTGCCGAAGTGCTTCCTTCACAAAAAGAGGAAATAATTCGTCAACAAAAAACTGACGGTAAAACAATTGCCATGGTTGGTGACGGTATTAATGACGCTCCTGCCTTGGCTGCTGCAGATGTTGGTATTGCCATGGGAACAGGGACCGATGTTGCCATCGAATCCGCGGGAATTACCTTGCTCCGAAGCGATCTCTCGCTCATTCCGGCGTCGCTTGAGCTCGCTCGTGCAACAGTCAACAATATTCGCCAAAATCTTGTCTGGGCATTTGGTTACAATGTTTTGCTCATTCCTATTGCAATGGGCATTTTATATCCCGTTTGGGGTACCCAACTTAACCCTATGCTTGCGAGTGCCGCCATGGCCATGTCGAGCGTGTCGGTGGTGACCAATGCCCTAAGACTACGTCGTTTTACAGTAAAAGGAGCAAAATGAACTTGGGACTTATTTTTCTAACAGGCTTAACAACTGGAGGGCTCACCTGTTTAACGGTGCAAGGAGGATTATTAGCAAGTGTGATTGCCAACCAAAAGGATCAGGAACTCAAGAACCCGAGTCAAGCAACCAAGGCAAAATCATTTGACACTCTTGATTGGCTTCCCGTAGGAATGTTCCTGCTTACCAAGCTCATTTTCCACGTAGTATTAGGATTTCTGCTTGGCACGCTTGGATCAGTACTTTCACTCAGTTTAGGAGTAAGTCTTTTCTTCCAGGCATTAGCGGCCCTCTTCATGCTCGCCACTGCCATGAATTTACTCGGTGTTCACCCAATTTTTCGCTATGTTTCCTTTCAACCTCCATACTTCTTGCAAAAATACATTCGTCAAACAACCAAGGGGAGAGCACTCTTTGCCCCAGCGATTCTTGGTGCACTGACAATATTCATTCCCTGTGGTGTAACCCAAGCCATGGAAGTACAAGCCATTAATGCTGGGAATCCTTTGCTTGGTGCCCTCATTTTGGGCGTATTTGTCTTGGGAACATTTCCCATATTCAGTTTGATTGGTGTGGCAACCGCTAAACTTTCGGAAACCTGGAACCAGCGCTTCTTGAAAACTACGGCTGTGATTCTTATCTTCATGGGGCTGTATGGCATTAATGGAGTACTTCAAGTCCTCGACTTTCCTCTAACCTATCAAAAAATAAAAGACGAAATTATCCTGGTTTTTTCACCAGTAGGAAACTCCACAAGTAATTCAGCCACGGTTCAGGGAGTACAACAAGTAACTATCCAAATTCAATCCAGTGGTTATACTCCAAGAAGGATCCAAGTGAAAGCCGGCCAACCCGTTGAGCTCACCTTGCGATCGGAGGATTCTTTTTCCTGTGCCAATGCTTTTACATTCCGAGAATTTGGTATTCAGGCAAACATGAAGCCTACAGATCAAAAGACGTTTCGTTTCACTCCCACCAAAAAAGGAAAGTATACCTTCACCTGCTCAATGGGAATGTACAGTGGGGTAATGGAAGTCATCTAAAGGAGGTAAACATGTGGCCGTTCTCTCGATCTTCAACATCTTCAACTCAAATCTCTCTGCAGGTTGAGGGGATGCATTGTGTAAGCTGTGGGCTCAATATTGATGGTACTCTTGAAGATATTCCCGGAGTTCACAAGGCACAAACTGATTATGCCCGAGGGGAAACACGAATCCAGTTTGACGAATCTCAGGTAAATGTTCAGGAGTTAACGAAAGCTATCAAGAAACTTGGATACACACCAAAAACCAGCCGCTAGCCATACGGCGAGCGGCTGGAATGAAACGCGTACTGAACAAGTTACCGACTGGCTTTACCGCCCATGGCAGCAACCCGGCGACGCGTAGCAGCGGAAGCAGCCTGCAAGCCCCGTAAACGATGTGGTGCTTTACCACCAGCAGCCGCAACACGGCGACGAGTTGTTCGGGATGCTGAGGCTAACCCCCGGCGAATACCTTTTTTTGTTGAACTCCTATTTGCCATTTTGTTCCTCCTGACTCCCTTGTTTTCAAGGTATGGCTATCATCAGGGAAAGTTGTGAACTTTATGCAGGAGGGGTGTAAGAGATTGGTAATAGTTATCGCTTTTGTTTAGCGCACTTTGCCGTGTCCCTTCACGCTGTAAACAAAAAGAGCCATGCCAACTTCGTTTTCTGGCTGATCAGCATTGATTCTTTCCACCAAAGATCCTGCCTGAAAAGTCATTTTCCGTGCTAAAACTGTGGTTATTTGCTGACGGGACCGAGGATTCACATTCCAAACCACGATGGCTGTCCTTCCTTGGTCATCTGTTTCAACACTGACCTCATGACCATAGATTTCGTCCTCTGAAAGAATACGGTCAATCTCATCACAAATATCTTGAAGGGAGAGGGGATCTTGCTCAACTGCCTGTTCTGGAGATTCAGCAATAATGTCAAACTCTTTTTCCAGAACGGCAACGCTGATTTCTTGGTTGTGTCCATTATGACCACTTCCGTTTCGTGGACTTTTGCCTTCTGTTCGTCGATTCGACATATTGCTCCTTTGCAACGGTTTTCACAGTTGTAATAGTTATTGCTACAAAAGTCGAGCCACAAATTACCCGAACGAGAGTATCTCTTGTTTTGGAAGATATATCTTTTGGTAAAAAAAAAGAACATTCTCTAGTACTTGCCAGAAAGAGCCAGATCCGTTGTAATGGCCGTGCAATATGCAAGGAGAAATATGAGTCCCCAAAGTACTAAGCCCACTAAAAAAAATGCTCCCCAGACGTTAGATGAAGCATTCGTTGAGATTAATGACGAGCTGCTCCAGATGTTTCTTAAAAAGCACAAGGATTATGGCAAGGGAAACATCCTGTCTGTTCGCGAAATGGGGATTGTTTTCCGCATGGCTGAAAAGGTCGAGCGCCTGAAGAATCTCCTCATGAAAGGGGAAGCCCCGGCCAATGAAAGCATTGATGAGACACTCATTGACATCGGTGTCTATGCTAACATCGCCTTACTTTTGCGCCGGGGTCATTTTGAAAAATTAGAGGTAAATCAGCATATTTTGGAGGAAATCTAGATTAGCAGTCGAGTCAATTGTTTGCTAAATTTATCCTTTATAAGAAGACTCTCACTATGTCAAAGAGCAATGAAATGTATCATCCGCCAGCCGATATTTTACAAAAGTATGCGCGCGTTTTAGTGAATTTTGCTCTTAATAAGGGCCGCGGCATGGATGTGGGAGAGGTTGTTCTATTACGTGTACCAGATATCGCCAAAGAACTAGCCCGTGCACTCCAGCGTGAAGTGTTATTAGCTGGCGGTCACCCTATCATGCGGCTCAGTCCAACAGGCAATTTCGAGAAGGATTTTTTTGAGTATGCCAATGAAGATCAACTCAAGTTCTTTCCTGAAGAATACTTTCGTGCCCAGGCAAATCTTATTGATCACCAAATCGGCATCATTGCTGACGTTGATCCCTATGAGTTGCAAGCTATTGACCCACGCAAAGTTCTCCTAACCAGCCAGAGTGTCAAACCCTATCGTGATTGGGTGACAGATAAGGAAATGCAGAATCGCTTTAGCTGGACGGCCGCCCTTTGGGGCACCCAGGCCAAGGCTGAAGAAGTTGGCCTTTCACTTGAAGATTATTGGCAACAAATTATTCAGGCATGTTTTTTGGATGAGGCAGATCCCGTCGCCCATTGGCAAGAGCTTAACCGACAACAACAGGTTCTCAAACAAAAAATTACTGATCTCAATATTAAGCAAGTTAGAATCCAAGGTGAGGACGTCGATCTCAAGATTCTTATTGGCAAAGATCGAAAATGGCAAAGTGGCAGCGGAGCCAACATTCCAAGCTTTGAGGTATTTACTTCTCCAGATTGGCGAGGAACAGAAGGATGGATTCGCTTTAATCAGCCACTGTATCGCTATGGGAACGTTGTCAAAGGAATCGAACTCAAGTTTGAAGAAGGAAGAGTTACCAAGTTCTCCGCACAATCAGGGGAAGCCTTCCTCCAAAAAATGTTGGAAACACAAAACTCTGACAAAGTAGGCGAGTTTTCCCTCACAGATCAGCGGATGTCGAGGATAACGCACCTCATGGCGGAAATCCTTTTTGATGAAAATATCACCAACAATACGCATATTGCTCTTGGTTCGGCCTATCGTGATTGCTACGCTGGCGATCATACAAACTTCCAACAGTCTGATTGGGAACAACTTGGCTTTAATGATTCTCCCTTGCATTCAGATCTCATCAGCACAACGGACCGACGCGTTACCGCCACTCTCCATTCTGGTGAAAAAATAGTTATTTATGAGCATGGCCAGTTTAGCTTCTGGAATCCAGATGACACTCTTTAGACTATACAAACGTGTTCTTGCAGCCCTCTTACTTTTTTCCCTATAATAGGGATAATGGCAATCTTGCCAACAAGTCATGAAGCCCCTGCTTTTCTCCTTGAAAAGTGTGGGCTTTTTTTGGAAGGAGGGAATGATGCAAGTGCTCATTCGCGCAAAAGACTTTCCGGTTACGGAAGGGCTCCAGGCCTTCACTGAAGAGCAAGCGGGAAAACTCGCTCGCTATGCTCAAAAGATAATCCGAGTCGAGACCTTTGTGGAAAAGACAAGGGCCCAAACAAAAGCCACCATCAAGGCTGTTATCCCTGGGCAGGATGTCATCGTGGCCCGGCAAGCGAATGATATGTATCTCGCTATTCAAGATGCTTTTGATCGAGCAACGCGTGCCCTACGTAAGCAAGTGGAGAGAAAGCAAACCCGCCGGAAGAATGGCCGAGGTTGAACAGACATCTCTTTATTTTGCCTGAGCGGTGATAAGTAAACGAGCTCGCACGAAATGTCCCAAGATTGGGCACGAGTGAAAAATACCCAGCCAAGAAAGTAAGGGATGATAGTGTGGCAAATAGAGCACACTGATATCCGTGAAACCTGCAGCTGTGAGTAATTTTTGATATTGACCAACATACCGGACCGCAATGTGCTCAGGAAACTGACGTAGGAGCCAATTGTGCGATTTCAATCTTTCAAGAATGAAATCAGCGTTGGGAGTATGCAGGACCAGGTGACCAGATTTCTTGAGGGAATGACCAATGGCTTGGTAAATCTGAATAAACTGATCATCATAAATATGCTCAGAAAAATCGAGGGTAAAAGCCCAGTCAAACTGGTTCTGATGCCGGCTGGTAAAAGAAATAATATCCTGACAAATGAATTTTGGTTTGACAGGGTGAGAGGAAAAACGTCGCTTTGCTTCCTGAATGAACTCTGAAGAAAAATCGATTCCCCAATAGCTTTTGGGCAATGTTTTCAGAGCATCCACAAGCAAACCATTACCGCAAGCGTAATCTGCCACTTCATCTTTATGAGAAATCGGAATGTGCTGCAAGATGTGTTGCAAACGTCCTGAATCAGATTGGTGATACTTTTGGACATAGGCATCCCGGTATAACTCTCGCAACTGGTTGTCAGACAGAGAAGAAGAATTTTTCATAAGCAATATACCAAGCATATACCATGCCCGATTGCACCTGATTCTGATCAGGACACACGGTATACTACCGTTACTATGGCGCATTTGAGTTTTGCCCGCGTGGGACTGGCAATTGGGACTGGTATTCTGACTTTTGCAGCTGGTTACCTCCTTCGAGATCTCATCATTAAGAGTGAAGTCAACGTTCAACTCCTTTCTGCCTTGCCAGCCATTGAGGAAACAAAATTGCAAAATCCGTACTTGCCTTTCCGTTTTGATGTCCTTGCCAAACAAACTTTTACAGCTCAACCCTTGTACGTTCTTGAGCAAATTGATTCAACACCGCAATATACGTCTTTTTTGATAGCTTGGGATGTTCCGAATCTCACAGACCAGTCAAGTAAACGTGTAACCGGTCAACTCAATATTCCTGCTGGAAATGGTCCTTTTCCCATTATTGTGATGCTGCGAGGGTATGTTGAAAAAGAGGAATATCAGACAGGTATTGGGACAAAGAATGCGGCAGCGGCTTTGGCAAAGAATGGTTTTATTACCGTAGCTCCTGACTTTCTAGGGTATGGCGGAAGTGATCCGGAAAGCGAAGACGTCCTCCTTGCTCGATTTTCAAAACCAGTCACGGTACTGCAACTCTTGGCGAATCTACAAAATCCCAAGTTGCGAAAAGAAAACCCTGATTTAAGCACTAACGAAACCATCGATATTGTCACTTCCCGGACATTTGCCAGTGACAGGATTGGAATCTGGGGACATAGTAATGGTGGGCAGATTGCCTTGTCCGTCTTAGAAATCACAGGCCAGAGTTATCCCACAACCCTGTGGGCACCAGTTTCTAAGCCATTTCCCTATTCAGTTTTGTACTTTAATGACGATCTTGAAGATGGAGGAGCATATTTCCGAAAATCGTTAGCCTACTTTGAAAATGATCTTGAAAATGATGTTCGTGATTTTTCGATCATGACTCACCCGGAAAACATTACGGGTTCTCTCCAACTTCACCAAGGAGGAGCCGATGAGGCGGTTCCCGAGCGCTGGTCACAGCAGACTGCTGAAAAACTGGAAGAGGCTGATGTGACAGTAACGCTCTTTGAATATCCACAAGCGGATCACAATCTCCAACCAAATTGGGATCAAGTCGTTCAACGAGATGTACAGTTTTTCACCAAGGAGCTCAAAAAATAAAGCCAGTCCGAATGGTTACGAAAGCCAAAGTGCAAGGCTAAGCAGACTGAGCACAAAAAAGGTGGCAAATAGGGTCTTCAAAAGATCTTTTCGTAAAAATTGGGTGTCTGTTGGGGAAAAGTACTCGAGCTTGGGTACCGATGTTGGCTGCTTCGTGTGGGCACTTTTGCTTGTGGCCACAGAGGTACGCTGATTTTGCCATGAAAACATTTCTGTTCGCCTCTGCTGGGCTCTGACTTTTTCTTCTCTGGTTCGTCTGACTGCCATATCTCCTACTATACCTCTTTTTGATCAATGAGTATGATGAAACTCTACGTTGAAAAACACAAGGATCCTCAATATGACAAAGAAAACGCTTATTATCGCAAGTTTTGTGCTTTACTTTCTTTCCGCTGGTATTTCTTATGCGGTTTTTGGGGCTGTCCTTCCTGGATCGTCGGGTGAAGGTGGCGGCGGAAACCGCTTAGCCGATCTCATATCTCCATTAACACCTGGCGCTGGCAAAGGAAAGGTCGATGTTGACCAAGGTGCACCAAAAACAGAGGAGTGTCCTCTTAATGGTCAACTCTTTACCGCCGCCGAAAAAGAAGCCTGGGAAAGTCGAACTCCCTTGGCTGTCATGATTGAGAATCACACTGATGCTCGCCCACAATCTGGTCTTGCCAACGCTGATGTTATTTACGAAACCGTGGCTGAAGGTGGAATTACTCGTTTTATGGCTATGGTCTACTGTAATGCTCAAGCAAAAGATGTTATTTTGGCACCTATTCGCTCCGCCCGAACCTACTTTATTGACTGGGCTTCCAGTTACCAAGAACCAATTTATGTTCATGTTGGTGGTGCAAACCTTCCGGGACCAGCCAATGCCTTAGGACAGCTTGAGGACTATGGTTGGGCTGGTCATAACGACTTTAATCAGTTTTCTATTGGCTTTCCTACCTTTGCACGCAACTACAACCGCATTGAGTTAACCAATGGAAAAAGTCTAGCAACCGAGCACACCATGGAGACCTCCTCTGAGCGACTTTGGGAGTACGCCAAAGAGAGTCGAGAAATTGGCGCCTGGGAAGGTAAGAGTGCCTACAAACCCTGGAGTTTCAAAGATGATGCACCAGAAAGTGATCGCGGTCCTGGAGCAGCCATTACTTATGAATTCTGGAGTGGTTACAAAGACTTTGGCGTACAGTGGAGTTATGACCCCACCAGCAACACCTACTCTCGAGTTATGGGTGGGGAACCACACGTTGATCTCAATACCGGTGACCAACTCAAAATGA
>CAZRAG010000019.1:0-4697 GCA_964598125.1 uncultured Pseudomonadales bacterium
GCTCAGGGCCAGAACAAGGGGTTTTTTTGGAATAATCTACAATTTATTTTCTTGAGAAACCTTTTTCCAAACAAAGTCGATTTTTTTCCAAGTTGTGGGTACTGGTTTTGAATCATGGTTCTGAGTGCTGTTAAGGCAGATGGCTCAATTGCCAGAGTCATGTTTTTTACTCCTTCTTAGCGTATCTTTCTCGAGAAACACGAATCACTTTATCTCGATTTTGATTATTGGACGCGGCAAGTGGCAGAGTTGAGGCCGGGAAGGGGCGTGAGACCGCATTGTTAATCATGAGTTTACAGATAATTTGGTATCGGCTGAGTGACACAAGATCCTCCTGCGAGTATAAGTTGCCAAATTCTTTTTGGAGGAGCGTTGCATCATCAGCACCCACAATAAAGCTCATTAAATTACCCGCATTGCCAAAAATTGCGGAGCGGACTTCTTCTGGAACCTGCGCAATATACTGATTGGCCAAGATCAAATTGAGATGATACTTGCGCGCCTCAGAAAGAATCTTGGTAAACGCGGTGGTGGCAAAATTTTGGAACTCATCAATGTAGAGGAAAAAGTCCTTGCGCTGTTCTTCTGGCAAGTACACCCGATTCATGGCAGCCAACTGGAGTTGCGTAATGATCATGGCGCCCAGTAGTGCTGAGTTATCTTCACCAAGCTTTCCCTGAGAAACGTTCACCAAGAGAATCTTGCCCTCATTCATAATTTCTTCAATATCAATAGTGCTCTTTTTGGCATTCACCACCCGGCGAATGAGAGGAGAAGTCACAAACTGACCAACCTTATTGAGAATGGGGGCAACGGCTTCGGTGCGCTGCCGCTCATGCATTTTGTCGAACTCATATAGCCAAAACGACTTGAGAATAGGATCATCCAGACTTTCTACCACTCGCTCACGATAGCGAGGGTCGGTGAGAAGACGCAAAATATCATCAAGTTTTGCCTGCTGAGAAAGCAGCGTAAGAATAGTATTTCGCAAGATATATTCCAAACGTGGACCCCAAGAGTGACCATAGAGTTTTTGGAACATAGATACAAGGCCAGAGGCAATCAACTCGCGGTGAACAACTGAGCCACCCTCGAACAAGTTGAGCTGCACGACGGCCTCAGCATCAGCTGGATCAAGGATAATACAGTCGTTGATGCGGCGCTTGGGAATGTAATTGAGCACGGTTTCTATCAAGTCGCCGTGGGGGTCAACCACGGCTAATCCCTCATCATGCTTCAGGTCATTGATAATCATGTTCGCAAGCAAAGTGGACTTTCCGGTTCCGGTCTTGCCCATAACGTACATGTGCCGGCGTCGATCCTCGCGCTGTAGCCCAAAGATGTGTTCTTTATTTTTAAACTCCACTTTGCCAAAAAGATTTAATTCTTCACGCATTTCCTCGGGAACATTGGCGTAAATCGGTAAGTCGGCTGGTGGTTCACCCTGCAAGCTTTTGCCCCAAGCAATGTTTTTGATGGATGATAGAGCTTTGTTAGGCAAGTGATACAGCGTTGCTAGTTCGGTGGTGGAAAAGTACTGTCGAATGGGGAAAATTTCGTGAGCCAGAATTTTGGCGAGTCGCCGATTTTTGCCAATCCATAACCGGCGAGTACTCAGGGTATTAATAGGTGATTGAACAATATTGAGTGCCTGGATAAGACCATTTTCAATCTGCTGCTGTCTTTCCTTGGTTGGTGCTGAGCTAATCAAATGAATACTGGTTTGGAACCCCGGTTGGGCAATTTTTTTCTGGATGAGACTGCGAAATGTTTCATGAACAGAAGGTGTGGTTTGTCCCTCTGGTTTGCTGTAGTTCTGAGCAGAATGCTTCCAGTTATCACGGGCTTTGCAGACAGAAATTTGGATAAGTGCTGACTCATTTTCTTGAAGTCGAGAAAAAGCCGAGAGAAGGGGAGACAATGGGTCACCTGTCGACTCAGGTATATCCTCGTAGGTCATTAAAGGAAAGGCACTCTGTTTGGCAAGGCGAAGTTCCTTGATTTGGGTGATATTGTTTTGAGCCTGCACGTGAGTCGGAGAGAAAACCTCGAGCGGATCATGCTGGAGCTCTTGAATGAGAACCTCAGGGTAAGCGGCCGTGAGTTGGCTGACTAAATAATCGTGATACTCTCGAGGAAGTGTCAGAAAGAAATACACTGTTTGACCTTCACTGACAATTTCCCAATGAAAAACGGGGGCAGAAGACAACTGATTGAAAATTCCAGCAGGTGGATTGGGCAAAGAGTTGAAGACCTTGGCCATGGCTGCAGACAACTGTTCGCTGGAGCGAGCCGTTCGCAACTCGAGAGTTATGAGGTCATGGGCAGACACATATGTAGTATACAGAATCAAAGGGCCTGGCCCTGCAAGGAGTTTTAGGGAGAAACAAATTCGTTTTTTGCTTTTCCTGATACAACTGTAGGGTTAGGCCTTTGCACTCTGGAGCATATTTTGACCAATTTTTACCATGTTGTGCGCCACAAAAGTTGCAGGGCCAGGCCCTCGGTCACGAGCGGCTTTATCTGGATACCTCAAGAAAATATGGTATACTTGCCTTTCTCAGAAAGGAGATTGTTCCTGCATGGCAGCTACATCTACAACAAAAAAAACAAAGAAGACTGAATCCGCTCCAGAGGTGGTAAAAGAGACGAAAGTCAAAAAGGCCCCCAAAGCTGAATCAGCCAAAAAAGCAAAGAAAACAGAAACAGCATCTCCTGTTGAGTCAGCTTCTCCAGAGGCTTTGAAAGTTGAGAAAGAATCAACCAAAGCTCCTCAAACCGTTTCCGCTCAAGCCGCTCCAACCATTACTATGGCTGACCTTTTAGCTGATAGTAATTATGAATTAAAGATCCCTCAAGCAGGCGACATTGTTGTCGGTACGGTGGTCTCGATCAACAAAAAAATGGTTGTTGTTGACATCGGTGGAAAAACCGAAGGTCTTGTTGCCGATCGCGAGTTCCAGTTAGCAGAAGACTTCATTGCCGAGCTCAAACCTGGTTCTAAAGTCGACGTGTACGTTATGGAAAACCAAGGCAGCCAAGGTCAGGTATATCTCTCTCTCAAAAAAGCGGCCATGGACAAGAAATGGGACGAAATCATTGCTCAACTCGAGAATGAGGAACCTGTTCTTGTAAAGGCTCTTGATACCAACCGTGGTGGCATGGTGGTTGTGTACGAAGGTATTCGTGGTTTTATCCCAACCAGCCAATTTGGTCGCGAGGTTTCTGGAAAACTGGAAACTCTTAAGGGTAAAGATCTTAAGGTTCGTATCCTTGAGGTCGACAAAGAAAAGAATCGTCTTATTTTCTCAGAACGACTTGTTTCTGAGGAAGATGAGCTCGCTAACGCCGAGGCCGCACTCAGTTCCGTTAAGGAAAATGATGTGATTGATGGTGTGATCACCGGTATCAAACCCTTTGGCATTTTTGTGGCCGTCGAAGTTCCTCTCAGTGAAAAAGGTGGAATTGGTGTCCTTGAAGGACTCGTCCATATTTCCGAAGTTTCCTGGGATAAAGTTGACGACCTAACCGCCATGTACAAAAAGGGTCAACGCATTAAGGCTCAAGTTCTCGCTATTAATGAAGAGCACGGCAAGCTCACTCTTTCGGTCAAACAACTCCAGGATGATCCTTGGGACGACTTTGCTGCCAAGTATCCTGAGGGCACAACCCTGAGTGGTGTTGTTTCCAAAGTGGTTCCATTTGGTGTGTTTGTCTCTGTTGCCCCTGGCATTGAAGGACTTATCCATGAGAGCAAACTCAGTGGTGTTCCCTATGCTCAAGGCGATGAGGTTTCAGTGGTGATTGATTCCATTGATACCGATCAACGACGGGTTCGTCTTTCGCCAGCCGCGACCGACGTGCCAGTCACGTACAAATAAAAATCAAAAAAAGGGGCCCCGTACTGGGGCCTCTTTTGGTTTAGAACAGTATAATGAAAGCAAGGAGAAATTATGGCTAAACAATATTTAGTAGTGAATGGTGATCAAATTCTTTTAGATGTCAAACTCGTGTTTGCCGCTATTCGTGAAGCCAACGGTGATTGGCAACAAGTTGAAGAAGATTTGGGGAGCATCCTTGACAACATCCAAGGTTTGATTGATGCTGCCGAAAACCAGGAGAAGAGAGAGGAATAACATGACTCCACCAGACAAGCAACATATGGATCACTCACATCATCATATCGATATTAAGACGTACGAGGATGAAGCAACTCGCTTAGCTCGTGTTTCTGAAATATACGATGAAATTCACCGATCTGGAGAATACTCATCTTCACGACCAGAAGTTTTCCGTACTCCAGGAACCTTTTTGCTCGAATTTGCAATGGGCCACTTATCAGAGAAGCAAATTCTCGCCATGGTGACCTCTCACCCTGAGGCGGTTTGTTCTTCTGAGTGTATGGACGAGCGAGTCAAGCATGCTCGCAAAAATGGTGCCCATGTGCTTTCTTCTCATGATGGCTGTGGTGCGGCTGGTGTCGTTGCTGGGTTAATTACACCGGAATCACCAACCTACAATCAGCAGTCTTACGATGCTCTGGAAGGTTTTCTCGGAGCCGATGCTCTCAAGGCTCTTATTGCTCAATTGCAAGGTGGTGCATCTACCGATGTGGTTGGCCGTGTCTGGTCACAAACACTTGTGGAAAAAGTAAATGCCTATGCTCAACAGAAGGGCGTAAAAGCACAATTTGAACA
>CAZRAG010000019.1:4797-22024 GCA_964598125.1 uncultured Pseudomonadales bacterium
TGGAAAAAGTAAATGCCTATGCTCAACAGAAGGGCGTAAAAGCACAATTTGAACATCAACATCTTGGAGTTGACCATGCTCATCATTACGCAAGCATGAGTATTATTGATACCGCTGGTCAATTTATGGCTCCAACTCTGGGTGAGGTTGGGGATCGACCCTTCATTATCAGTAATCCAGAGTATCTGGGATTACCCGACAAGGAGCGCGCCTACAAGATTATGGCTGAATGGGCCGTACTGTCTTTGGCAATTGCTTGGGGAGGTCATTCTGAGATTCAAAATGAGACCAATTTGGAATATCAGATCGTTGTGGCTGTCTCCGCCGATTCGCGCGAAGCAGATATGGAACTTTTCAATCGATACTATCAAACAGCCTACGATGCCAAGAAGGCTGGCTTTGGACAACACAAGGCCCGTGTGAGCTTTGTTACTGCCCAGGAATTATCCCAATCACGTTAAAAAACCCGATTTTTGCGTATTTAAGAAGGCCGTTCTCGAGAGAGAACGGCCTTTTTGTTGGGATTTTGTAACTTTGTCGTGCTAGACTTCGCTCATGGCCAAGACCAAAACAGAATATGTTTGCGAAAATTGTGGTGCTCATTACCCAAGGTGGCAAGGACAGTGCTCTTCTTGCAATGAGTGGAACACACTGGTCGAAACGATCACCGAAAAACCGGTGAGCAAAGGACTCGGGCGACCACGCGCAACTTTGTATGGAGAAGGAGATGCCTCCATTATTTCTGCCAAAGAAGCTGTCGCCAAACAGCAATCCCAAGAGCAACGACTCTCAACGGGCCTCTACGAAACCGATCGGGTTTTTGGTGGTGGCGTCGTGTTTGGTTCGGTTTCTCTGGTGGGCGGACAGCCCGGAATTGGCAAATCAACAATACTTACTCAAATAGTTGTTAAAACATTGATAGATAAAGAAAATATATCTGCGATATACGTGGCTGGAGAGGAGAGCCCCACGCAGATTTCTCAGAGAATCTTGCGGATTATTGGCAAAGCTGACAAAAACAAATCAATCTTGGATCGCTTGTGGTTAGTCGCGACTACCGATGTTGACAGTGTCATTGAACTAGTGCAAGAAAAACGGCCGCAACTCCTTATTATTGATTCCATCCAGACTATGTTTACCAATGACCTCACTGGTATTGCGGGTTCAGTCGGACAAATTCGTGAAACTACCAGTCGCTTGGTAGCTCTTGCCAAACGACAGAATATTGCCACATTTTTAGTGGGTCACGTTACCAAAGAGGGGGATATTGCCGGTCCAAAAGTGCTTGAACACATTGTTGATACAGTTGTCGAAATAAGTGGTGATAGAACGGGAGAACTTAGGGTAGTTAGATCTTTGAAAAATCGTTTTGGCCCCACCGATGAGGTGGGTTTGCTGCGACTGACCAATGAAGGAGTGGAAGAAGTAAGTAATCCAGCTGAAGTTTTTCTCGAGGAAAAGACAATTGGCCAGCCGGGATCAGCTCTTGCCTTGTGCATGGAAGGAAGCCGGCCAATAGTGGTTGAAGTTCAGGCACTCATTGTTCCCTCCTTTTTACCGAACCCTCGGAGAGTGAGTAGAGGAATAAATGTGTCCAAGATGCATCTTCTCTTAGCGGTACTCCAAAAATATGCCAAGACTCGGCTCGACAATGCTGATGTGTTTGTCAATGTTGTCGGGGATGTAGATTTTAAAGATCCCGCTATTGATTTGGCGGTGGCGGCGGCTCTTGTGAGTGCAAAACAAGAGAAGTCACTTGGGAAGAACACTGTGTATTGTGGTGAAATCGGTTTACTTGGTGAAGTGCGAAAAGTACGCCAGCTAAACAAACGAATCAAAGAGGCCAAACGACTCGGTTACAAAAATATCGTGACCGTCGAAAATCTTGAACGCGTTGGCGATTTGTAATTTCACAATCTTGAACCCGAATTACTCATTTATCAAGATAATCGTAATGTGTGCCCGCGATGCTTGAGAGCAGAGGAGAACTCATAGATTTGGGTCAATATTTCCTCTATAAACCACTAACCTGCCAAGGAGGTTTGTTTAAAAGTTATCCACATTTATATTTTCTTTTCTCGTATTGTGATTATTCCAGGCTAAAAAGGTAGCGGATAAAATATATAGGACCCATTAAAAGAAGGACTAATTCGAATTATAGGATTGACAAAAGTAGAAAAAAGTTATAAAACTATCAAAGAGAAACATTCTCGGGAGAGAATAATTGTAAACAGAGTAGGTTGGAGAAAGCGTAAAGGGAGAATCGAAAGATTTGAACGAAAAAACGCAAAAGAAAAGCATCTCTACCGCTGACCGGACGATCACGAATAGCGATGCTTTCCTTTAATGTTAGTGTCCGAGTAGGCAGGAGGACACTGGCAATAAACATAAACTCTTTGCACATTTAGTCAACCCCGAAATAATGCGAAGCCTGAGTGGGGAGTGGAGGTTCGGACGTTGGGCAGGCCTCCGAACTTCCACTGCCCACTGAGAATTCACCACCTTTTTCATTTTCTACGTTTCTGCAAAAAGCAAGCAAAAATCCAAAAAAATCAGTGATTGTGATATAATTCGGACATATCCTCGTTAGATAACTCATTTTCCATCCAAAAAATCACGATATTTTTTCAGATATAAACAGAGTCATGTGTCGGGGAAAGAAGAAAAATTAAGCGATATTACAGATGACGGCAAGATGCCCATCGAGAAGTAAAGATACGTTAAAGGAGTTTCATGTCACAAAACGACGAAACAGCTGCCGTAACAACCGAGCAGGTGCCTGAATCAGCAGAAGTTCCTGTTGAAAAAAAAGCTGAAGAATCAGCTGAAAAAACAATAAAACCTGATGCACAACCAGCATCACTTCCTGAGCAATCCTCAGATATTTCTCATCAAAAAAATGAAGCTGAAAATGAAAGTTCTCAGAAGAGAAAAACTTCTTGGGGGAGTCGGTCACGTCATAATGCTTCGTCTGACAATGCATCCTCAGAAGACAAATCCCAAGATGGCAAGCCAAGCCGTGTGATGATTTCCCGTCGTGGTGGCCCACGCAATGCTGACACCCAAGAACTCACCGGATTTTTGGACACTACTTTGGACGGCCATGCCGTGATTCGCGAACATTTCGGTCAGTCCAAAAAAGATGCGTATTTGAGTATGGCCGTAGTACGCCGCTTAAACCTACGTCCTGGAGATGTCGTGACCGGTATGGCTCGTGAGCCACGCGAAACCGATCGTTACTGGGGAATGCAAGAAATCACGAAAGTCAACGGAGCGGAAGTCCACGACCTCAAGCGTCGCACACGCTTTGAAGACCTAGTTGCCGTCTACCCAGATGAAAAGATTCGCTTGGAAACGGGACCCGATCCTCTCTCCACTCGTTTGATTGACCTGGTCGCTCCCATTGGAAAAGGGCAGCGTGGATTAATTGTTTCTCCACCCAAAGCGGGTAAGACTTCGATCCTGAAGGAAATGGCAACCGGTGTAGCTGCTAATGAGCCTGAGGCTCATCTTATGGCTGTGCTGATTGGTGAGCGTCCAGAAGAGGTGACCGATATTCGTCGCCACATTGAGCGCATTACTAACGGTAAGGGTGAAGTGGCAGCCTCCAACTTTGATGAGCATGCTACCGAGCAAACCCGTGTGGCAGAAGTTGCTCTTGAGCGCGCCAAACGTTTGGTGGAAGTCGGCCGTGACGTTGTGATCTTGCTTGACTCGATCACTCGTCTGGCACGGGCCTACAACTTGGCCATGCCAACTTCCGGTCGGACGCTTTCTGGTGGTTTTGATCCATCGGCATTGTATCCGCCAAAAAGATTCTTTGGTGCCGCTCGTAACTTTGAGGGTCCTGGCAGTTTAACCATTATTGGAACCGCTCTCATTGATACCGGTTCTCGCATGGACGATTTGGTGTACGAAGAGTTCAAGGGAACGGGCAATATGGAGCTCCATTTGGATCGCCGTTTGGCCGAGCGCCGTATTTATCCCGCTATCAATCTTCAACGATCGGGTACCCGCCGTGATGACTTGTTGTTTGATCACCAGGATTACCAAAGTGTTCTCACTCTCCACCGCATGATTGACATGCTCGGAGAAGAGGAGCGAACCGGCATTGTGGTTCAACGCATGAAAAACACCAAGACGAATAAGGAATTTTTAGCTTCTCTCAAAGAAGGGTAATTTTTCATTGTTCAAAGACACGCCACGAGATAATGTGGCTCGTTGCGCTCGCCATAGACATGACGTAGTGTCAGCGCAAAGGTCTTTTCACAATGAACAAATTTCCCTTTATTGTCTGGCGACGTGTCGGTGAGCAAAAATGTTACAATAGTCAGGTTATGTCACCATTCTGGCGACGATCCTCAGGAAAGCTGGAAAGATCCGAAAAAAATCAATCTTCTTTCTTTGGCCGTCCCAAGCTGACTCCATCTTCTGCCTGGTCTGAAACACTTCAGTCTTGGCAAGAGTATCTCCGGTTCCTGCAAGGGTACATCTACAAGCGAGGGTACTTTTTCTTTTCTTATCTGGAATTAACCAAAGACTTGGTGGTGGGTATTCTCTACAAACGCCGCGGAAAATTTGCTCGGCCGTTTTTGCACACAGCGTTTATGAGTGTCTTGTTTGTGGGAATTACCTTTGGTCCCTTGCTGGTTAGTGAAGCCACTGCCGATGATGAAAATCTCAACAATCTTGCTACGAGTGTTATTCGTACTTCAACCGGTGATACACCATTTGTAACTCAACAAAGTGAAGAAGTACTCCGTTTTCGGGGTGGAGAAGTCATTGAGCATACCGTGGCCGAAGGCGAAACCATCGCCGGAATTGCCGAGCAGTATAACTTGCAAGTTGAAACTATCTTGTGGGAAAACAACCTCAGTAAAACGAGCAAAATTAAGCCTGGTGACCGCTTGCGTATTTTGCCGGTCGACGGCATTCGCCACAAAGTACAAAAAGGTGAAACGGTGTATTCTTTGGCCAAAAAGTATGGTCTTGGAGATGATCAAGCAGCCGCGCAGCCGCTTATTAACTTTCCGTTTAATACCTTCACCGATGATGAGAGCTTTTCTTTGGCCACTGGCCAGTTTGTCTACATTCCTGGTGGTGTCAAGCCGCAAGAGCAGCAAAGCTTCCAGGCAGCGACTCGCCGTTTGACCACTCCAGATGCCGGTTCGGTATCCGCCACTGGCCAATTTGTCTGGCCGGCAGCGGGAAATATTACTCAGTCGTTCTCTTGGTATCACAAGGCGATCGATATTGCGAATCGTGGCGGTGGACCTATCCTGGCCGCTGATGCTGGAAAAGTGGTTGTGTCCGGTTGGGTTGACAACTCTGGCTATGGAAACCGCATTATTGTTGACCACGGTAATGGTTATGCCACGCTGTATGCTCATCTGTCAGTGGTCCGGGTGGCGGTGGGGCAAAGTGTCAACAAGGGTGACGTGATTGGAGACATGGGTTCCACCGGTCGTAGTACCGGAACCCACTTGCACTTTGAAGTCCGCCAAAGTGGTGCGCTGTTGAGTCCGCTGCAGTTTCTCCGGTAAAATCAACAAAAAATCGGTTACAATACGTGTGATCACAAAGACATATAAAGAATAGTTAAAGAACATTACGTATGATTGATGTCGCAAAAGTAGTAGTTGTGTCAGGAAACGGAGGAGATGGCTCCTTTAGTTTCCGACGTGTGAAGTATATTGCCAAGGGTGGCCCAGATGGTGGCGACGGTGGTGATGGTGGCAGTGTGTATCTTGTGGCCACCGACAAGAAGCAGACCCTCATTGATTATGCCGATAATCCAAAATTTAAAGCCGAAAACGGTGAGCCAGGTCGTGGACAACAGTCTTTTGGACAAAAGGGAGCGGACCTAGAAATTCCTGTTCCTTTAGGAACAATTGTTTGGGACATTTCTGATCATCAAGAAAAACAAAAAATTGGCGAAATTATTCACCTGAATGACCGTTTATTAGTTGCTCAAGGTGGTGAAGGGGGCCGTGGCAACATTCACTTTAAGAGTTCGACCAATCGCACTCCCATGGAGTATGAAGAGGGCGGTGAGGGTGAAAAAAGGACGCTGCTTTTAGAACTTAAGTTACTCGCCGATGTTGGCTTGGTCGGTCTGCCAAATGCTGGTAAAAGTACCTTGCTCTCCGTGCTCACGAGAGCTCGGCCAAAAGTGGCGAACTATCCGTTTACGACGTTAGAGCCGTATTTGGGTGTGATGGATATAGACTTTTCTGGTTCAGGAGAGAAAACTCGTTACATTATGGCTGATCTTCCTGGACTTATCGAAGAGGCGAGTCAAGGAAAAGGGTTAGGGCACCAATTTTTGCGCCATATTGAGCGTTGTCGAGTGTTAGTGTTTTTGTTGGCAGTGCCAGAAGAGCATTGGCAACTTTCTCCTGTTGAGCAAGTGCACATTTTAAAGGATCAGTATCAGGTTCTAGCCCACGAATTGGCAGAATATAATCCTGATTTGGCACAGCGACCATTCTTGATTGTGATAAATAAAAAAGACATTCTCTCTGCTGATTTTCTTGATCTTTTGCAAAAGGAATGGTCGGAAAAACGTGATCTCTTACTGATTTCGGCTGCCACGCATGACGGATTACCTGAACTCAAACAACGGATTCATGAGATCGTGGAAAAATCTCCTCGCTTACTCGCGAAGAGCGATGAGACCTCTTCGAGAATGAGCGAGACTTCACAAGGAATTCCTGTTTTTACTCTGCCATCAACCAAACACAAGCCAAAATTAGCCTACCGTCCTCCATTAAAGAAATAAAAATTCACGGTAAATGGTGTTGCTGGGGTATCTTCCAGGGCGGGCAGGGCAGAAATCAACATGTTATAATCGAGTTCTTCAACGGGCCTGTGGCGCAGTTGGCTAGCGTGTCTGTATGGCATACAGAAGGTCAGGGGTTCGAATCCCCTCAGGTCCACATACATAAAAAAATCCACTAACAGTGGATTTTTTTATGTATTGCGGATGTGGCTAGGAGCGAGCCCACGTTCCATATCAAGTGCGAGAGAAAACGAGCACCTGAAAGTACCCGAGCGTAGCGAGTGGTGGAATCCCCTCAGGTGGTGAGTGGGGAAACGAGCGAAGCCACCCGGTGCCCAACTCAAAGGATAATCCAAAAAAAATCTTCTTTTTCTGGTAAGATTCACTCAGTTCATACCGGGGGCCTATAGGTAAACGGTATACCGCGGCTTTCGCATAGCCGTGTTCCGGGTTCGATTCCCGGTAGGTCCACAAAAACAAACAGCTACCATAGGTGGTTGTTTGTTTTTATTGAGCTGCACGAGATCAAGTCCTAGTCCAGCGAGCGCAACGAAGTCGAGCAAGTCGGGGATTCTCTCTAAATCTTTCATGTAAACCCCCGTGTAGAGAACACACTTTTTTTCCGATATACTGATAGTAATGTCTCACTTTTTTGTGTCTTCAAAGTGGTTCCACCGGCGGCTTCCTGGCTTTACCATGATGGAACTCCTTATCGCCACGGCCATTCTGCTTATTTTGATTACACTCAGTGCAATTTTTCTCATTCCTCGTCATATCGAACGAGCCCAAGATGCCAAACGCAAGGCAGATTTAGAGGAGTACAGAGTTCATTTTGAGGCCTACAATACTGACAAGAAAATGTATCCGCCTGCCGATATTATGGATTCCCCTGATGATTGTGGCACGGCTAATCTTGCTCCTTATTTGCCCGCTATTTTATGCGATCCGGTTACCCATCAACCATACGAATATCGAGTGAGTGATGATGGCCAGCACTACTGGCTTTACACGGTTTTATCCGACGAAACCGACCCAGCAATTGTGGAGATTGGTTGCGGTGCTGGGTGTGGCCCAGATGATGATGGTGACGGAACCAATGATTACAACTACGGAATCACCGATGATATTCGCGAGAATCAACAACTCGCCCCGAATGATCCTGGTGCCTATTGTCCGTGTATTCCTGGAAAATGCGGAACGTGTTGTCCAGGATCAAGTTATCGCTGTAATGCGTCCGGAGAGGGCTGTTATTATGACGCATCCTGTGCATCGGGAGATTAAACCATGAAGAGACAATCAACACGTCAGAAATATCTATCACAAAAGGGGTTTACCCTTATTGAGTTGTTAGTGGTAATTACCATCATTGCCATTCTTACGGGGCTGGTGGGCAGCAACTATCTGTCTTCGCGTGCCAGAGCCCGGGATGCTGAACGCAAGAATGCTTTATCTCAAATTCAAAATGCGCTGGAAATGTACATAAGTGATAACGGCCAATACCCAGAAACCATGGCTTCTACGGGGAATGGACGTATCCGTCCCTTCCGCTGGGGAGTAGAGGCCTTCACAAATTCCGAGAACGGTCATCCAGAAACGGTGTACATGTCCATGCTTCCTGGTGATCCCGCAAACGGAACATTCCAATATCACTATGAAGTGAACGATGTGCTTACCAAGTATCGGTTGTGCGCAATTCTCGAAAACGATCAAGATGGTGATATTCAAACAGAGTACACAGACAAGGTGTGTTCTGAATCCAACAATACAACCTACTGCAATTACTGTGTCCACAGTTCCAATACAACACTCACGGAGGCCTGGTGATGTTCAAATTTCGTTCTCAACAATCTGGTTTTACCTTGGTGGAACTGCTCATTGTGATCGCCATCATCGGGGTGCTCGCGAGTTTAGTTTTAGCAAACTTGAGTGGTGCTCGTGAGCGGGCGAGAGACTCACAACGCAAAAACGATCTGCGCCAATTGCAGACGGCTCTACGCTTGCTCTATAACGATTATCAGCAATATCCAGGCAGTAGTAATGACTACAAGATCCGTTTTCAAGGTACAGATGGTACGGATATCACCTTTGAATGGGGCAACGAGTTTGCTATTGGCACGAATACCTATATGGGGCGTTTGCCAAAGGATACGCTCTCCACGGGCATCTTTAACTACAGTTATTGGCGTAGCGGAACCGATACGGATGTGTACTGCCTTTGGGGCAATCTGGAAAACAGTTCAGACACCTCGATTAGCGAGTCACAGACGCGTTGCAACAACTACTGCAATGTTGGCAACCTTGATGGGACTCGGTTTACGAGTCAATCCTTTGTGGTGTGTAACGAATAGTTTCCCAACATTTTTCACTCTTTTTTGTGAGCAGTGTAAGGCACACATTTCTTCCATATCTCAATGAACCAGCAAAAAGCCCCTCATTCGAGGGGCTTTTTAAAGTTCTTATCGATTCTCTGTTAGAAGCCAACGTCTTCTGGGAGAACGATGTTCTCACCCGTTGGAGAAGGGGTGGCCTCCTCTTGTGGTTGCTGCTCAGGTTGCTCGTTGTTCACGATCTCCTCAAAGCCGGCAGGTGGGTTTTCAACCTGTGGTTGCTCATCAGGAACGGTTGGCTGGTTGGGTGTGGGAATTTGATTTCCGCCTTGAGCACCTTGGCCTTGTTGTCCCTGAGCTTTTTGAGCTTCAGCCTGTTGTTTTTGGAGTTCGGCCAGAGCAGCTTCGGCCTTGGGTTTGAGCTCATCAAGTTTTGTTTGGACAGCCTTGCGGTCCTCAGATTCAGCGGGCAGCAATTGCAGTGTTTGCTGATAGGACTGGTAAGCCAGAATAGGCTGTTCCTGGACCTCAAGAATATCGCCATAGTTGTAGTAGGCATTGGCCCAATCAGGTTTGAGTTCAATGGCTTGCTCAATCAATCGTTGAGCCTGGACTGGTTGCTTGAGCTGGCGATACAAACCGGCCAAAGAAAGACGAAGTCCTGGTGAAACCGGATCAGTTTGAATGGCCTGGACTAAAGCGGCGTTGGCCCATTGATCGGCACCCTCAGCATCCAAGAGTTGTGAGTACACAGCTGCAACGGCTTCCCAGTTTTCGGTTTGAGCCGGGTTGAGAGTGGCACTGTTGCGAGCCTCACGAATGGCTTGTTGCAACAATTCGGACATGGTTTGACGCTCCTCATCGGTGAGTTCTTCACCTTTTTGAGAGAGAGCTTGAGCAATTGCCAAATTGGTGTTGGCATAGCTGCGGCGATAGAGCGGATCAGCGGGATTCAAACGAATGGCCCATTGTTGTTGTTCGTACGTTTTAACGGCATCGTTGTTGTTAGCTGAACGAAGGGCCAAATAGTACATAACATTGGAGGCGTACACGCGACCGGCCATGTACAGACTCGCCACTCCAAGCAGAGCTACTAAAGCAGAAACTACATAAGCAAACCCAGCATTGGTTCGGACGGCCTTCATACTGCCTTCTGGCACGATTTGGATGGCCGAAAGCATGACCACAACATCCTTGATGGTCGATGACTTTTCTTTACGAAGTTCGCTCATCACCACTAAACCGGTGATGGCTAATACGGCCCAAGTGAGAGAACTGAATGGCAGGATAAAGAACAAAACTCCCTGTGCTAAGGCAAACACCAGCAATGAAGGATTCACTTTTGCCAGTTTCTTAGCAGCTAACAAGAGAGCCACTAAAAAGAGCAGAAGAGTACCCATTCCTAAGACACCAGTGGTGGTGAGAGAGTGGAGCACTTCTGAACTGCTGGTACCAAAGCGGATATCCCAGAGTTGGGTGGTGTTGTAGCTCACATCACGGAAACGGTGAAAAGCGCTGACAAAGTTTTCTGGACCAAATCCAACCAGGAAAGTGGGAAGCTGTTTGAAACTTTCCACCGCGATACTCCAGCCATAGCGGAAAGGAAGCAAAACGGGACGCAGTGCCTGATCGGTCACCATTGCCACTGTTGCTACCGCAGAGGTTGCGAGGGTAATGACGGACCAAGGGAGCGGTCCTTGGAGAAGATTCATGGCCAGTGAGTCTGCTTTTTTGTTGGTTTGTTTTAAGGTGGCGACCAAGCCAGCTAAGCCAACAGGAATGGCAAAGGTCACAAACACCAAGGGTGATTCTGTCAGATTAAAAATCAAAGTGGTGGGGAAGCTGGTCCCGAGAACTTGATTGAGCAAACTGGCTGGACTAAAAGGAGTCAATTGGAGCAGTGTCAACACACTCACCAAGGATGACGTGTAGAGCCAGACCTTAAGCAGTTGATTCCAGGTCACTCGGCGGGCAACACTCGCACCAAACAGCAGCATAACGGCTACTGCCGTCAAGGTGATGAATCGGCCAGAGAGCTGATACATGGTGTTTGGAATAATGAAGGCAGAAATGCCAGTCACCACTGCGGCCAATACCGGGAGTACATTTAAAGTTGAAAGACTGAGAAGCACACGCTTATTCTTGAGCGATTGAACGATCCACAAAAGGAGCATGACCGCTGCCATGGCAACGAGAAGATACTGCTTTTGGAATCCAAAGGCATTCACCGTAACTGGCAAAAACCAGATTGGGAAAAGGAATGCCGCCACGAGTACGAGGCTGCTCGCGATCGAAGCGATGATATCTCGATTTTTCATATAAATGTGTTCCTCCCTGCTTCCTTTGCGTTTGTCGAAGAAAGAGTATGTATTGCTGCCTGGTTTCCGGAAAGGGCCATGGCGAGCAATAGTTTAGTACAGTCTACTGATTAATGATCCGCCACTCAAGAGTGACATTGTGATCAACGGCTTGCGTGGATTCGATAGTAAAGCCCGTTCCGGCTGTTCGGTTTTTAATAATAAAGGTGGCTCCACCGGTGCTTTCTCCGGCTGCAGCCTCAACTTGGACGGATTGTGAGCCAGTAAGAGAAGGAAGGGAAACGGCAACTTCTGTTTGTCCCGTTGGCAAGACCACGGTTCCAGTTTGGGCGTTACCAACAGTACTGGCAGAAACTGAGGCGTCATTGCCTTCTTCGGCATCGGCCACGATTGGGGCATTCGCTAAGTCGTTGGCCTGTTGGGTGGGGAGAAGATCGTAGATATCCTGAGATTTGTCGAGGTAATTGCTATCTACACCAAGGGCACGAGAAATTTGCAAATCTTGGTCACTTAACTCCGTGAGAGAGGTATCAAGGACACTACCAGTTTTGTAGATGCGGGCGCGAACGAGAAAACCAGCGCCTTCGCGAGCATCGGCTTCAATGGCGGCGTTGGCCGATTCCAGAGCTTGGTCAAGATATTTTTTGATTTCTTGTTTTTGTTGTTCTGTCTGGGAAGCACCACTGGTTTGTTTGGAAAGTTCAATGGCTTTTTTGAGAAAGCCTTGGGCCAGGGTGAGGTGATAGGCATAGGTTTTGTTTTTGACCGGAGCAGAAGCAAGGTTGGCGTCGGCGGTGGCTATCAGGTTTCCATCGTCAACCGCGCCGGCGGTATCGGCGGAAGTGAGATCGGCTGCCACATATTGACCATTTTGTTGGGGAGCGGCGGCCACCATGCCTTCTTGGGATTGTTTGTTTTCATCAAGATACATAGCCATTTTTTGCTGCTGTTCTTGAGTCATTTTTGGCTGTCGAGGTTGGACGATGTAGAGAAAGAGCGCCGGGATAGCGATAGCCGCGAAGGCGACTCCCATGAGAGCCGGGGGAACGGAGAAACGACGACGAGGCAGAGCCAAGCGAGAGCGAGATGGAGGGGTGGCTGGCGCAGATTGCGCCAAAACCTGCCCTGGCATTGCTAAATGAGAGGTTTCGATGTGAGCTGATTCAAGTGGCGGCAGCATAGGCAGATGGATATCAGAAACAGTATGGAATAGTTTGAGGTGGCTGTCAATTCATCGAACAAGGAATATCTTTGCAAGCATCTTAGCCTGGAAGGATATTCCTGGGAATATCCTTCCAGGGGAGAGCGAACGCAAAGATATTCCTTATTGCTTGTTTTAATTAACCATGAACGTTCCAATGCTCGAACTCACGCGGGAAGTTGTGCACCAGGCAGAAATGATCGAATCGCGAATGGCGTTGATGCGATATTGGTACACGGAGCTTGGAGCAACATCAGTGTCGGTGTGACTGGTAACATCAGCTCCCAAGGTAATCAGTGGGCCAAAGGAGCCTGGTTCCGTGAGTTTTTCAATCACAAAATTGTCTTCTTCTGTGTCCTGATCAACCCAAGTAATGTCAATCTCATTTGTTTGAGCATTGTAGAGCGCGATACAACTTGTTGGTCCAGCCAGGTTCAGAACCAGGAAGTTCTCGGAATTGTTGCTCCAGTTTCCTTCAAGATCATGACTATCCCAGAACTTAATGCGCCAGTAGTAGGTTCTGCCTTGAATGAGGGTTTCGCCACCGTAGGTCACATCGGTGGAACGGCTGCCACGGTTTAAATCGGGATCAAGGGCGATTTTTCCGGTGTCCCAAGAATTGGTGGCAAAATTGGTTCCTAAACTCACCTGAATCTGGTAAGCCGTTGCCTGGTCATTGACCTCAAAATCCTCATAGATTGCCGAAAGTGTTGGTGTGAGGGTAGTGATGGTAGGGTTGGCTTGTCCTTCCACCCACAAGCCGGTGGGTGGGCTTGGTTTAGCTACGGTGTTGATTTCCCAGTCAAGAAGTTGGGCTGACTGATCACTTGCTCCGTCACTGGTGATGGTAGCTCGCAAATAAATAGTGGGGTAGGTGGTGGGTGAAAGACCGGAAATATCGATGGGAGAGGTGTCAAAACCAGTAGAGTTGCCGGGCAAAGCACCATCAGGAATAGGCACAATCACACCACCGCTGTCATAGGCGACCTGGACTTTGAGGTCGCCGTATGTTTCCACTTCATTAAAGACCACTTCATTCCAGTTGGGGTAGGCAGAGATATGGGCTAAGGTGATTGAAGTTGAAGTGATTGTGTCAGTGACGCTATTGACCTCTGGCAATACAGTCTTTGAGGTGGAGTCTGTCTTTTTTTGGCCAAAAACAGTATTGAAGTAGGGTGGTTCAGAGGTGCCCGTTCCAGAAGTTCCGTTTTTACTATGACCCTCGGTCGGTGTGTCTCTGCCGACTCCTAAAGTTGCCCCAGTGACGAAGGTATAAATATCGGTAGACTGAGCAGTGTAGGAAGGTGTTCCATTAATCGTAAGTGAAAAAGTATGGGTGTGGGTGGTACTGCCGCCCGTTCCACCTGCAGTTGAGTTTCCTCTGGGAAAGACATCATTGAGTGCAGAGTATTGGGTCCACCCATAAGGCGGAAGAGTCGCCGTGGTAAATGGCAAGATTGCCCCTTGAGGAACACTGGCATTGGCACTGTTTGGTTTAGCCACGATTTGATCTTGGTAGGGGGGGAGAGCAGTAACGGTTGACAAGTCATTATTTGAACCTGCTGTATAAACCGCATGGTTATGGGTACCTCCCCGAATGGTTTGACTGGAACAGCTTGAAGACTCCAACCCACCCGAAGCGCTGTTAATATTGCCACTAAATTCGTGAATATGGGATCCACCACCGGTGACTCCATAGGTGTCTGAACCAACCATGAAACGAGTATCAAAGTTCGCATCATGGGTCCAGCCTGTGGGTGTAGAACTAAAGAAAGCCGCATCAGTGGTTTGGAGCTGAGGGAAGCTGCTGTAACTGCAAAATACCGTATTAATCGATGGCGGAGCGGTATTGGCGTAGGTGGAGTTAAAGCTAAAGGTGTGGGTGTGATCACCACGGTGTTGGTGACCACATCCAGCCCAGACGCCTTCCGCTCCGCGAGGAAGGGTATATCCGGTGGTTCCTGATACCGTGTGGCGGTGCGTGGCGGTTCCTCCGGTACCTCCATAGCTACTGGCACCTCGTAAGTAAAGACCATCGAGGGCAGTAACGCGAGTACTTCCACCAGGGCAAGAGGCGGTTTTAGGAATAATCACGCTTCCACTCCAGGCAGAGGAACCAGCCGAGGCACCCGGGTTCAAATAACCGGCATAAATGGTGGTAGTTCCCGTGGCTAAACTCGGAATACGCACCCACACTTGCGTGTTCGCCGTGTTGCAGCCGGACTCGATCCAATAGGTATAAGAAGTGCTAAATTCCGGATTGTTATAGAACCGGAGATCGTCACAGTCAGCCTGCATTTTGCCTTGACTAATAATGGTGGCGGTATTGAGGTTAACAAGCAAGTCATGGTTAGTTAATGTTCCTCCAGAGTTTGTGACTTGAATGGGGGTATACACATTGGTATCTCGCGTGTAGACCAAGTTATTGCTGGTGTCGATGCGGATATCTGAACCATACGTGCCCGTACTGAACTGGTCGGAGTGCGTTTGGAACCAGGTTGCATCAGGTCTCGAGGTATCAATCGTTAAAGACCGGATGGTGGTCCAGGCATCGTAACTTCCACCAGATACCTTGGATTGAATGCGGTAAAAATACGTTGTGCTATTTGTGAGTGTGGGAAAAGTAAATTGAATGGCCTCACCCGATGTAAATGGGTGAGTATCACTAGGTGTATCAACATTAGAAAAGCCAGAACCGGTTTCTGAATTTACTGTTGTGGCCCCTGCCATGCTGCTATCGGTGGCCCACTGGACTTGATACTCCAAATCTTGACTGCCAGGATCGGTTGAGGCAAAGCGAATGCTGGGTGTTTGGGTTCCCAGCCGCATGTTGTCATGGGTGGCGACGGAAATGGTGGGGGTGCTTTCGTGTAAAACCGTTGGGTCAATTTTGAGCGGATAGGCGCGATCACTGCTTTCTAACCACTGCGAATCAATGATTAAGGCCAGGACATAGGTTTGGTTTGACACTAGCTCAGTGGCTATTTTTACATCGGTAAAGTTGGTGCTTACCGATTCAGTTTTTGTATCTATAGGTAGAAAAGTGTAGGTAACTTGATAGGTGCGGTCACCTTTGGCATCTTCCACAAAAGGAGGCGCAAAATGGAACTGGTAGATGTTGTTTTTATCGAAAAATCGTGGAGATTGGGGATCAGCCTTACCCTGGAGATTCTTAAGCAGGACTTGTGAAGTCACAATGTTCGTAGTTGGTTTTTCGTGCAGAATGATTTCTTCTTTTACGCCGTTGGGTAGAATTTTGTACGTGACTTCTTGCTTTTTTTGATCATTGGAGTAGGTGAGGGTATCATGTTGCGCGGTCAAACGACTACGATTAAGTGGCAGCTGGAATTCGAGTGAACTGTTATCACGAGAAACGCGTAATTTGGCATTTTCGTTATCTTTTCCAAACTGGGTTTGGACGTGGGCTGCCTTGGCAGTGCCAGAGTAATGCCAAGGGCTGAGCAGGTTTTGTTGTAAGGCGGTTTCTTCCGTTTCATAAGAATAGGGAATCAGCCGTTCATTTCGGCGAATTACCCATAAAGCAGTAAGAAAAATTACAGCAAAAATTGCGAAAATGGCCGCCACAATCAGTGTCCTCGGTGAAAGCGTGTGCGTTGTTTGTTTCATGTTTGCTTAGTCAAAATTGACGTTTTCGAACATTATCGTACCAGTATCAAGGTTCAAAAGCGCGGTAGTGCACCAGTTGCTATAGTCACCTCCCACCGCAACCCGGAGCCGGTATTGATACGTATGCGTAGTGGAGATATTGCTATCCACATGTGATGCCAGTGGGGGGGTAGAAGTGGTTAACGCTGAGAATCCAGCGCTATCCACATTTTTTTGGATCTCAACTTCACCAGGATAGCCCACACCATATTCCCAGTGAATTGTGATCTGATCATCCTCAGGTCCTTCTTCAAGCGTGCAACTACTCAGATCTCCAATTGAGCCGTTGGTAATTGAAGCCGTCTCCGAACTCCATACCCCTTCAACATTGAAGCTGTCCCAAAATTTAATTCGCCAGTAATACGTTGTATCAGGAGAAAGACCCGTTCCTGCATAGGGAATAAGGGCCGAGCGGGTCCCTTCATTAAGAGCCGAAATACTCACCTTTCCGGAATCCCACATCACGGTACCGGTAAAGTTACTCGCAGTATTGACCTCAATTTGGTAGGCAATGGCCGTGTCGCTGGTATTGAGATCATCATAAATGGCCGAAAACTCCGGTGTGGGGTCGATAATTCCGGTGGGGTTGGTGGTTCCTTCTGCCTCTAAGTTGGTGGGCGCCGAAGGTGTCCGGTTGGTGGTAAAGGAATAGGGTGAGGCTTGAGTATCACTCCACACATCTGAGCCCAGTTGGTCAACAGCATACGACCGCCAGTAGTAGGTGGTATCCCAGTTGAGAGCAGACTGCACAGTGTAACTGGCCTGAGCGCCGGAAGCATAAACCGTGTTGGACCAACCGGTTTGGGACACCGTTTGATCGTAGGTCTGACAGTTTGTGGTCATGGCCAAATTTGTACAAATTTGTATTTTGTACTTAAGCCGCAAGGTGGCGGAGCTCTTCTTCTCCTTCCACTTCAACGGCTACTACGTGCGC